>CAYSIK010000065.1:0-11601 GCA_964431045.1 uncultured Flavobacteriaceae bacterium
TGCCAGCGCCGGAATATTGGTTCCAGATCGCATCGGTTTCTCCTTTTGAATTTCCCGCGATATACAGCCAGGTTTTTTTGCCTTCAGCAATATCCCCGCCCGCAACTTTACCCGTCAGCAGTGGATCTCCGAAGGCGTCCAGCCGGTCGTCATTCAGTTGAAAACACAAGCCCATGTTGATGGCAAAATCATACAAGCGCTGTTGTACGTCGCTATTGACTCCGGCGCAAATTCCGCCGCCCTGCAGGCTGCAACCCAGCAAAACCGCCGTTTTTAGGCGAATCATCTCCAGGTATTCGGCTTCCGTTACAGTATTTTTTGTGGCGGAATCCATATCCAGCTGCTGTCCTTCACAAACCTCTCGGGCTGTTTTTGACAACAATTGCAGTAATTCCATTTTTTGAGGATAATCCGAATGTAAAAGTCCCTCGTATACAGCAATAAGCATGTTGTCACCTGACAGGATTCCTTCGGCTATGCCCCATTTTTCATGCACTGTGGGCTTTCCACGGCGTGTAGGCGCATTGTCCATGATATCATCATGCACGAGGGTGAAGTTGTGAAACACTTCCACTGAATGAGCCCATAGCAGTGCATTTTCAGCGTTGCCGCCGCAAGCTTCCGCGCCCAGTAAGGCAAGCAATGGACGAACACGCTTTCCACCCAGTTCCATGATGTAGTTCATAGGCGCATAAAGCGTTTCCGGATTTCCGGTAAACGCATTTTTTGCCATATATTCGGCATACAGCGCAGATAAATGCTTGAGGTTTTCCAACCCTGCGAAGGTACAATAAAGACACGTTTTCCTGCCAAATGGCAGAACCGGTGGAAAAGATGGATGATTTGAAAAGCTACGTGATAACGAACTTTACCTTTACTTTGCATGTATAATGCGTGTTTACCCCAATATTCTTAAAACCATTGGCAATACGCCTCTGGTGAAAATCAACCGCATCACCCGCGATCTGCCGTGTGAAGTTTACGCCAAAGTTGAAACCGTCAATCCCGGAAATTCCATCAAGGACCGAATGGCCTTGAAAATGATCGAAGATGCAGAAAAATCGGGTTTGCTGAAACCGGGCGGAACCATTGTGGAGGGAACCAGCGGCAATACGGGCATGGGGCTGGCCATTGCAGCTGTTATCAAGGGATACAAGTGCATTTTTACTACTACCGACAAACAAAGCAAGGAAAAGGTAGATGCCCTGAAAGCGTTTGGCGCCGAAGTCATCGTTTGCCCCACGGATGTTGAGCCCGAAGATCCCCGCAGTTACTACAGCGTAAGTACACGTTTGGCCAAAGAAATTCCCAACGCCTGGAAGCCCAATCAGTATGATAACCTGAGCAATTCTCAGGCGCACTATGAACAAACCGGTCCGGAAATTTGGGAACAAACCGAAGGTAAAATCACCCATCTGGTGGTAGGTGTGGGAACCGGCGGTACCATTTGCGGTACGGGTAGGTTTCTGAAAGAGAAAAATCCCGCCATTCAGGTGCTGGGCATTGATACCTACGGCTCTGTTTTCAAAAAGTACAAGGAAACAGGCATTTTCGATAAAAACGAAATCTATCCTTATATTACTGAAGGAATTGGAGAAGATTTTCTGCCTGCCAATGTAGATTTTAGCATCATTGATTACTTCGAAAAAGTAACCGACAAAGATGCAGCGGTAATGACACGCCGTATTCCCCGCGAAGAGGGCATTTTTGTTGGCAACAGCGCAGGCTCGGCAATGGCCGGACTGATGCAGATGGCAGACCGGTTCAAAGCAAGCGATGTGGTGGTCGTGATTTTTCACGATCACGGCACGCGTTACCTGGGCAAAATGTTCAATGACGACTGGATGCGCGACCGAGGCTTTTTACCGGCATCGCCCAAAGCACTCGCATTGGATTTGGTAAAAGGACACAGCCATTTGCCTCTGCTTACCATTAAAGAAACCGACACCTGCGAAACCGCCTTTGCGCTGATGCAGAAATACGGTATATCTCAAATTCCGGTACTGGATGAAAACAAGCAATTTTCCGGTGCCCTGGAAGATGCAGGTTTGTATGCTGCATTGCTAAGAAATCGCGATTTGATGCAGTCGCAGGTAAAAGAAGTAATGCGCAAGCCATTTCCAATTGTTTCTTACTCCGATACCATTGACCATGTTTCATCGTTAATCAACAAAGAAAACAATGCAGTATTAATGATGGATTTAGGCGGCAACTGGCACATCATTACGCGCTACGATGTGATTGATGCCATGAGTGAGTAACAATGATTCATGAAGAAAATTACTGTCACCCTGTTTTTACCCATGCTGCTCATTTTTAGCTGTGAGCCCTGCGGCAAAGGGCATAATCCCAGGAGAAAATTAACGGGAATTGATATAATCGCTTCCGATAACAAGGCCGGGTTGCTTAGTAAGGACAGCGTTTTTATTCAAGGTGATACGGCCTTCTTCAGAATGCAATTTGAAGTTGTCACCGTTGCAGCAAATGTTCCATCAATATCGTTCATTTCTAGCGCTACCGCCTGCAGCCCTATGGAGCCCTATTTGATTCATTCCATAGACAGTATGGCAGTCATTACGATTGATTCATGGGATGCAGGCCATCCTGCGCTGTCTGATATTTCTGATCTTGTAACAGCCAAAAGACAATTGAGTTATGCAGGGCCTGTAGACACAACTTTTCATGGGTTTGCCAGGAATATAAATAATGACCCATGGTTTTACTACGGCTCTGCCTGGTTTGGAATTCATACATTGCCGGTTTCAAGAAAGGGAAGGTTTTATGTGCGGTTGTGGCTTTCAAATGGCACAGAGCATATATCCAATTTGCTGAAACTGGTTGAATAATCATATGTTTGAATGCGGCAGTTAGTGGATCAAATGGGGCGCACTGTTGCGGTCCCTGATACTCCAAATAAGATTATATCGCTGGTGCCCAGCCAAACGGAGTTGTTGTATGATCTGGGTTTGGCTGAACACATTATTGGCCAAACGGTGTATTGTATTTATCCTCAAGAGCACTTCAAGTCCGCGACCAAGGTGGGTGGAACAAAAAAGCTGAACATTCAGGCTATACGAGACTTGCAACCCGATCTGATTATTGGCAACAAGGAAGAAAACGAACATTCTCAGATTCAGGAACTGGAGAAGGAATTTCCGGTGTGGATGAGCGATATTTACAATCTGAATGATGCGCTGGAAATGATACGCCAAATCGGTATTGTTGTATGTAAGCAGGATAATGCAGAGGCGGTGGTTCAGAAAATTGAAGCCGGTTTTAATAAAATAAAATCAGTTCAAACCAAATCCTTAAAAGTGCTCTATTTTATATGGAGAAAGCCTTACATGGTGGCAGGAAGAAATACATTTATTCATGATATGTTACAGTATTGCGGGCTGGAAAATGCCATTCATGAAATAGATTCAAGGTATCCGGAAGTAAGTGCATCTGTAATCAAATCGTTAAATCCCGATATTGTTTTTCTTTCATCTGAGCCCTATCCGTTTAAGGAAAAACACATTGTGGAACTGGCCCAACTTTGCCCTTCAGCCCAAATCCGAATTGTAGACGGGGAATTGTATACCTGGTATGGCAGTCGCCTGGTTAATTCACCTGAGTATTTTCATAATATGATTAATTCATTGTTATGAAAAACCAATCCCCTGATTAATTTTTTGTAATGTGAACTTAATGTGAATCTGCGGGATTAAATCCTGAGGAAATTTGAGTCATGGAAAATGTAATATGCAGCCATTGCGGAACCCTCAGTATGGTTCTCAACCTTCACGGATGTTATCATTGCTCTGTATGCAAATGTGTCATCTTTCAGGAGCAGGATGTTCAGGAACAAGATGTTTATGATGAAGACCATTGCGAAACAGAATTTGTTTCAAGGGTTTCTTTTCATACAGAACGTAACAGGCTTGCCATGGCTATGGCCTCCGGAATGTGACCATTTTGTGCATTACGGTGCAGGGAGTTTGAGCAAATTTGCCTCATGAAACCCACGCACTGTGATTTTTGCGGCCTGCAGGGCGAAATGATTTTTGTGCACAGTCACTATCAGTGTCCGCGATGTGGCATCAATGTGGCGCCCTGTTGTCAGGGAGAATCCTGTGAATGGGAAGGGGAGCCGCAAAGTCCCGAAACCACTGAGGAGTAACAAGCGGTTTCAAAATACTGATTTTTCTTTTTTTATTGAATATTAGTACTTATTTTTGCCGCCCCTTAAAGGAGGAACTATTCATTGAGTAACGACCAAATTCAAAACCCGGAAGAAGAAGCGGCCCAAGTTACAGCTGCCCCTTCCACTGAAAAAACCACCAAATCATCCAAGAAAGCTGTAACCACATCAGATCACGAAGATTTTGATTGGGACGCAGATGAAGCCGGTTTCCAGACTTACAATTCAGACGAAAAGAAAAAGCTGGAAGACGCCTACATGCAGTCATTTAATCCTGTAGCAGAAAAACAGGTTGTTAAAGGCCGTGTAGTTGCCATCAACGAAAAAGATGTTGTAGTTAACATCGGTTTCAAAAGCGATGGTATGGTATCCCGTCAGGAATTCAGGGATATGCCCGACCTTGCGGTAGGCGACGAAATCGAAGTTTTTGTTGACATCGCCGAAGACCGTCTGGGCCAATTGGTTCTAAGCCGCCGTAAGGCTATGCAGGAAACTGCCTGGGATAAAATTATTGAAGCCCACAATTCCGACGCAGTGGTTACCGGTTATGTTCGCTCCCGCACCAAAGGCGGTTTGGTAGTAGATGTTTTTGGCATCGACACCTTCCTGCCGGGCTCTCAGATTGATACAAAACCTGTACGCGATTACGATCAGTATGTAGGTAAAAATATGGATTTCAAAGTGGTTAAAATCAATGACGTGTTCAAAAACGTTGTTGTAAGCCACAAGGCATTGATTGAGGACGATATCGAAGCCCAAAAATCTGAGATTTTAGGTAAGTTGGAAAAAGGTCAGGTAATTGAAGGTGAAGTTAAAAATATGACTTCCTTTGGTGTATTTGTTGACCTGGGTGGAATTGATGGCCTGCTGCATATCACGGATATCAGCTGGGGACGCATTAATCACCCCGAAGAGGTGCTCAAACTGGGTGACAAAATCAATGTTGCCATCCTGGATTACGACGATAGCAAAAAACGCATATCACTGGGTCTGAAACAGCTTACTGCCCACCCATGGGATAGCCTGGGCGCCGATATTTCAGAAGGCAGCAAGGTGAAAGGTAAAGTTGTAAGTGTAGCCGATTACGGTGCTTTCATCGAAATCAGCACTGGCGTTGAAGGTTTGGTTCACGTAAGTGAAATGAGCTGGAGCAGCCACCTGCGCAATCCTTCGGAATATCTGAAAGTAGGCGAGGAGGTAGAAGCTTTGGTGCTGAACCTCGACCGCAATGAACACAAAATGAGCCTGGGTATCAAGCAACTTACTCCCGATCCCTGGGTTACCATCGAAAACAAATATGCCCTCGGCACCAAACACAGTGGTGTTGTTAAAAACCTTACCTCTTACGGCTTATTCCTTGAGCTGGAAGAAGGCATCGATGGTCTTGTACACGTAAGCGATCTTAGCTGGAACAAGAAAATTAAGCACCCAAGTGAGTTTGTGAAAAAAGGCGAAAAGCTGGATGTAATTGTTCTGGAAGTTGACAAAGAAAATCGTCGACTGAGTCTGGGTCACAAGCAACTGGAAGAAAACCCCTGGGATACATTTGAAACCATCTTTACGGTAGGTTCTGTTCATGAAGGAACGGTAATGAGCGTAAACGATAAGGGGGCTACTATCCAAATGCAGTATGGTGTTGAGGCATTTGCTCCTTCACGTCATATCAAAAAAGCTGGAAACGTTTCTGTAAAAGAAGATGAAAGTCTTGAATTTGAAGTGATTGAATTCAGCAAGGACAGCAAGCGCATCATTGTAAGCCATACAAACACTTGGAAAGCTGCCGACAAGGCAAAAGGTGAAGCCGATGATAAGTCTCGTGAAAAAGCCCGTAAGAATGCCAGCAAGGCGGTTAAGAAAATTAACCAGAATGCCCAGGCAACTACGATGGGTGAACTCGATGCTTTGAGTGAACTGAGAGCTAAATTTGCTCAGGCAGAGAAAACCGAGAAAGCTGCCCCTAAAGCAAAGACTGCCGAAGCACCCAAAAAAGTTGAAGCAGCTCCTGCTACCGAAACCGGAAAAGAACTTAAGGATATTGCCGGTGTAGGTCCTGCAGCTGTTAAGAAAATGAATGCCATGGGCATCAATTCTGTATCCGATCTTATTGCACTGAATGAAGAGAAAATTGCGGCCCTGGTAGAACAGGACAGCAAAACCTCTGCCGATCAGTGGAACAAATGGGTAGAGGGAGCCAAGGCCCTGTAAACATTAACTGAATCTTTCGATAAAGGCCGCTATTCAGCGGCCTTTATCGTTTTAGGAAGTATCTGCCCATAAGGTTGTCGTTTTTTAGAATAAGTATCACGGTTCAATCAAGGTGACATAAGTTTGCCTGATGAAATCGATATTTCAACTGGTTGTCTAACCTTGCACCAGCATTGCTTTAAATGTAGTTAATAGCCTCAATCCAAAAGGAATAGCAGTCCTGATAGAATCAGAACAACTCCTGTCAGAATTCCCGCGCTGTGTGTCCAGCGGTGGGCGTTAATTTTCTCAAGTCCTTTGTAGGCAATCCATATCCATGCAAGCATGCTGCCTAAAGTAGTGATTAGATAAATCAGTGACAAAATGGCAATCCAAAGCCAGCCTTCAAAAGCCAGTGAGAAATAAAAACCTTCTATTTCCAGGCATGGAGACAAGAACATGGCCAGTAACAAAGGCCATATCCGGAAAACAGCATCCTGATGGGTGTTGTGTATGTGAAAATGATGGTGCTTGTGATGGCGGTACAAGAACCAAATACCCAGACCTGCCAGCAAGGATGCCGGTATCCATTTAAACCAGGATGCATGCACATTTACAAAAAGAGTGCTTTGGGTTGCAATAACCAGCCCGATTAAAATGGTGCTGACAGCATGAGACATTGCCAGAAGAAAGGAAAAGCGCAAGGTTTTTTGAAGGTTCCAGCCTTGGTGCTTGGCGATGCTAACCATGGGTAACCAATGGCTGGGGATTAGTCCGTGCAGCAAACTAATAAGAAAAGCCCCCAGCAATTGTTCTTTCATGGAAGGGCAAAATTAACCACAAGTAAGCAGCTTACTTGCTTTCCATTGCAGTTTTCATCATTTTCTCACTTAATTCCTTGCCCAGATACCGGTCAATACCTGCATGAACGGCGTACAATACAGGTGTGAGTAATATTGCTACCGTTAGTTTATAAACGTAATTGATGGTGCCGATTTTCAGAACGGTCACAGCGGACCAGTCCGCTCCCCAGTAAAAAGCAATAAAAAGCACAATATAACTGTCGATAAATTGTGAAATGAGTGTGCTTCCGGTTGCCCTCAGCCAAATCATATTGTGGCCGGTTCTTTTTCTCACCTGAGCAAATACAAAGGCATCCACCATCTGTCCAATAAGAAATGCAGTCAATGAACCGAGTATAATAAACAATCCTTGACCCAGTATGGCGTTGAAGGCGGTATCCATTTCCGGTACGCCTTGTTGCTGCCGGCTTTTAATCCAAAAATCAGCTCCTTCCAGGTTCATGGCAGCCAAAATCATAAGAAAGCTGTATATCAGCATGCCTGAAGCCAGGTAGGAGAGTTTTTTTACCCCTTTTTTTCCAAAATATTCATTGATGATATCGGTTAAAATGAAAACCACAGGCCATAACATTACCCCGGCGGTCAGGTTGAAATTAAACGTTTCACCACCCAGCGAAATGGAAGCAGGTGGCAGACCGAGAGAGTCTTCAAGCGAGAATATTTTGGTTCCGATGATTTCTGCTACGATGGCGTTGGTTAAAAATAGGAATCCCAGAAAAATGAATAAATTCTGATATTTAGGGTGCTGATTTACTGTTGTTTCCATTATGCTATTTCAATGGTTTGTTTATCTTCTGCTATCACTACGTTTTTATATCCATGATCCAACAAACGGCTCTTCCATGCGGACAATGCCGGCATATCACCGTGCACCAGAAATATGCCTTTTACATCTGATTTTCGTTGGCATGAAAGGTATTCAAGCATCTCATTATAATCGGCATGCGCGCTGAAATAGGGCATACTGGCAATTTGCGCCCCAACAGGATAATCATCACCAAATATTCTTACCGGATTTATACCATCGCGGAGTCTGCCTGCAAGACTGTCCGGTGTTGCATATCCCACCAATAGAATGGTATTTCTTGCATCCTGAATATTATTGGCAATATGGTGCTTGATTCTGCCGGCTTCGGCCATGCCACTGGCCGAAATAATAATGCAGGGCCCCGGGTTTTCATTGATTTTCTTTGATTCTTCCACCTTGGAAACATAATGAAGAGTGGGAAAATCAAAAGGATTTCCATCTTTGCTTATGTAGTCGAGGATTTCACGGTTGAACTCGCTTCTGTGTCGGCCCATAATATGCGTGGCCTGAACGCTAAGGGGCGAATCTACATAAACATTGATATTTGGCAGTTTTCTCTGAAATGCAAGGCGGTCAAGCAAATAAATGATTTCCTGGGTACGGTCTACACTGAATGCAGGGATGATAATTTTGCCTTTTCGGTCAATACAGGTTTCTGAAACCAGCTGGAGTAAAGCTTTTTCGGCATCTTCAGCTGCAGGATGCAATCGATCGCCATAGGTACTTTCACAGATAATATAGTCCGATTGCGGAAATGCTTTAGGGCCTTCCAGAATGCTGTCGCCTGGTCTGCCAATATCGCCGGTGAAGGTAAGTATGGTTGGAACCCCTTGTTTCATTAGTTCCAGGGTAATGGAGACTGAACCCAAAATATGGGCATTTGGGGTTAGAAAAACGCGGGTGTCTTTGCCAACTTTAGTCCAGCTCTCATTGCGCAAAGTTTGAATTAAGGAGATGGTGGTTTGTACATCATCCTCATCATATAACAACTCGAGTGCGGGTTCGCCTCTGGCAATTCTTCGCTTATTAACCCTTTCCAGATCTGATTTTTGAATTTTGGCACTATCCATCAACATCAATTGGCACAAGTCTGCAGTAGCTTCATTGCAGTAAATGGGACCGCTAAAACCTTCTTTGACCAGGCGAGGCAATAGACCTGAGTGGTCTATATGAGCATGAGATAATATCACGCAGTCAACATCTGCGGGGTTAAAACCAAAATGGCGGTTGAGAAAATCGCCTGCGCGGCCTTCTCCTTGAAAAAGTCCGCAATCCAATAAAATGCGTTCGCCATTATCGGTTGTTATCAGGTGTTTGGTGCCGGTAACCCGTCCGGCAGCTCCGTGAAAAGTTATATTCATGGTGTGAACATCTTTGTAAAATAAGAAATGATTTTCGGCCCGTGTTTTGCAAATATCACATAGAATGAGACTACAGTTTCACATACTTGTCACGATTTTAACCACAATGTGCTGTTGTGTGGCAAATATGGCTATGGCTCAGACACCGGAAGAATGTTTGAAAAAAGGCAAGCAGGCAGAGGATGCGGGAGATTATAAATATGCTGTGGAGTGTTACGGCCTGGCCATTAAAGCTGAGCCTGTCCTTGCTACAGCCTGGTTTAACAGGGGTGTAGCCAGAATAAAATTGAAACAATATAGCCTGGCTGTGGTTGATTTGAATAAATGTATTCTGATAGATACAGGATTCAAAGAGGCATACTTTAGCCGTGCTTTGGCCCTATGGCGAACGGGTAATTTGCAGTTTGCCATTACCGATGTTACCCAATACATTTCCTATTTTCCTGCACACAAGGAAGCGCGGGAAATGCGCTACCTGACAGCATTAGAGGCAGAAGATTGGGATCTCGCCATACAGGATTTGAAATGGAGGGCCCGTAATTATCCGGAAAGTAAAACAGATGAACGGCTGGCAATATTGTATGAAAAGGCCGGAAATCCTGAAGAGGCTGCACATCATATGGAAATTGCTTTGTCACTGAATCCCGATGATGGTATCTTGCAATTGGAGGCAGCCTCCATGTTTCAGCGAATAGGGAAATATCAGCGAAGCATGGATTACCTGAACAGGTTATTGCTTAATGAGGATGTTTCTGAATCTGTGAAACAGGAAATACAGCACTTAAAGGCGGATAATTATTTCTTTCTCCAAGACTATGGATCAGCTGCTGATATCTATGTTACACTGCTTCAAAACGATACTGCAAATGCAAATCTGATGGCTGACTATGGTCACTGTCTCTTGCAGCAGGAAAAATATACAGAGGCCGAAATTGTGCTTACCCGTGCGCTGAAAATGAAAAATATGTCACCTGCTTACGCCTATCTGGGGCGTGGCCTTGCCCGAATAAAACTGGGACGGGGAGCAGAAGCTTGCGAAGATTGGGAGAAAAGCTTCAAGCTGGGTGAAAAATCCGCAAAAAAATACCTTGATGTTTATTGTGATAAAAAAGAATGAAAACCTTTATGAGTATCTTCAGAACTGCCCAATCTGTGTTGGGCGCAACTATTATCCTTGCCGTATCCTGTAATTCTGCATCTTCGTCCGAAGCAGCTAAAAAAGAAAGTGAGCAACCCCAAGGTAGGTGTATTAGGGAAATTTGTACAGTTCGAAAAAGTGATGGAGCCCGAATTTGCTATTTCAAAGTAGGGTGTATCCGCCAAGATGGTTGGGATACTTTGCCGGAAATCAAATTTTGGTGCAGAATTGTCACCCTCAGCAAAGATAGTTTACTGGCCAATGTGGTAGAGAACAGGAGAGGCCTTGCAGTTTTTCCCAAAAGGATGATTGACAGCCTGGAGCAAAAAGGTCATCTGCACCTTTTCAGAGATGAACTTGCCGCTCAGTACAAGATTGATTCAACATTCCACATCCGATTTACTTCAGGTAAAAATCATTTTTATCGCTTTGACAAGATTGGAGACTATATGAAACGAGGCATTGAACTGTTTGACAGTTTTGGTGTTGACCCATTTTATGCCCAGAGTGTTCTGTTGATTGAAAGTCCCGGATCCAACAAACAAAAAAGCACTGCAGGCGCCTATGGAAATTTTCAGCTTATGCCTTTTGTGGCTCGTAAATATGGTCTTCGGGTAGACAGATACGTGGATGAAAGAGAAACTTTTGACCGTAGTGCCTACGCTGCTGCTATGCTGATTAAAGAAATATGCATTCCCTACGCCCGAAAGTGGTGCGAAACCTATGGTTTTAAAGTGGACGAAAATGCCCTGTGGTTTAAATTACTCGCCTTGCACAATTACAATGCAGGTGCCGGAACCGTAAGAGGCGCAATGGCTATTATGCCAAAGGAGGCACAAGGTAACGATTTGATAAAAACATTATGGAAAACCAGTGCAGGATATTTTAAAAGTGAGGCACAAAACTATTCACAACTGGCGATTGCATGCTACCTGGAATTTGAAAAGCAAAATATGCTGCACACGGAGGAAACCAGGGTGCCTTACGACAGGAACTAACGGTAGATAGGACTTCTGTATAAACCCCATTTGCAGAGGCGGTAAGTGATACTGACACGCAACACT
>CAYSIK010000066.1:0-11542 GCA_964431045.1 uncultured Flavobacteriaceae bacterium
TACACTGGATCCTTTGGCGACCGGACTTTTACTGTTATGCACAGAAGGCAGCACAAGAAAAATCCAGGAACTTCAGGATCAGGAAAAAGAATATACAGGAACCATCACTTTGGGAAACACCACACCCAGCTATGATTTGGAGACTGAGCCCAATGCATATTTTTCATTCGACCAAATCACAGAAGAACAAATCAGAGATAAAACGGAAGCATTTACGGGTCTGATTTCTCAGCTGCCTCCGGTTTTTTCTGCCATAAAAGTTGATGGAAAAAGGGCATATAAGCTTGCTCGGGAAGGCGTTGCCACCGAAATGAAACCCAGAAACATCACCATCAGCCAATTTGAAATCACGGGTGTATCTTTACCTGATATCCATTTTAGGGTTGTATGCAGCAAAGGCACCTACATACGTTCACTTGCGCACGATTTTGCAATTGCACTGGGCAGCGGCGGTCATTTATCTGCGCTTTGCCGCACCCGAATTGGGGAACACAGGCTCGAAAATGCAGTGACCCCCAAGGAAATGGAAGAATCGCGCAAAAGCGCATCGTAAAAATAACTTGACCTTTGCAAAGTTTGGGACGATATTTGCTTAATTCGTTTTGATGGCATTCAATAAATTAAAATTCGGGCTCTGGACAGCAGTATTAATAATGCTGGCACCCTCCGCAGTATCTTGCAACAACGCTAAGGCAGGAAATAAAGGCTCCAGCATTGAAAACTGGATTAATGACCTGCTTACGCGCCAGGAAGGCTCTCTGGAAAAAGTAAAAGACGGCTTTACCATTCAGGGCAGTATTAAAGACAAGCCCAACAACCTGGTGGTATTGCTGGAAGTAACTCCCTCAGGCCAACAACTCATAGACAGCGCTCGCACAGATGACAAGGGCAACTTCACCATCTCAGGCAACATTAAAGAAAGTGCCATTTGTCAGCTGCAGTGGGATGAAAACAGCCTGATTTACATGATTATAGACAACAAAACCCAGGCAAAGGTAGAATGTTCAGGCAGCGGCCTGGATGTTAGCTATGCGCTGTCGGGAAAAGGCATAGAAAGCAGTTCAGAACTCAAGCAGCTGGTGGATTTGAACGTTTCTTACATCATCAAACTTCAAAATATTGAAAACAGGGCTCGGGGACTGACCAATTCCCCTGAAAACTATGCCATTGGACAACAGTTGCAAAAAGAGTATTATCAATTGCTTAGCGAGCGCAAAACCAATATTACCAACCTGGTGATGGGCATGAAAAAGTCGCCGGTGCCTTACTTTGTTTTGGCAACCCAAATGCTTGAAGAGATTGAATTTCCTTTGCTGGAACATGCATACCTTTCGCTCAAAGGATTCTCACCCACAGGGAAGTACATGACAGAGATGACTTCGCGCTATGAAAAAGAGAAATTACTGGCCATCGGTGCCGTTGCACCTGATATTAAATTAAAACAACCTGACGGGACGGAGCTTGCACTCAGCAGTCTGCGCGGCAAGGTGGTACTTATAGATTTCTGGGCCTCATGGTGCGGACCCTGCAGAAGGGAGAATCCTTTTAATGTAAAAATGTACAATGATTTCAAGGGTAAAGGATTTGAAATATATGGCGTCTCTTTAGACAGTGACGCAAGCCGCTGGAAAAGTGCCATTTCAAATGATTCTCTTGTATGGAAACATGTTAGCGATCTGGGGGGTTGGCAAAGTTCACCTGCAAAACTGTATCAGGTAAGTAGTATTCCGGCAACCTATTTGCTGGACCGGGACGGCAAAATCATAGCCAAAGGATTGCGTGGTGAAAACCTGTATGCAAAACTGCAGGAAGTTTTTGCCAATTAACCCACGAAAGCTATTAATAATAAGATAATAATAGCGTTAAGAGACCATAACAAATCCATTATTTGTTTGCATAGTAATGGTAAAAAATATGCCTAAAATTCTGGTAGTCGATGACGAACTGGACATCCTCGAAATTATCAGGCATGCCCTGAACAAAGAGGGATTTGAAGTTCACATTGCGGCCAACGGCTTTCAGGCATTGGAGCAAACCCGCAAAATCAAGCCCGACCTGATTTTAATGGATGTGATGATGCCGGTAATGGACGGTATGGAAGCTTGCCGACAATTGAAGGAAGACAACGATACCAAGAACATACCCATTGTTTTTCTTACGGCACGCAGTGAAGAATTTGCAGAACTGGCGGGTTTTGAAGCCGGTGCTGACGATTACATTTCGAAACCTATACGGCCACGAGTATTGATGTCGAGGTTAAAAGCCATTCTTAGAAGAAGAAATGCCATTCAAAACACGACCCACGAGATCATTGATTTTGGGGATTTAAAAATAGACAGGGAACGGTTTGTGGTTGAATTTAAAGGAAAAGCACTGCAGTTTCCCCGTAAGGAATTTGAACTGCTCTCTTTCCTCGCCAGCCGTCCGGGCAGGGTATTCAGCCGGGATGAGATTCTTGAAAACGTATGGGGGAATGAGGTGCTTGTGGTAGACCGTACCATAGACGTACATGTACGCAAAATCCGTGAAAAGCTGGAAGAACGCTATATTCACACCGTAAAGGGTGTCGGTTATAAATTTGAAGTTACCTGATTTTTAAGGGTTTGTATCAAACCTGCCGCTTTCTGAAGACATTCGTTGTATTCGTCTTCAGGAATACTATCGTAGGTAATAGCTCCGCCTACATGGTAGTACATTTTATCTGAACCGGTATCCAGTTGCAGAGACCTTATTACCACGTTCAAATCAAAATCTCCGTTTTCCCAATAGCCCAGGCAGCCTGAATACCAGCCACGGCTAAAGTTCTCAAAACGCTCAATATCTTTCATAACCTGAATTTTGGGCGCACCGGTCATACTGCCCATAGGAAAAGACGCCCTCAGGATTTCTACAAAGCCGGTTTCCGGCTTTATTTCACCGGTTACTGTGCTAATCATTTGATGAACATGGCTGAAGGAATACACTTCGCAAAGCTCAGGAACCAATACTGTTCCCGGATGGCACACACGGCTGAGATCGTTCCGCAGTAAATCCACAATCATAATATTCTCAGCGCGGTCTTTCACGCTGTCTGCCAATGCTGATTTTATTTGTGCGTCTGCTACTGGCTCTTTATCCCTTTTGCGTGTGCCCTTGATGGGTTGTGCAATCAGTATCTTATTTCGTTTAGCCAAAAAACGCTCCGGGCTCGAACAAAGCAAAAACTTATCATGGTACTTAAAAAAGGTGGCAAACGGTGCCGGTGCTGTACGGTTCAATTCTGCAAACAATGCATAGGGATTGAGGCAACCGTCGCATTCAAACTGCAGGCAGTAGTTCATCTCATAAAAATCGCCATTTTTAATGCATTCCCGGATGTGTTCCACATTTTGCAGATACTGATTCCTCGGTATACTGCAAACAAACTCCGCCGCGTTTTTCTTTTGAGAAAAGGAAACTGCTTCAGGCATTGAAAAGTTGGATTCCTGAACATCTTTTTCCCGAGCTGCTTTGAAGTAAAACTGAGGCTCAAAAAAATAAAAATCCGGAACGGAAACAGCCTGCGGATGCAGTGAAGTCAGGTTTTCAAGCTTGTTTTTGTAATCATAACTGCAAAAACCCATCTTCAGGGACGCTGTATTCGAAATTGCCTCGGGTGAATGAAAGGAGGTTTTCTCGCCAAAACCGGCCAACATATCAAACTGTCCGTAGGGATCATCAAACCCATTTGACACGCAGATACAAGCCACCTCATGCTTTTGGGCCTCGGTAAGCAATTGCAACAAGGTATGTTGGTTATCCGTTTGCATGTTCATCAGGATGGAAATGATTAAAAACCAAATTTGCCTTTTTTTCGCCTATAAGTGCCGATAGTTCATCAACACCTGATGTTCTTACCCTTGCCACAGATTTAAAGTTTTTAAGCAGCATTGCGGCCGTTTCAGGGCCTATTCCGGGAATGTCAGTTAATGCAGATTTTACCAAACCCTTGCTTCTGCGGTTGCGGTGGTGCGTTATACCAAATCGATGCGCCTCATCGCGCATTTGCTGTATCACTTTGAGCGTTTCCGATTTTTTATCGAGGTACAGCGGCAAGGAATCTTCCGGATAATAGAGTTCCTCCAGCCGTTTGGCAATACCTATAACGGCTACTTTACCATAAATACCCAGTTGTTTCAGCACTTCCACCGCCGCACTCAGCTGTCCTTTTCCACCATCAATAATGATGAGCTGCGGAAGGGTTTTACTTTCTTTAATGAGCCTACTGTAGCGCCTTTGAATCACCTCCTGCATGGTGGCAAAATCATTCGGCCCCTCCACGGTTTTCACATTGAAGTGCCGGTATTCCGATTTGGCTGCTTTCCCGTCTTTAAAAACCACACAAGCTGAAACGGGATATGTTCCCTGAAAGTTACTGTTGTCAAAGCATTCCATATGCCGGGGCTGCTCCTGCAGACGCAAATCCTTGCGCATTTGCTCCATCAGCCGGTCTATGCGGACTTCAGGATTCAGTTTTTCATACTGATTAAGTTTTTCCTGGCGGAACAGCATCGCGTTTTTTAAACTCAGATCCAGCAGTTTTTTGCGATCGCCCGCTTTGGGTACAGACCAGTTAACAAAGGCTTCGTCATCGGCCTCCGGCGGAAAGGGCAAAATCCACTCATCCGGCAACTCATCTGCATACAACACCTGCATTTCGCTGATGGCCTGCCGCATGATGTCCGTATCGGTTTCGTCCAGTTTCTTTTTTACCTCCCAGTTGTGCGTACGCACAATAATTCCATCGGCCACGTACAAGACGTTCACAAAGGCAAATTTATCAGTACTGCTTACGCCGAAGACAGCTGCATTTCCCCTCAGGGAGGTAACGATGGTACTTTTGTGGCGGTAATTCTCCAGGGCATCGAGTTTTTCCTTGAACTGCTGTGCCTCTTCAAAGCGAAGTGCAGCGGCTGCAGTCTGCATTTCAGCGCGCAGATGCTGTTTGATTTCGCCAAGGTTTCCCCTCAGCAATTGTTTGATTTGCTGAATGCTTTGGTTGTAATCATCTTCCGATTGCTTGCCCTCACAAGGCCCCATACAGTTGCCAATCTGGTATTCGAGGCAAGTGGAGAATTTGCCCTGCACAATTTTTTCAGGTGTCATCTGCAAGTTGCAGTTGCGAGTAGGATACAGCTTTCTGGCCAGATCCAGCACGGTATGCATAATTTTGGGCGAGGCATAGGGCCCAAAATACAGAGAGCCATCGCGCACCGGATTCCGCATGGCATACACCTTAGGAAAGCGTTCGTTGGTAACGCGGATATAGGGATAGCTCTTATCGTCTTTGAGGTTAATGTTGTAGCGTGGCTGAAACTCTTTGATCAGGCTGTTTTCCAACAGCAGTGCATCCCATTCTGTTTCAACAACCGTAAAATCAATATGGGCTATCTTTTTAATCAGCACTTCCGTCTTCCGGTTATCGTGCTGTTTTGTAAAATAGCTGTTTACTCTTTTTTTAAGATTGCGGGCTTTTCCCACATAAATGATTACCCCATTATCGTCAAAATATTTGTATACCCCTGGTTTTTCGGGCAGTGTTCTTAAACGCTGTTTTAAAAGATCCTGCATCTGCCCTTTTACAGCAATTCTATTCGGCGAGAAGAAACCGATTTGCCGTAAAAAACAGTTGCCTGCTTGTCAAAAGATTCAGCCAAATCGGTGGTTGTGAAATTACGGGTCGAACCTGTACTGAGACGGCTGCGCATTTCCGGATGGCGCTCCAAATAATGCACCAGACTCTCTGCAACGATACTTCCCTGCTCAAAAACCCGCATACCTTCCGGTATGTATGTATTGATTTTATCCAGCAGCAGCGGGTAATGCGTGCAGGCCAGAAAAATCGCATCCATTTCGGGGCACTGAGCCAACAAATTGTCAATATGCTGCTTTACAAAGTAATCGGCGCCCGGTTTATCGTGCTCATTATTCTCTACCAGCGGCACCCACAGAGGGCAGGCTTCCTGATATACGTTCACGTCGGGAAAGAACTTTTGCAGTTCCAGAATATAGGAATGCGATGATACGGTTCCCTGTGTTCCCAGAATCCCAATGTTTCCTGTTTTCGTGAGTTTTCCCGCAATTTCTGCTGTGGGCCGGATAACCCCCAGAACCCGTTTGGTCGCATCCAGGACCGGCAAATCTTTTTGCTGAATATTGCGCAAAGCCTTGGCAGAAGCGGTATTACAGGCCAGAATCACCAGTGGACAACCCTCATCAAACAACCATTTAACGGCCTGCAGGGTATATTCATAAACAGTGTCAAAGGAGCGTGTTCCGTAAGGGGCACGGGCATTATCACCCAGGTATAGATAATCATACTGGGGCAATGCTTTTTCCAGTTCTTTAAGTACGGTTAAACCGCCGTAACCGGAATCAAAAACACCAATGGGCGCCACTTTTTGCTCCACATATGCAAAACAAGGTGCGGCAGCCCAAATAAAAAAGTCCTGATGTGGTAATCAGGACTTTTTATATCAGTTAAACAATATTTTATTTTGAACCCGGAGCCTTGGGGGCCGTCTCCGCCTTTTTATCAGCCGGATACTTTGCAAGCATAAATTTAATCACGGCAGCGGTGATATCATCTGCATCATTGAGGTTATAAAGAACTACGCCCTGTGTATTGTTCAGTATCAGCGTGTAGCCTTTGGATTTACCCACTTCCCCGGCTGACTTTTTAATCATATCATACACAGGCTGCATTTTCTCTTTTTCTGTCTCCATCAATTGTTTTTGGGCCTCCTGCTCGGTGCGCTGGTACAAATCCACCAGGGTCTGGTATTTCTGCGCCTGTAAATCCTTGCGAGTTTTTGTGATTGAAGGATCCGCATTCATCGTTTCATAGTCAGATTTGGCCTTGTCAATTTCACCTGCCAAATCGGTAAGGTCCTGCTGCAATTTACCGGCAAACTTATACAACTGTTCGCGAACACTATCCGTTTGAGGAAGGGTATCCAATACTGTCTGCATGTTGAGATAAGCGATTTTCTGGGCGCTTGCACTGCCCACGAAAAGGGTTGCAATGGCCAGCATAGAGAGAATTTTTTTCATATAGTGATTGTTGTTATTTTCCTGAATTTCCGGGCGTGGTTCCGGGGGCCTCTGTGGGAATCCCCAGCTCTTCCATCACCTCAAAAGTTTTATCGTATTTGGCGTTGGCATACATCATGAGTGCCCCGCCTGCTTTGTCAAAAATAAAATCAAGGCCTTCTTTTTTTGCCACTTTCTGCACCGCATCATATACCTTATCCTGAACAGGCTTGATGAGTTCTTCACGTTTTTTGAAGAGTTCTCCGGTCTGGCCAAATTTATCCTCGCGAAATTGAAACAGCTCTTTTTCCTTTCCTACAATGGCTTCTTCCCTCTTGCGCTTCTGGTCTGAAGTAAGCAGCACCTCTTCCGCTTTGTAATCCTTATAAAGCTGATCCAGTTTTTGCTGCGTCTCAGCGGCATCCTGCTGCCATTTGGCGGCCAGGTCATCCAGCTGTTTTTGGGCTGATTTATATTCCGGCATTTTGCCTAAAATCAAATCACTGTCAATAAAGCCCGTTTTCTGCGCAGCAAGCGGAGAAAACAGCACAACTGAGAGAATGAAAAGTATTGATCTCATATTTTATGTATTCCAAACCTTATGCCAAAGGTAAACGAGTTGAGAAAATAATGGAATTCACGCCTTTTTTTAATGTTTTAAAACCAATTCTTCAGATTCCAGCAACCCGCTGTTCTGCAGTTTTCTGTCCATCAGCAACACCTGCAGTTTTATGGTATCGGGCTTAAGTCCAAATGGCTCTGCAGGAATTTTTACACTCAAATCTCCTTCAATCCATTTAGCCCTGCCTGTTGGGGTAATTCGGGGAATTCTTTCATGAAAATTCAACGTATCAGGCGGATTGCTCAGGGGATTGATGGGCTTTATCCATTTACCATTAACTTTTTGGAGCATCCAAATTTTCAAATTGTAAAATGCTGTTCCTCCATAATGAAACGGTGGAGCTGTATCTCCCGGATCCAGTCCAATATCACCGTCTCCGTCACGGTAGTGCATTACCAACTCGATAAAACTATCCTTGTCGAAACCATTATTGTAAACATATGCACCCTTAATTTGCAGGAAAGGCACCTCAGAGAACTTATTTTTGTCGGGCCGACAAGCAAACAGCACAGCGGAAAGGATGAAGGATATTTTTAGCAGGGTTTGGAACACAGACGATGTCAAATTTACAACTTTGGCGTTAGAAATCTTTCATTACCAGCGTCAGCACAATCCCATTTTCGCCAAATGGATTGCAGTAAACGGCAATATGCAGCCTAAAGCTTTGGCAGATATCCCTTTTTTACCTATTGATTTCTTCAAGCAATACAAGGTAGCCTGTTTCACTGAACCGGAGACCATTGTGTTTGAAAGCAGCGGCACAGGTCAGTCCGGCACATCCAGGCATTTTTTGCAAAACACTGATTTTTATATTTGCAATTTTCGCAAGAGCTTTGAATTGCAATACGGTCCGGCTGCTGAATACGCATGGCTTTGTCTGTTGCCCGGATATCTGGAGAGGAAAAACAGCAGTCTGGTGTTTATGACGGATGATTTTGTTAAAACCGGCCTCCCGGGAAGTGGTTTTTACCTGAATGATTATCCAAAATTAATCCATCAAATTGAAATCAACGAAAAAAACGGTACACCCGGCATTTTGCTTGGCGTGACATTTGCCCTCAAAGAACTGGCTGAACAATATAATGGTCCTCCCCTCAAACACACCAGGATTATGGAAACGGGGGGAATGAAAGGCCGTGGTCCGGAACTGACGCGAACCGAACTGCATGAACACTGGTGCCGGCAGTTTGGCGTAACCGAAATACACAGCGAATACGGCATGACCGAACTCATGAGCCAGGCTTACAGCAAGGGAAACGGCCGCTTTTTGTGCCCGCCGTGGATGAAAATCATGATCCGTGACATCAGCGACCCCGGAAACTGGCTTCCACCGGGCAAAACAGGTATGATCTGCGTGGTGGATTTGGCCAATGTGCAAAGCTGTTGCTTCATTGCCACACAGGATTTAGGCAAACTGCATGATGACGGCAGTTTTGAGGTGCTGGGCCGCCACGACCAAAGCGAGGCGAGGGGCTGCAATCTGCTGGTTTCTGAAAATTAATCTTCCGTCTCGTCGGGCAGTTCCAAAACAGTTTCCTTAAGCTCTTCTTTGGGGTTGAGGTCTTTTTCGAACGTAAGAATCAATGCCGGTAATAAAAACAGGTTCGCCACCAGACCGGAAAGAAGGGTAACCGCGGTGAGCCAACCCAGCGCCTGGGTGCCTTCAAAACGACTGAACATAAAAATCATGTAGCCTGCAAAAAGTGCCACCATCGTATAAATCATACTCAGACCTACTTCCATAATGGTGTGGCTGAGGGCTTCACGCAATGTTTTTTTGGTATGAACCAGTTCGCGTCGGAATGTACTCATGAAGTGCGTGGTAGCATCTATTGTAATACCAAAGGCGATACTAAACACGAGAATGGTGCTGGGCTTCCGCGGAATATTCAGGAAACCCATCAAACCGGCGGTAATGACCAGAGGCAGCACATTCGGGATTACGGATATAATGATCATTTTGATACTTGGGAAAAGCAATCCCATGGTAAGACTAATGATGAGCAAACTCCACAGCGTACTGCTGATAAGGCTGTCATACAAATAGCGGTTTCCCTGCAAAAAGATGGCCGATGTGCCGGTGATTTTTACTTCATACTGTTCTTCAGGAAAGATTTTACCGGCAATATTTTTCACCTGTCTGGTTATACTATCCATGCGTATAGAGCCTACATCCGCCATTTGATAACTGATGCGAAGGCGGGTCATACTGGTATCTACCATGCCGTTTACGATGCTTTTTTTGCCCTCTGACGGTGCAGGCATTCGGGTGGATATTTCACCCAAATCCGTAGCTTTTGGGACCCGGTATTGCCGCACGTCACCGCCATTGTAGGCCTGATTGGCAAAACTCACCATTTCTACCAGGCTCATGGGCTTGCTGAATTCTTCGTAACGACGCAGTGATTTTTGCAGGCTGTTTGCCTTGTTTAACACTTCTGCTGAATTGGCTCCGCCCTCATCGTGGCAGGTTATCAGGATCTCGAATGGCATAACACCCCGGAAATTCTGCTGGAAAAATACCAAATCCTTATAAACCTTGCTGGATTTGGGCACATCATCCAGAATGAAAGCCAATGGGCGCAAACGAATGATGTAAATGCTGCTCAGGACTGTAAATGCAATACTCCAGAAATATATGGTTCGCTTGCGGTTAAAGGCATTGAACCGAACCCAGTTCAGAAAGGTATTTACGTTTTTGTTATCGAGGTGTGCGGTTTGTTTTTCTGTGGGCGGAGGCAGGTAGCTGTACAATACCGGAATACCGATGATGTTGATGAAGAAAATGATGTTGATGGTAATGAACGCCACCACACCAAACTGTTCCAGCATGAGGGTTTTGGTGAAATAAAAGGTACCAAAGCCTACCGCGGTTGTGAAGTTGATTAAAAAGGTAGCTACACCAATGCGCGAGATAATGCGCGTGAGCGCCCGGGCCTTGTTGCCATGCCTTCGGTATTCCTCGTGGTATTTATTGATTAGGTAAATGGTGTTTTGCACCCCGATTACAACGAGCAGTGGCGGCAGGGTTCCAGTGAGCATGGTAAGCTTGTAGCCCAGCAGACCCGTAACGGACAGCATGGTTACCACCCCAATGGCAATGAAGAACAACGAAATGGCTAGCGTGCTGATGCTGCGGAAGAAACCCAATATGAGCAGCGCCGTTACCGCAAATGCGATGATGGTAAACAGCACGATTTCACTTTTCACCTTGGTGGCAAACTCAGTGCGGATAAAGGGCAAGCCACTGTAGTGCATTTCGATGCCGTGCTTCGCGCCAAATGCCTCACAGCGCTTTTCTATATTCTGAATGAGGGTAATACGTCCTTTGCTGTTCAGGGTGCTGTCATTGAGCGAAATCACCATGAGTGCTACTTTGGCGGTATCGTTGTAAAGCAGTCCTTCGTAAAATTTCAGGGATTTGAATGTGGCAGCCACACTATCCAGCTCTTGTTGGCTTTGAGGCATACGGCTAAGAAGCGGTTTAACCGCATACATATCCGAGGTGGTATCTATGACCAGGTTGAATACCCTGGCGGGTGAAAGCAGATCAATGACGCCGGGTTGCTTCTGTACTTCTTCGCACAGCTTGTAGTAATCCTGGTAAAATGGCAGGGAGAAAATGTCTTTGTGTTTAAAACCAATAACCACCTTGTTGCCATCTTCGCCGAAGGTCTTTTTAAAGGCTATATAGGCTTTGTATTCAGGATCATCGGCAGGCACCAGCTTTTGCATATCATAGGCCATTTCGGCCTTGGTGGCAAACCAGCCCGCAGCACCGGCAAACGCCAGGATGAGCACAACAAAATAGTTGCGGTTTTTAAGAATATAGGTTGCTATGCGATCCCACATAAAGGTGCAAAAATAGGG
>CAYSIK010000067.1:0-11420 GCA_964431045.1 uncultured Flavobacteriaceae bacterium
CCGAACAGAGAAGTTAAGCCCTGCAGCGCAGATGATACTGGGGTAACACCTGGGAAAGTATGTCGTCGCCGACCTTTTAAAAAACCCGCCTTGAGCGGGTTTTTTTGTGCCTTTCAGCTTCAGGAAAGGTTTATCTATAAATACTACTTGTTTGCAGTTAGACTTTACTCCTTTGATTTGGCTGCTTCCCAATACACATCCATTTCAGCCAGTGTCATATCCTTTATGTTTTTTCCGGCTTTTGCAGCTTCATTCTCTATATATTCGAATCTCTGTTTAAATTTGATGTTTGTTTGTTCCAGCGCATCATCCGGATTAATGCCACTTTTACGCGCATAATTAATTAAAGCAAACAGCAGATCACCAAATTCCTTATTCTTTTCTTCTGGATTTTCGGCTGTTTCAAATTCATGTAATTCTTCTTTTACTTTTGCAAAGGCTTCACCTGCCGTATCCCAGTCAAATCCTACACTGGATACTTTTTCCTGCATTCTGTAAGCTTTAACCATGGAAGGCATACTCTTGGGCAATCCTTGAAGTACACTTTTTCTCTCAGAACCTTTTTCCTGCAATTTAATTTGTTCCCAGTTAGCTTTTACAGTTTCAGTATCGTTGGCCTGCACATCGCTATAAATATGAGGATGGCGACGTATAAGTTTATGGCATAATTCATCAATGACATTTCCTGTATTAAAATATTGCTTCTCATCCGCAATTTTGCTGTAAAAAACGATGTGCAACAGGATATCACCCAACTCTTTTTTTACTTCTTGTACATTCTTGTCCAAAATCGCATCGCTCAATTCATAAATTTCTTCAATACTCAGGTGTCGTATGCTCTCCCATGTTTGTTCTTTATCCCATGGGCATTGAGCACGAAGTTCATCCATGATAGTAAGTAAGCGATCAAATTGAATGAGAATTTCCTGACGGTTCATACCGCAAAGGTAACCATTACCCTTAGAGGTTAATGCGCGAAACCCTGTCAAGTAAAACCATATCGAATAGTGTAATAGCAGCCATTGCTTCCACGATTGGGACAGCCCTCGGCAATACACAGGGATCATGCCTGCCTTCGGCAGATAATTCTCTGACGTTTCCATCCCCATCTACCGTTTTTTGAGTTTTACGAATCGTTGATGTTGGTTTAAACAATACATCAAAAAAAACTGGCATGCCATTCGCAATACCACCTTGAATTCCGGCAGAATGGTTGGTAACCGTGGCTATTTGTCCTTCTCCATAGACAAAAGCATCATTCATTTCTGAACCTTTCAGTACAACAGGATTATCTCCGATATGAAAACCTTTGACAGCATTGATACTCATCATGGCTTGTGCCAGGCGCGCAGATAGCTTATCGAAGACCGGTTCTCCCAAGCCTGTCGGAAGGTTTTCTATGTTACAACTGATGAGCCCACCCAGTGAGTCTCCATCATCTTTAGCATTTAATATGGCTGATTCCATCAAGGTGGCAGCCTGTGTATCAGGACAACGGACGATATTGATATCCACCTGTTCTCTGTTTTGTGGAATAACCGATGGATTGGATGCGATGGTATGAATTTGTTTAACCCAGGCAACAATGTTAATGTCAGGATAGAGTTGTTTCAAGGCTAATTCGGCCAAAGCTCCGGCCGCCACCCAGCCAGCCGTAATTCTGGCACTGCTTCTGCCACCGCCACGGTAATCCCTGAATCGATATTTGGCCTCATAGGTAAAGTCGGCATGGCCGGGCCGATAGATTGATTTCAGGTGTTCATAATCGGCAGGTTGTTGATCTGTGTTGGGTATCCAAATGCAAACCGGACTCCCCAGGGTTTTATTCTCAAAAACACCAGAGAGAATTTGGAACTCATCCTGTTCTTTTCTCCCCGTTGTGACAGCACTTTGTCCTGGCCTTCTGCGTTGCAGTGCATAGGTGATAAAGGATTCATCTACTAAAATTCCCGAAGGGACTCCGTCCAGTAAAACGCCAATACCTTTACCGTGGCTTTCACCAAAACTGCTTACCTTGAATATACTTCCAATGGAGTTAGAGGCCATCTTCTACAAATTTAACGGTCTATATTGAACCATGGGTTCCATTGTTGCCAAAAACCGGGAAAAGATTTGCCAACGCACTCCGGGTTGTCAATTTTTACAATGTATTTGAGTCCGAAAACGGCCATAGCCATGGCTATGCGGTGGTCTCCTTGTGTTTTTATATCAAGCTGAGCACTCGTCACCTTATTATTATCGTATGATAAAAAGTATGCCCCGTTTTTAATGCTTAAGATAGCGCCCGTTTGCTGAAGATTTGCTGCCATGGCTTCCAAACGGTTACTCTCCTTTATTGCGAGGTTATCAAGGCCTGTAAAGGAGGCGTTGCAGCGCAGATAGGCACAGGTTGCCAAAATGGCAGGAGCACAATCCGGGTAATGAATCAGGTTGAAAACGGGATTGGATTTGACATTTCCATTATTTGTGATCAGAATACCTTCCTCTGTTTGGGTGGATGAAACCCCCAGTTCTTGATAGAAATTGGCGACAGCAGCATCTCCCTGCATGCTGTTTAAACGTAATCCTTTGAGCATAATATTTATCCCTGAGCCACATGCTACAAGCGAATAAAAAAATGCAGCAGCGGACCAGTCCGGTTCTATCTGCAATGATTCAGGCGGATAATACTTTCCCTCTTCAATTATTATTTTTTCATAACTGATAATGGTATTAACACCAAAAAACCGAATTACATCCCCCGTTAATTGTATATATGGAAATGAAGCAGGTCTGTTTGTAAGTGTGATTTCTTTTCGGCCCGGGAAAAGAGGTGCCACAAGCATCATGGCTGATATGTGCTGGCTGCTTTTTGAACCGTCAACTCTTATATGGCCAAAGCCGGTCATGCCCTTTTCAATCTTGATTTGCCGGTTGTTCTCCGTCACAACTGCCCCACACTGCTTTAATGCGTCAGTTAAATCACCATGAGGACGTTGCATAAGACGCTGTGAACCCGACAAGGTGCAATTCAGGTTTTTTGCAGCAGCAAAAGCCATGAAAAAATGCAGGGGAGTGGCGCCATCCTCAAAAAAGAAATATGGCTGATCCATACTTTGCAATGCATTGAGCAAGTGTTTTGTGTCATCAGAAAATGATAAGCCCTCAATTTTGTTTACAGCCATACTGCAGCAGGCAGCCGCCAAAAGCGCACGGTGAGAGATGCTTTTCGAGCCCGGTAATTCGACGCTGGTATGCGTGGCGAAATCCCGTTTGTTATGCAGTTTCATTGATATAATGCAACCATGCCTTTGTCATGACATTTTCCGGCACACTTACAGGATCACAAGGCTGCCCTGCATCCGAAATAAAGCTGCAAACCACCTTCCCGGAAAAAGACTTTTTATCTTTTGATGCCATTTTATTGAGTTCAGAAATATCCGCTTCCAGAAAATCTACCCGGCCAAACAAGGGCAATATGCAGTCAGCTATTGCCTTTGCGGTTTCTGATTTGCATATCTGTAACAACTCGGCGGCAATGGATTCAATGACCATGCCTGCAGCTACCGCTTGACCGTGAGACAGTGCGGTACCCTTTTTTAAGTACAGCGATTCCAGTGCATGGGCAGCAGTATGTCCAAAATTAAGCCTCGCCCTAATATTATTCTCCGTAAAATCTGCGGTTATTATTTCCTGTTTGAACCTTGTATTGGTTTCTATAATCTTAGTCCAGGCAGGAATATCCGTTTTATCAGGGAATCCTTTCTGTCGAATTTCATCCCATCCGGTTCCGGATAATAAAGCATGTTTAATGATTTCAGCTTTTCCATTCAGCCATTCGGTTTCCGGCAACGTGTTTAAAAAACGGGAATCGATAAAGATAGCAGACGGATGCCTAAAAGTTCCAATGTAATTCTTTAATTCACCCAGATTGATTCCGTTTTTTCCTCCAATGCATGCATCCACCATACACAGAAGGGTGGTAGGTATGTAAACAACCGAAATGCCCCGTTGGAATGTGGCTGCGATAAATCCTCCCAGATCGGTAATGCTGCCACCACCCATACAAACCAGCAATGAGTGTCGTGTGGCCCCGCACTGAGCCAGCTTATTCCAGATGGTTTCGCAGTTTTGAAGTGTTTTAGCGTATTCACCAGCTTCAACTTCTATGATGCTGTGGAATGGTACAGCAGATAAAAGCGGAAAACACAAACGAAGTGTTTCAGAATCGCCCAAAAGAAAAACCTTATCGGGTTGAGTATGGATTAAATAATCTTGTAATGAATCGCTAATGCTATGGGTAAAGCCAATCACGCTTTGATTTTTTCGTAACGGTTGCTGTTCTGACTGTCCATTTTGCGCAGCAATTCAAGAATATTGTTTTTCTCGATTACCGGAGCTTGCTTGTAAATCTCCACAATTTCGGGCCATTTGGTAGAGAAGAAAACACGGGTTATCAGGTTGTTAGGACTTAAAGTGAATAGCTCCTCCAGACTTTTGATAGAAGCCGTTATCTCTGCTCTTGCGAGGTCCGTATTTTCTGCCATTCTGTCCATGCCTTTTCTGTGGTAAGCATATGTAAGTTTTCGTGCTGCCAGAAAGCGGTTGTTGTTCACGCCGTCAATCAGGTTAAAACGGTTTCGCTGTCCTTTGCCATCACCCTGGTTCCATCCCGGCTTTCCTTGCATAAGTCCTCCGATGTTTTGGGCTTTTTGGAAAAATGGAGTTCCCCCCAGTTCTCCAAAACTGTCATAATCATAGCCCAAAGCCATATATACATAGAAAGCAAGCAGGCTGGTCAGGTCATTTACATTTTGATTTTCCTGATAATCCAAAGGTTCAAATTCTCTGTAAACAAAAGCGATATCCTCATCATTGAATGAAAAAACCGTGGATTTATAATTGCTGCCGAAAACAGGACGGGTGCTTTGAAACTGAAGCGTAGCCACAAAATCAGAGGCATTGTTTAGCTTTTTTACCTCAAAAAAGAGTGACATCTCAATTTTTTCTCTGGCTTCAAATACATCATCTGTCCATTTGCGGGTATTGATGAACTGCTGTATGGAATTCTGAAGTGTGGTTAGAATCTGTTTATTGGTAAGTTGCAAACTGGGCGCAATTACCTGCACATTGGCCTTAATCTCCTGTGCACTGAGCCTTGGAAGCATTGATAAAAAAACGCACAGTAAAAGGCCAGCCTTTCTCATATATCTGCAAAATTACCCGAAAAATGATAACTAATCGTTTGTTTAACGATAATGTCGGCAACATCTTGTTTGGACATCAGCGGATATTTTTTCTCCTGGCCCATCTTGTCGAATAAAGAAACTTTGTTTGTGTTATGGCCAAATCCGGCACCTTCATCGGCCAGAGAATTCAGGACAATAAAATCCAGGTTTTTGCGGCTGATTTTTTCTTTGGCATAGGATTCCGCATTGTTTGTTTCAAGAGCAAATCCAATTAGTGTCTGGCGGTTTGTTTTTGCCTGACCAAGTTCCTGTAGGATATCCGGATTTTTGACCAGATTCAGCGTCAGATTTTCTTCTTTTTTAATTTTCTCATCAACCCGGTTTGCTACCCTGTAGTCTGCTACAGCTGCAGCCATAACGATAATATCCATGTTTTGGGCATGAATAAGACAGGCTTGCCGCATCTCTTCGGCGGTTTGCACATTCACACGCTCAACATTTTTTGGGGTTTGCAAAGTGACGGGTCCTGAAACCAGCGTAACAGCAGCTCCTGCCTTTTGGAAAGCATCAGCCAGTGCATAGCCCATTTTTCCGCTGGAGTGGTTTCCAATAAACCTCACCGGGTCTATGGGTTCATACGTTGGACCTGCACTTATTATTACCTGCTTCCCTTTGAGGGGCAATTCCGGATTCATGATTTTCATAAACTCCGAGTAAAGCGCTTCGGGTTCAGGCAGTCTGCCGGGTCCTGAAAGGCCGCTTGCCAGAGGGCCATCATCTGCGGGAATGATATGTACTCCCCTTGTCTCTAAAACCTGTAAATTTTCGGTAACCGAATCATGGGCATACATATCCAAGTCCATTGCAGGTGCAATGATTACCGGACAACGCGCCGAGAGATAAGTAGCCAGCAATAAATTGTCGGCAATGCCATGAACCATTTTACCAATGGTGGTTGCAGTGGCAGGAGCTATGAACAGGGCATCAGCCCACAATCCAAGGTCTACGTGGTTATTCCACATACCGGTGGATGAATCAAAAAAATCGCATAGGACCTGACGTTCAGAAAGCACCGATAATGTTTCAGGTGTAACAAACCGTTCTGACGAAGGCGTCATAAGCACCTGAACTTCACAGCCGTTCTTTTTGAACAGCCGAATGAGCATAGGAATTTTATAGGCAGCGATGCCGCCTGTAACACCCAATATGATTTTTAACGGTTTATTTACCGGTGTTGGCATCGGGCATGCGCCAGTAGGTTTTGCCCTCGGCAAATTCCTGTGTGGCAAGCAGGGTGGGCTTGGGCTGTCTTTCGTACATCAGGGAAATTTCGATTTGTTCGCGGTTCTCCTGAATTTCTTCCAGGTTGTCAGTATCGTTTACGAAAGGCTCCAGGCGATTGCGGAGTTCTTCTTTTTGGCGCTCTGCAATCTGGTTGGCGCGCTTGGAGATGACAACAGCTGAGAGGTAAATGTTTTCTGTTTCTGCTTCGAAATTTCTCAAATCGCGGGTTTCCGCATTGCGTGATATAGGTTGGCTCATAATAATGTTTTTAGTTTTTCAATGGCTTCTTTGGCTTTGTTATGGATTGCTTCGGCTTCTTTGGCATGTTCTCCTTTATTGCCGTTGCTGTATGTGTAATCCTGATAGTAGTCCAGAACTTCCTTGTAACGCTCTAACCGCTTTTTCTCAATTGAGTTTGCAGCGTAGCTATACTGAGCTTTTATAATTAGAAATTCCAGTTCTTCTTTCTTGTCCATATCCGGATAGAGCTTCAGTGTGTTTTTTGCTGAATTTACAGCTGCCCTGAAATCGCCCATCAGGAAATATTGCTTTACATGTCCGTACTCCTTAAGCTGGAGCTTACGCCGCAGATCGTCTATGTGGTTGTTGCAACGCTGGGCATATTCACTTTCGGGGTAGTAATTGATAAATGTCTGCAGACCGCCAATGGTTTTGATTGTCTGGCTTTGATCCAGTTCATGCGATCCGATATCCATGTAATCACAGTAAACCGCCATGTAGGCACACTCAATGCTACGCTTGCTGGTGGTGAAATTCTCAGTAAAATCTTTGAAAAACATACTTGCAAATTCATAGTCTCCCAGACCATAATGGCTGTAAGCTGTATAAAAGTAAACCTGCTCAAGGCTATCGGTGGCCCTCCCGTAGATGTCTCTAAGCTGCTCAAACAATGGCAATGCCCTGGCATAATCTTTCTTCATGTAGAGTTGCACTGCCTTGTTGTACTTTAAAGTCGCGTTTTTGGATTTATAAATTTTGCCGTAATCGCTGCAGGATGCCAGCAGAAACAAGGCCAAAACAATGTATAAATAACGCGCCATTTGAACCCGCAAATATACTCAATTCCAGGCAGTTTTCCAAATGAAAGAGCCCTTTTTGAAAGGGTTTTGGGCGCTTTTTTACCGATTTGTCGGATATACCAGTTTTTTCATCGTCCATTCCTGGTTCTCATCGGCAATGTTGGGTTGCCTTGTTTCGGCCATGAAGGTAAAAACCGGTTTGGTGGCAATTAATTTTCCGCTGTAAAAATAGTTTTGAAGAAAAAAAGCTTGTCTGACCCCAATGCGATGAATCTGATCAAATAAAAAATTACCCAAACCGTAATAGACAGGTTTGTTTTTGTAAAACACAACCTCTTGAATCTGATGCGCCTGTGAACCATACACCATATCTGCACCATAGTCAATAATTTCCCTGCAAATGGGCGCCTGTGTAGCGGAAGGAGTGTAGGCATCCACCTCTCCAAACTGTACACTCGCTATCACAAAATTGCATTTGTACGCCTGTTTCATTTCCCCAATCACTTTTTTTGCTTTCTCACTGTTCCAGCGATTGGCCCCCGGCTCCTTCTCTGTTGCGCATTCTCCAAGCGGACACACTTCGTTGAAACCAATAAAGCCAATTCTTGTGCTGTCTTTTAATGTGATAATCAGAGGCTTGTTGGCTTCTTGTTCATTTCTGCCTCCGCCAAAAGGTCGGATTCCCTGGTTTAGATACCATTCATAGGTTTTTATAAAGGCGTCCTGACCATGATCGCGGTTGTGATTGCCGGTAAGCTCCACAATGTCGCATCCAAGATCTGTAATGGCTTTGAAATGCTCTTTTTTGCTGCAAAACTTAGTGCCGCCGCGCGGAAATGTACAGTCGGGCGTAAAACTTACTTCGTTGCTGATGTGCATAACATCTGATTTGGTAAACCAGGGTTTTAAGTTTTCTGTCAGAAAATCCACACCGCGGTTATCAGCCACAATTCCCATCCCGCGGGTAATTGCGGTTACTCCCGTAATGCTAATCATGCTAATCTGTTTTTGGTAATCAAACTGGGTCTGCCCCTTTTCTACAAAACGCCATTTTTCAGGGGTTTCAAAAAAGTCAATGGAATCTGTCACCACCACTTTTAATAAGCCATTCAGGCTGTCGATAGGCACAAACATAAATCCCTTCTGCGGGGCGTTAATAAATTGGGCAATACTGACTTCCTTGAAGGGTTTGAATTCGCCCAGCCATTTTGCATGCATTTTTCCATCACTGCCTTTCAGTTTGTATAGAAATCCCTTGCCTCGCCTGAGTTCAAGGGTGTTTGCCGAATCGAAATAATGGTTAAAAGTGGTTACCAAAAGCCAGGGTTTATCCTGTTTCTTGCCTTGTCTGATACTTCGTTCCGAATAAGCTTTTCCGGAGCAGGAATAGCAGGCCAGAGCCGCTGAAATCAACCAAAATTGCAGTTTCATTGTGCTGCGAAAATAAACGTAAATTGATATTGTTGCCGTTTGGTGAATGTTTATGTCGGGCTCTCTTGAAAACTTGTTTATAGCCATTTGCATTATGCTATCAAATTTGCATTTACAGAAACTCCCAAAAATATCATGGATAAAAATCAGCTTGAGGTGATGGCAACACAGGTCCGCAGAGATGTTCTGCGGCAGGTTTACAATGTTCAAAGCGGTCACCCCGGCGGATCACTGGGACTGGCGGATTATTTCACTGCTTTGTTTTTTCATTTTATGAAGCACAATCCGTCTTCTTTCAGTATGTCGGCAGAAAATGAAGATGTTTTCATTCTTAGCAACGGCCATGTTTCTCCCGTGTATTACAGCGTTTTGGCCCGCTCCGGATATTTCCCCGTTTCTGAATTGAGCACCTTCAGGCTGATTAATTCAAGATTACAGGGCCATCCTGCAACCCATGAGGGATTGCCCGGTATCCGGGTGGCTACAGGCAGTCTTGGACAAGGTTTGAGCGTTGCTGCCGGAATCGCGCTGTCCAAGAAGTTAAATAAGGATGACAGGACCGTGTATGTGGTTACCGGAGATGGTGAACTGCAGGAAGGTCAAATTTGGGAAGCTGTTATGTATGCAGCGCACAATAAGTTGGATAATATGCTTGTTGCTGTTGACTTCAATGGTCAGCAAATTGATGGTTCAACCCTTGATATTATGGGCTTTGATGAAATTGGCAGCAAGTTTGCAGCATTTGGTTGGGAAGTGGTGCATATGGACGGCAATAACATGGATGAAATACTTACAATAGTTCCTCAGGCGCAGGCCAAAATGGGGAAAGGGAAACCGGTAGTCATCATCATGAAGACGGAAATGGGGCAGGGGGTTGACTTTATGATGGGAACCCACGCATGGCATGGAAAAGCCCCCAATTCTGAACAGTTTGAAAAAGCCATGGCACAGCTCCCCGTAACTGAACTGGGAGATTTTTAAATGAAAAACCTGAAACCGTGGATCCTTCTGATGGCTGCTTTTGTGGCAGCTACTTCGTATGGACAAATTCAAAATGCTTTTCCGGGTAAGAAAACGCGGATACTGTTCCTGCTGGATGCCAGCGGATCCATGGTGGCAGAAATGGGCAAAACCAACCGATGGGCGGTGAGTGTTACACTCATCAGCCGCATGGTTGACAGTTTAAGGTTTGTATAGAATTGCGAAGTTGGGTTGCGTGTATTTGGACATGGAAAGCCCATTACCATGCGTGACTGCTATGACACAAAATTGGAAGTGCCGTTTGCGCCCAATAACCACAAATCTTTTATTACAAAACTCAGACAGGTAAAGCCTTTGGGGTTTACCTCCATCACCCAGAGTTTGCTCGCTACCGCCAAGGATTTTCCGGCGGATAAAAATTCAAGAAACGTTATTATTCTCATTACCGATGGTATTGAAGAATGTCCGGGTGATCCTTGTGCCGTGAGCCAGGAATTGCAGCGCAAGGGGATTGTTTTACAACCTTTCATTATTGGATTGGGAACTGACGGGGAAAAATTCAAGCAAACCTACTCGTGCGCCGGCAGGTATTTCAATGCACAAACGGAGGACGAGTTTAAGAAGATTATAGGGGTTATTGTGAGTCAGACGCTGAATAATACTTCTGTTCAGTTTAATTTACTCGATAACCAAAATCAACCCAGAGAATCGGATATTCCCATTACGGTTTATGATGCTGTGAGTGGACAAGTGCTCGAAAATGTGGTTCATACCATGAACGGCAAGGGAATACCTGATACCCTATATCTGGATCCCATGCGCAAATATGATTTTGTGGTGCATACATTGCCAAACGTTGTTAAACGCAATGTGGAACTACAGCCCGGAAGGCACAATGTGTTGCCATTTGAAACACCGATGGGCAATTTGGCTTTGAAGGTGGGAGGGATTACCAAGTACGGTCGTTTACAAGCCATCGTGAGGCAAAGTGGTAAAATGGAAACCCTTTTTGCACAGGACTTTCAAACCAACAAGAAATACCTGACAGGCAAGTATGACCTCGAACTTCTTACCCTGCCGCGTATGTTCATACCCGCTGTGGAAATCTTGCAAAACAAAACGTACACCGTGGAGATACCTGCTCCCGGTCAGTTGCAGCTCACTTTGGGCCGCGATGTGATAGCTTCTATTTTTATACTTAGAGACAATAAAATGGAGTGGGTTACCGATATTGATGGTTCCCGTACTTCACAGTTCATAACCATGCAGCCCGGTGAATATAAAGCCGTGTATCGCGCCAAAAGTGAAACCAGAACCCTTTACAGCAAAACCGTCGACTTTAAAATAACCACAGGAACCAATACCGTATTGACTTTGTAATCCATGAAAAAATTTGAAATAACCGCCCAGAAAGACACCCGTAGCGGGTTTGGCGCCGGACTTTTAGAGGCCGCAAGGCTTGATGAACGTGTAGTAGGCCTGTGTGCCGATTTAACAGGTTCCCTGATGATGGATG
>CAYSIK010000068.1:0-11273 GCA_964431045.1 uncultured Flavobacteriaceae bacterium
TTATGCGTCGGGGAATTACGCGTAAACGAACGGAAGAATTGCTGGATAAGCTGCGTGCAGGCATACCGGGCCTTGCCCTGAGAACCACGCTTTTGCTGGGGCATCCCGGTGAAACAGATGCTGAATTTGAAGCGTTGTATGATTTTGTTAAGAATCAGCGTTTTGACAGGCTGGGTGTGTTTACCTATTCTCACGAAGAAAATACCCACGCTTATACCCTGGAAGATGACGTGCCCGCTGAAGTAAAAGAGCAACGTGCAGCAGCAATGATGGAATTGCAAATGGGTATCAGCGAGGAAAAGAATGCCCAAAAAATGGGTAAAACCCTGAAAGTGCTTTTTGACCGTTTGGAAGGTGACCACTTTGTGGGCCGAACAGAATCGGATTCACCCGAGGTTGACAATGAAGTTTGGGTTGAAGCCAAAAACAATTATGTAAGAATGGGTGACTTTGCCAATGTTAAAATAACCGGTTATGGACCCTACGATCTGCACGGTGAGATTGTTCACGAATGATACTGAACATTCATAGCGAAGTTCCTGAGGGTTATTATGGTAAGCTGGCTGATGCGTGGCTGAAAAACGAACAAAAACTGCATGAAATTTATCCTGTTAATGAGTCAGACATTGAACAGATTCAAAATCGGTATGCATTATTTGGACCCCAAAGGGAATTGCTAAATAGGACAATTACGCAGCAATACGAAGGTGTTGATATTCACGAAAATGTTCGTTTCAATATTAAACAATTAACGCAGGGCAATACATTTACGGTTACTACAGGTCAACAGGTGCATATTTTTCTGGGACCTATGTTTTTGATTTATAAAATTACATCTGTAATCAGACATGCGCGGCAATTACAGTCCCGGTATCCGGAAAATAATTATGTTCCTGTTTTTTGGATGGCCACGGAAGATCACGATGTAGATGAAATCAATACATTGGATGTATTTGGAGAAAAATTCACCTGGGAAACTCCTAAGGGCGGTGCGGCCGGGAGGCTTTCCACACAAGGCCTGGCAAATCTTTGTGAAAAATGGATTGAAATGGGCAGCCGAGAAAATATCGCTGCAGAAATAAAAGATATTTTTCAGCTCTTCAAAGATGCTTACTGCCGCTTCGGTACGCTATCCGCGGCAACCCGTTTTATTGTAAATCATTTATTCGGTAAATACGGCTTGGTCGTGATAGATCCGGATAACAATTTTTTAAAGGCTAAACTTCAACCCATCATCAAATCCGATATATTATCTGATAATGTTTATGATGCTTTGCAAATTACTTCAGCCCATCTAAAAACGATGGGTTACGGAAATCAGGTAAATCCCAGGAAAACCCATTTTTTTATGATAAAGAATGGTCAGAGACTTAGGATTGACAGGGAGAAGGAAGGATTTAAACTACAGCCTTCCGGTGAAATGATTTCCGCTGATAAAATGCGCCAACTGATAGATGAAGCTCCTGATTTGTTCAGTCCCAATGTCCTCATGCGGCCGCTGTATCAGCAGATAATCCTGCCCAATATAGCCTATGTGTGCGGTCCGGCAGAATTGCATTACTGGCACCAGCTTTACAGCGTTTTTAACGTATTCAATGTGACGGCTCCAATGTTGTTTCTGCGAGATTCTTACCTGACTATCGATTCCAGAATTCAACAGTTTCTGCAAAAGAACGAATTGTCTGAAAATATGATGTGGAAAGGATTTGAAGTTTCTTCCCGCTACTTGGAAACTAAGTTGATAGGAGGGGTGAGAATTGACCGGGATATTGAGGATTTGAAGGAACAAACAGAAAAGGTTTTTCAATCTTTATTCCATCTCAAATATAAAAACTTGAAAGATCTCAGGGCCAAAAGTAATATTTGGTTTAAAGCGCTTGAAAAAGCTGAAAAATCAGCTACGAAAGAAATTCGTTTACAACCAGCAAATGAGCCTGTTTTCAATAGATTGTCAAAAATAACAATAGCTTTTTTTGATAAAAATAATCCTCAGGAAAGAAACATTTCTTTCGTTGAATATTTACTTAAATTTAAACAAAATCCCATTGAGATTTTAATAGAAAACAGAGATGTAAATCATATCTTAGGAACAATGTGTGTCTAATATTCAAGGCGCTTTTTGACTTGATGTTAAAAATCATACTTTTTTTATTGGTAAATTGATTTGCGGCTATTATTTTCGCAACATCAACAATTATAGCTGATGCAATTTAATTTTAAAAAGGGTATTTCTACGGGTTTGCTGGTAACATTGGTTTCCTGTGCTATGGCTCAACCGTACTACAAGCAAAAGCCTGGTGCCAATTATCACGAAGCCGCCATGGAAAAATGGCCTTCAGGAAAAGCTGAGAGAAAAAAGGATTCAGGCCAATATTCCGTTACTTCCTATTTTGTAGATCGTCGTGCCAAGCAATGGTCTTTGGGATTGGGAGCGGGTTCTACCCAGTTTTTTGGAGATGCCGACAAAATTCAGCCCGGTTGGCATGCTAAAGCATTTGCTAAATACAGCATTTCACAAACGTTTGGTTTGCGTGCAGAATACAATGTGGGTGTACTTCGCGGAGCAAGGGATTTTCAATTTCCCACACTATACAAAGATTATTTCCGATTTAGAAGCAACTTCCAGGATTATAACGTTCAGATGGTTTTCACCCTGGGAAATATCAGTTTTCTGCGCCCGCTTCGCAAAACACAGCTAAATCTTTTCATTGGTGGTGGATGGGGTTCATACCGGTCCGTTGCCAAATTCAATGACCAGCGCCTCTACATTGGCGGAGATTATTATCTGAATCATTATTTCGGACAAGGAACTCCTAATCCCAATGTTGGCAAAGATGTTGAAGACCGTTGGGAGGGAAGACACTGGAATGTGCCTTTCGGATTTGGAATAAAACATAACCTGGGCAAGAACTTTGACATCGGACTTGATTATCGTCAAACCTATATGAGAACAGACGATATCGATGTTTACAATACCGCCATCTGGCAAAACCGCTGGTTCGACCAGTACAGCACTCTAACCGTTTATGGTGCCTGGAAGTTTGGAAGCAAAAGCAATCAGCACTATGATTGGTTGAGCCCTATTGAAAGCATCTACGAAAAGGTGAATTTGCTTGACCGTCGCGTTGACACACTTTACACTGACACCGATGGTGATGGCGTAAGCGATTTCTTCGACGTAGACGATAGCACTGAACAGGGTGTGAATGTTTATGGAAATGGAACTGCAGTAGATTCTGATGGCGATGGTATTCCTGATTATAAAGACAAGGAACCGTTCTCTGAAAAAGGTGTTGAAGTAGATGCTGAAGGCCGTATGATTGATTCAGATGGTGACAATATTCCCAATGTTAGGGATCTTGAGCCCAACAGCCCAATCGGAGCTATGGTAGATGCCCGTGGTCGCAGCATTGTGAACAACTGCTGCAATTGCGAAGACATGACTTTCCCTGCTCTTTATTTCGAAACCAATAAATGTCAAATAAGACCTGAGTTTCAGGTTGTAATGATGATGATTGCGGATAAGATGAAACAGTGTCCTGACAAGAAGTTGGTTATTTGCGGATCTACCGGAGAAAAGGAAAAAATGTATGCAGGTAAGAAAACCGATGTAATTGGTTCTTGCCGCACAGAATCTATTATCGAAGCTTTGGTTAGCCAGTTCGGCATTACCCGAGACAGGATCGTTGTAGATGCTGCCTGCAAATCCGCCGATAAAAACAAAATGGAATTTAAATTTGGTGGTTCAAGACCGGCAGCTCCTAAACCTGCGCCTGTGCCAGTGTTACCCCCAACTCCAAGATCAAGTAGATAATAATAATTAAAATACTACAAAAAACGGGCTACAGTGGCCCGTTTTTTATTCATAGAAAAGTAAAATGAATTTTCAAAAATTGAAATCAGATTTTCCCGCATCCATCGTGGTATTTCTTGTAGCGTTGCCGCTTTGTATGGGAATAGCTTTGGGGTCGGGAGCTCCTGTTATTTCCGGCATTATTGCAGGGGCAATAGGTGGAATAGTAGTTGGATTCATCAGTGGTTCAAATCTTAGTGTTTCCGGACCTGCTGCAGGTCTTATTGCTTCAGTTTCTGCAGGGATTATTCAAATGGGTTCATTTGATGCTTTTTTGGTTGCTGTAATCATCGCCGGGTTTATTCAGATAGTGCTGGGACTTATCAAGGCAGGAGTAGTAGGGCATTTCATTCCCAATGCCGTTATTAAAGGTTTGCTGGTGGCAATTGGCTTGATGCTGATATTTAAACAAATTCCACATTTGGTGGGATTTGATGCTGATTTTGAAGGGGATGAATCTTTTCTTCAAAAAGATGGTCAAAATACATTTACTGAGCTGTTTTCGGCTTTCAAGTCATTTACCCCTATGGCTGTTTTATTGGGTGGCATAGGTCTTATTCTTCAATTTATTTGGGAGCCTTTTTTGAAAAGGCTCAATATAAATTCAAAGTGGCTACCGGCTCCTTTGGTGGTTGTTTTTTTGGGTGGAGTAGTAAATCTTTTTGCTGCCCAATACGCCCCCGGCTGGCAACTGCAAAAAGAACATTTGGTAAATATTCCTGATATTCAGATGGTAATTTCCGGGTGGAGACTGCCTGCAATGTATGCATTTGCCGATCCCAATGTCTGGATGCTTGGCTTTAGTATTGCTATTATTGCCAGCATTGAAACCCTGCTTAGTATAGAAGCTACAGACAAGCTTGACCCGGCTTATCAAATTACACCTACCAACCGGGAGCTTGTGGCTCAGGGTGTTGGCAATATGGCTTCAGGATTTTTGGGAGGTTTGCCCATAACTGCGGTAATTGTAAGAAGCAGTGCGAATATCAATGCCGGAGGAAAAAGCAAATACAGTGCAATTATTCACGGTTTTTTACTGGTAATTTCTGTTTGGTTGTTTCCGGGATTGTTGTCAAAAATACCTTTGTCATCATTGGCTGCGATATTGATTTTTGTAGGTTATAAACTGGCTAAACCGGCTATATTTATTTTGAGATAAATTTGCAAACTATTAAAACAAAAAGGAATCAATAATTTCCTCCCATTTTTGGTAACGGTGCTTGCCATACTGTTTTCAGATTTACTTATTGGTGTTTCCATTGGCCTCATTGTCAGTATCGTATTTATTTTCAAATCCAATTACCGCAAACATATCATTGCCGTAAGTATGGAAAATCACCATCTGGTTAGATTTACCGGTGACGTGACATTCTTCAATAAATCCATTATAAAAGAACATCTTGAAAAAGTAAAGGCAACGGATCACGGAATTGTATTTGATTACATTCGCTGTACCTTTCTGGATGTAGATATTCGGGAATCCATCATAGAATTTTGTGAGTCCAAAGATTGTGAAATACTGAAAATTGAACATCGCTTTCAAAACGAACAACAAAAAATCATATTATTTAAGAACGATTATGCAAGAATACATTAAACTACTACTGGGGAATAAAGCCTGGGCACAGGAAAAAAGTTCACTGGATGAAGCTTATTTCTCATCCATGGCTAAAGATCAGCGTCCGGATTATCTCTGGATAGGATGCTCAGACAGCAGGGTGCCTGCCAATGAAGTGGTGGGAGCGGAGCCCGGTGAACTTTTTGTACACCGGAATATTGCCAATATGGTGGTTCACACAGATTTGAATTTGCTGAGTGTACTGCAGTATGCGGTAGAAGAGCTCAAAGTGAAGCACATTATTGTTTGCGGCCACTACGGATGTGGAGGAGTTAGGGCTGCACTAAGCCATCACAATATGGGGGTTTTAAATAAATGGCTGCGCAATATTAAAGATGTATACAGGTTGCACCGAGATGAAATCATGGGGCTGGACAATGATGATAAGCGCCTTGAAAGATTGGTCGAGCTGAATGTAAACGAGCAGGTACAAAACCTTGTAAAGACCAGTATTGTGCAACGAGCCTGGAAATATGACCAAAGGCCTATGGTACACGGATGGGTGTATGGGTTAAATGATGGCCTGATTAAAGTGGTATGCACAGTTGAGCCCGGAAGCCCGGTAGATCCAATTTATCAATATTCTGATTTGTAATTTTTTAAGAAATCCAAAATCTCAGCGGGCGCATTATCTGGTTGAAGAGAAATCCCGTCCGTTTTATTTTTAAACCACGTAATCTGCCTTTTGGCATAATTGCGTGTGTGTTGCTTTATCTTTCGGACAGCCTCGTCTATTTTGGTTTTACCGTCCAGATAATCAAAAAGTTCAGCATAACCTACGGTTTTTAATACAGATAAGTCCCTGTTGGTATAAACCGATTTTACTTCCTCCAAAAGTCCCTCTTCCATCATTGCATCTACCCGGTTTTCTATTTTTGCATAAAGGACTTCTTTTTCGGGCATTAGGTTGAAAATTTGGTATGAGAATTCAATGGAGCTCATCTTTGGGGCATAGATTTCTTTCAGTGACTGGTTTTTCGCACTCAAAAACAATTCCGCCACACGTTTTAATCTTGCAGGATTTTGGATTTCAATTTGTCCTAAAGCTTCCGGGTCTTGGCTTTTGATAATTTCGAGCAAGCCTGAAATGCCTTTACTTTTCCAGATACCCTCCACTTGTTCACGAATCTCTGCATGGGTTTCAGGCAGTAAACTGAAGCCTTCCAGCAATGCTTTTAAATAAAGTCCGGTACCCCCACAAAGTATAACATACTCTTTGGTTTCAAGCAATTCGCTGATTTTAATTCTGGCCTCAGCAGCAAATGTAGCCGCACTGTAGGTTTCAAGAATGCTCTTGTTTGCAATAAAGTGATGCGGGGCTGCGGAGAGTTGAATTGCTGTAGGGCGGGCAACACCTATATTTAATTCCCGGTAAAATTGTCTGCTGTCAAAACTGATAATTTCTGAATTAAGGTGCTGGGCTATCCGGATGGAAACATCTGTTTTCCCTGAAGCAGTTGGGCCAGCTATGGCTATTATTCTTGGCTTCATCGGATATTTCCGATTTTATTGGTCAGTTACCTCGGAGAAGCCATCCATTCCGAAATCGTCATCGGTACCGTCGCCATATTCATTTAACCCCAGATCGTCCTCATCTTCTTCATCGGTTTCGTTTAACAATTCTTCCTCCGCACCTTCCATAATGTTTTTCCCGGCCTTAGCTGCTAATATCTTCGCTGCCAGGGCATCAAATTCATTGTCATCGAGCATTTTAAAACGACTGTCCTCCCGTTGACGCGGAGATTTACCTTCACTTCTGAATATCAGGGGATATTCTTTTTTGGGCTGATCATCCGTAATCATTTGAAGTTCACAGTTTAATGTCCACATAGCCAGAAAATCCGTGATATAAATAAACCTCTGATGAGGGTCGTTGATGTAATCTCGCAGGCGGGCATCCTTCATCAGTGCCTTGGGTTCGGGATTTTCAGAATCGCTTGTGCCCATATCATCCAGACAGATTTCAAATAGCTTACGCCATTTGTCATCGCTGATATAAAAGGAGGTAGGCTCTTTTTTGTCGAAGCCGATGGATTCCTGAATAATATTGTGAAAATCAAGAAAACTGTGTGAAGGTTTTATATCAATCCACCTTACCACATCTTCCAAATCTTCAAACCAAACCTTAAAACGATAAATCATGTGGTTGCAAAGTTAAATGATGCCGTGCAAATTCCGTATTTTCGCGGTGTAGGATGCGGGTAATATTTTGTTTTTTGTGCAGTTTGATTTCAGTGTTTGCATTGAAAGGCCAAACAGGGGATATCAGGGGGTTTGTTTACAATACCGAATCCGGCGAAAGAATTGCCAATGCGATCATTAAGCTCAGTAGCGATGGCCGGATTGTGCTAACCGATGCAGATGGTTTTTATTCATTGACCAAAGTCAATGCAGGTAAGCAGCGTTTGTGGGTATGGGCGGCGGGTTTTGATACCATTTCAGCCGAAGTTTCTGTTTTTAGTGGCTCCAACACAAAAGCAGACCATTATTTGCAAAAGACTACCTCTATGGATGAGGTCCGAATATCTGTGGCCAGAAAAAGAGATGCCGGTATCACGGGAACCCCCATTGAGCCTAAGCAGATATACAAAATACCAACCGTGGGTGCAGAAGCCGATATTATCCAGTATCTGCAAATAATGCCCGGTGTTGTTTTTACAGGTGACCAGGGAGGACAGTTATACATTCGCGGTGGTTCGCCCATCATGAACAAGGTGATGCTGGATGGAATGACCATTTACAATCCGTTTCATTCCATTGGATTGTTTTCCGTATTTGAAACAGATTTAATCAAAAGCGCCGATGTTCACACTGCGGGTTTTGGTGCTCAGTATGGGGGCAGAATCAGTGCGGTAGTAGATGTCAGAACCCGGGATGGAAACAAGCAAAAACTCAGTGCCAAAGCAGGTTTAACAACCTTTACAGGTAAATTTCTGCTGGAAGGCCCATTAAAAAAGTTTAGCCGGGGAAACAGCAACAGTTCATTTGTTTTGTCTTATCGCAACTCATTTCTAAAACAGTCTTCACGCATTTTCTATAATTATGCAAATCCGGATAAGCTTCCCTATAATTTTGGGGATATATTCGGAAAATTCAGCCTGAATGGGGCAGGAGGCGGATATGCAAATCTATACGGTTTCCGTTTCAGTGATAGGGTGGATTTTCCCAATACTACCCGTTATAACTGGGTTTCAAGCGGTTTTGGCGGAAAGTATTTGGTGGTTCCCGATCAGTCCAAGACGAGACTGGATGGGTACTTTCTCTACAGTAATTATGAAATCAACCAGATTGAAAAGGACGGTTTACCTCGTAAAAGTGGTATTGGCGGGTTCAACATCGGGATGAATTTTTCATACAACTTCAAGAAGGATCAGTTTAAATGGGGTTTGGAGATGAACAGTTTTCAGACCGATTTTGTATTGTACAACAGCAACAGCAGGCTAATTCAGCAAAAAGAAGCTACTGCCGAGATTAACACATTCGCCAATTATAAATATATCCGAAAGAAATTTATTGCAGAAACCGGCATCCGCTGGCAGCATTATGCATCATTGGGAAATGGAAGTCTTGAGCCCAGAATTCAGGCAAAATACAATCCATTTCCTGGCTAACAGTCAAGGCGGCAGTAGGAAAGTATAGCCAGAACCTACTTTCCGCCATCAGCGACAGGGATGTGGTGAATTTGTTCTATGGCTTTCTCAGTGGTCCAGAGAACCTGCCCACCTCCTTTAATGGAAAGCCTGTTACCGACCGCCTTCAAAAAGCCAGACATGCAGTGGCAGGTATGGAATATCAGATTACCAAGCGCATCAGTGTAAATACAGAAGCCTTTTACAAGCGTTTTGACCAAATTACCAATATCAACAGAGATAAACTGTTTAATGATGATTTGTTCAATCAGGGCAAACCCGCACGCCTGCGCCAGGATTTTATCATTGAAACCGGCGATGCCTATGGTGCTGATGCTACTTTCAAGTATGAAGATAAACGCTGGTATGTGTGGATGGTTTACAGCCTAACTTACGTCAACCGATTTGATGGGGTAATGACCTATCAGCCCATATTTGACAGAAGACACAATGCCAATATATTGGTAAATTATACCCTTCCTGGCAAAGCCAAATCAACAGAAGTAAGCCTTAGATGGAATTTTGGTTCAGGCTTTCCTTTTACCCAAACACAGGGTTACTATGAGAAATTCAATTTTGGTCAGGGTTTGAGCACCGATTATGTTTCCGGAAACGGTGATTTGGGCATTTTATATGGTAGTATCAATGCAGGAAGATTGCCTTATTACCACCGCCTTGATTTTTCCGCCAAACGGACCTGGAAGTTGCCCGACAGCAGGCAGTTTCAGATGGTGCTGAGCGTTACTAATGTTTACAATCGCGACAATATTTTCTATTTCGACAGGGTAAACAATATCCGCGTGAATCAATTGCCTTTGTTGCCGGCCATGGGCTGTAATTACACTTTTTAAGATAGTTTATTTTTCAGTTCCTGAAGTTTCAGCAGGGCATCAATGGGTGAAATGGCATTCACATCAATTTTCTTGATGATTTCCTGCAATTCCTTAAGTTTAGGGTCTTCGGCCTGAAACATATTGAGTTGGTATACGGGCACGGCAGCGTTGTTTTTCAGCGTGTTTCTCCCGCTGATGGCAGAACGGTCTGTTTCCAGTCGGTTCAATATTTCACTTGCTCTTAGCAGTACTTTGTTGGGAATGCCTGCCATTTGTGCCACATGAATACCAAAACTGTGCTCGCTGCCACCGGGTTTTAATTTGCGCAGAAACACAATGCGGTTGCCCTGCTCCTTGATGGCGATATGGTAATTTTTTACGCCTTCCATTTTGCTTTCCAACTCATTAAGTTCATGGTAGTGTGTTGCAAAAAGGGTTTTGGGTTTGCTTGGATGGCTTTGCAGGTATTCGGCAATACTCCATGCCAGACTTACACCATCATAGGTACTGGTTCCGCGGCCAATTTCATCCAATAAAATGAGGCTGCGGTCGCTAATGTTATTTAGGATACTCGCTGTTTCCAACATCTCCACCATGAAGGTAGATTCGCCCAGGCTAATGTTGTCGCTGGCACCAACGCGGGTATAGATTCTGTCAACTACGCCAATGACTGCTTTTTCGCAAGGTACAAAGCATCCAATTTGTGCCAGAATAACGGACAGAGCGGTTTGCCGAAGGATAGCACTTTTACCGCTCATGTTGGGTCCTGTGAGTATGATTATCCTTTGTTCATCGGTATTGAGCGATATATTGTTCGGAATGTAACTTTCATCGGGTGGCAGCTGTTTTTCAATAACCGGGTGACGGCAGCCCAAAAGTTCAAGATTCCGTTCTTCCGTTATTTCAGGTTTGTTGAATTTATGGGATACTGACAGGTATGCAAACCCCATTAAAACATCAATTTTAGCCACGGTAAGGGCGTTTTGCTGCAGTAGAGGTATGTGATTGCCAACCCAACTTACCAAATCATCCCAAAGCCGCTGTTCGAGAGCAAGAATTTTATCTTCAGCGCTTAATATTTTCTCTTCGTAGCTTTTCAGTTCAGGGGTAATGTAGCGTTCAGCATTGGTAAGGGTTTGTTTACGTATCCAATCTTCCGGAACTTTATCCTTGTGTGAATGTGTGACTTCGAGATAGTATCCAAAGACATTGTTGAATCCGATTTTCAACGAGGGTATGCCTGAGCGTTCGATCTCTTGCTGTTGAATTTCTATGAGTTTGTCTTTGCCGGAGGTGGTAAGACCGCGAAGCTCCTCCAGCTCTGGGTGCACATGCGATTT
>CAYSIK010000069.1:0-4078 GCA_964431045.1 uncultured Flavobacteriaceae bacterium
TATAGGTATAGCCCGTTTCTGGGCACAGCGCGTAAACTGGTCCAACGATAAACAGCTTTATGTAATGCTGGGCGTAACCGGTCCCAATGAATTTGAAAACAACGTAAACAACAACTGGTACACCAACTATATCGCTTCGTGGTGCATGCGCTACGCCGCGGAGCAATACGAGAAACTGTCCCAATCCAACAGCGGCAGATTGGCAGAAATCTCGGATAAAATCGGGTTGGATTACAGCGAAGTGCAAAACTGGCTTAAGATTCAGTCCAACATGTATTTTCCTTTTGATGCGGAACGCAACGTGTTTCTTCAGCAGGATGGTTTTCTGGACAAAGAATTGATTCCTGTTTCGCAGTTGCCGGCATCAGAACGCCCCATCGTGGAGCACTGGAGCTGGGACCGCATACTCAGAAGCTGTTACATCAAACAGGCCGATGTATTGCAGGGTTTTTACTTTTTTGAAGACGATTTTGATGTTGACACGCACCGCCGGCACTTCGATTTTTACGAACCGTTTACCGTGCACGAGTCCTCCTTATCGCCCTGTATTCACAGCATTCTGGCCAATAAAATCGGCAATGAGGTAAAAGCCTATGAATTTTACCTCCGCACAGCCCGTCTCGACCTGAACGATATTAACAATGATACCTGCGATGGTTGCCATATCACCTCTATGGCAGGCACGTGGATGACCATCAGTAAAGGATTTGCGGGTATTCGTGTACGCGATGGCAAGCTGCATTTAAGTCCCGCACTGCCCGCTAAGTGGGAGAGTATGCGATTCAACCTGCGTTTTAGAGACAATCTGCTGGGTATCAGGATTGATAAAAAAGGTGTTACCGTACAGAATCTTGAAGGTTCACAAACAGACATTGTTTGCTGCTCAAAACCTTATACAATCAGCGCCTCCGGCGAAATTTTCATAGGATGAAAACCGCTTCGCGCATATTGTTGTTTGTCCTGACCGTAGCACTTGGAGGTTGTGGTCTTTTCAAAATGCGACCCAAGCCTGCCATTCCTTATGCCGATTTATCTGCGCCAGTGATGCCTTTGTGGCTGACTGGCGATACCACCGTATTGACCAAAGCAGATATTTTTCCGGGTAAAAATGTGGGCGTTTTCAGACAGAAAACAGATGTAAATTCTTGGAAAGGATTTCCGCAGCTAATGGTTGATGATGCAGAAAAATCATCTGAGCTGAAGGTAATCTGCCCCAAAGGAAGCAATAACGGCGTTTTGTTTGGCCTGCCTCTGTTCAATGCAACTGACCTCACCCGCTGTGATGTAATCCTGAAAAGGCCTGTGCAAATTCCGGTAACATTCCGCTATAGCGGTAAGAGTGAAAAAGGGGTTTTTGTAAAAGGAGATTTCAACGCCTGGAATGCCAAATCGCATCCGCTTCAAAAAGTTTCTGATTCTGTATATACAACAACGCTTTCCCTGGATCCGGGTGAATACGGTTATCAGTTTGTAGTGGATGGAAAAGGTGTTTTTGATGCGGGCAATCCTATTCGGAGGAGCAACGGTTTTGGGGGTGAGAATTCTGTTTTGGCGGTAAATGAAAACAGGCCGGTGCCTCATATAAAGGCCACTTTCAACGCGCAGGGTACACTACTCATCGAGCAAACTGAAAACCTGGGTTCAGACAGTTTAAGCGTGCTTGCGCTGTGGAATAATCAAATCATTGACCAGTCACTAAAATGCGAAAACAAACTGATTGTGGAGTTTCCTGATGCAGCCAAATCAGTCAAGCGCAGTTACATTAGGGTTTATTGTGCAACGAAGCAGGTTCATGGAAACGACCTGCTCATTCCACTGGAATATGGGAAACCTGTTACCGATCCGAATTTGCTAAGCCGTGAAGACCTGGAACGCACTGTCATGTATTTTGCCTTTGTTGACAGGTTTAACAATGGCGAAAAGAATAATGACAAGCCGCTGGATCATCCTCAGGTGACCGCAAGAACCAATTTTCAGGGTGGCGATATTCAGGGCATTACCCAAAAAATGAAGGAGGGTTACCTCGATAGCTTGGGAATGAATGCGCTCTGGATTAGCCCAATCTCAAAAAACCCCAAAGGCGCCTGGGGCAACTTCCCCGATCCGCAGGTAAAATTCAGCGGATATCACGGTTACTGGCCCGTTTCCAATACCCTCATTGATGAGAGATTTGGAAATGCAAACGCCCTGAAAGAAATGCTGGATGAGGCGCACAGGCGTAATAGCAATGTGTACCTGGATTATGTGGCGCATCATGTTCACAAAGAACATCCTATTTATAAGCAGCATCCCGACTGGGTTACGCCATTGTACCTGCCTGACGGGCGCATGAATACGGAGCTTTGGGACGAAAAGCGCTTAACCACCTGGTTTGATACGTTTCTGCCTACCCTGGATTTGGGAAGGCCAGAAGTGGCAAGCTATATGGTGGATTCGGCACTTTTCTGGCTCAGGGATTTTGAATTTGATGGATTCCGTCACGATGCAACCAAGCATATCCCTGAAAATTTCACTCGCCTGCTTACGGCCAAAATACGCACTGAAATTGAGCCCAAAAGAAAACAGCGCATTTATCAAATCGGTGAAACCTATGGCAATACCAAGTTGATAGGATCTTACCTTGGACATGGTTTGCTCGATGCCCAGTTTGATTTTAACCTGTATGATGCCATGATGCGAACCTTCGCCTGGAATGGTCCGCTGCCGGGGCTGGTTACAGAACAGATGCGCAGCCTGGGACGTTATGGATCTCATCATTTGATGGGGAATATTACGGGCAATCAGGACAAGCCGCGCTTCATGCCATATGCCGACAGAACCACCACAGCGAAGACAAATTGGAACGAAGAAGTTCCTGCAGTTTTATACATGGCTATTCTTTTCTCCCGGAATTCCTGTGGTTTATTACGGAGATGAAATTGGCATGACCGGTGGGAATGACCCCGGAAACCGCAATATGATGCAGTTTTCAGGTTTAAGCGCAAAGCAAACTGAATTTAAAAACAAGATTTCGGAACTGGCGAAACTGAGAACTGGCAGTATGGCTCTGTGTTATGGCGATTACAAAATAATTACCTGCAATGATTCTCAGGTGGTGGTTACCCGCAGGTATCTTAATGAACTCGCTGTGATGGCCATAAATAGGGGAAGTGAAGCCATCGTGTCTGATGTTATTGAGCCGGGTGCATTGAATCCCATTATTAAGGAATTTGGCGGTGAGCCCAAAGCAATATGGTCTTCTGGTTTTGATAAGGACAATCTGGTGCGTTTGCGGGGGGGATTTATTGTCCAGCCCATGCAAACCCTTATTCATATCTATTCTAAAAATTAACATGAAAAAGAATATTATACTTCTGGTCCTTGTGCTGGCAATGGGATTGCCGGTTTCATGGGCACAACCTTCAGACTGGCCTAAAAACCCGGTTATTTATGAGGTTAATCTCCGCCACCACACGCCTGAAGGCAGCATTGACGCATTCAGACGGGAATTGCCCAAGCTGAAGCAGCTGGGGGTAAATGTGCTTTGGTTTATGCCGGTGCAGCCTATTGGCGAAAAGAAACGCAAAGCCAAAGGGGATCTCTTTGTGGAAGATATTACCAATCCGACAGAGAAGAAGCGCTATCTCGGAAGCCCATACTCAATAAGTGACTACACCAAAGTAAATCCATTTTTTGGTACCATGGATGAATTCAAGGGCATGGTAAAAGAATGCCATGTCATGGGAATGAAAGTAATACTGGATTGGGTAGGTAACCATACAGCATGGGACCATCCCTGGATTTCCAAAAATCCCGATTGGTATACAAAAGATAAAAATGGCAGCATTACCGATCCGCTTAACGAAGAGGGCAATAGCATGGGTTGGACTGATGTGGCAGATTTGAACTATGGCAATGCCGAAATGCGCAAAGCCATGATTCAGGATATGAAATTTTGGATTGAGCAGTGCGATATGGATGGTTTTCGCTGCGATGTGGCCATGAGCGTTCCTGCCGATTTCTGGGATGCTGCGCGAAAGGAAATTGAGAAGGTAAAGCCCATTTTTATGCTGGCTGAATCTGAAGAGCATGACATGGC
>CAYSIK010000069.1:4178-5351 GCA_964431045.1 uncultured Flavobacteriaceae bacterium
GGACAGGAATACGGGAACAACAAGCGGTTGAAGTTCTTTGAAAAAGATACCATTCAGCCCCAAACCAACCATGATTATTATGGATTTTACAGCAGTTTGTGCAGTTTGCGTACGAGTCAGGTGGCACTTGGCACAAGCCCTGCATTGAACCAATGGAAGGTTATACCTTCCAAGCGCAAGGATCAGTTGATTTTTCAGCGTTCAACTAAGGGAAATTGTGTTTGGATATGCCTCAACATGGGTGGAGAGACGGTTTCGCCGACAGTAAAGGTTCCCAAGGGTAAAATACTGCTGGGCAATGAATGTTATCGGGATAAAAAGCTGGCCCCCTGGGGTTATCTGGTTATCCAGAGAAAATAAAGCATTAAAAAAGATGCAAATAAAAAAGGGTCGGAATTTCCGACCCTTTTTTATTTATCATTTTGGTTATCAGCATCCGCCTTGATTAAACTGATAAATCATTTTATCATCAATAGCGTCATCTGTGTTTACCAGGTTGGGTTTCACAATCTGGTATTCAATGCGGTAGATTTTTTTACCTGTGGGTACATTGAAGAACTTTTCGGGGATAATGCTGAACTGGAAAATACCTTTGGCTGTCTGCTTCATTTTCAGCTGGGGGAAATCTCCTGCTCTTTTGGCATTAACGGCTATTTTGTAGGCAGTACCGGCTGAATCGTAAGCGATAGGGTACACATACAATTCCGTTGCATTCTGCATGGTTAATTTCTCCTCTGCATTGTTGTTGTAAATAACACTGAAAACATCTGCAGTAGTTGTAATCATGGTGTCTTTTTTCAGTCCTTTGCCCATAGGCACAGTCTGAATTTTAACTACAGGGCCTGAAGGTGGATCCACAGCAATGGTTAAATCTTCAGTTTTTCGGTCAGGATCGCCGTATCCACCGCCGTCTTTGGGTTTTACCAAAAAGTGAAAGTCTTCCTTGTATACCGTTGCGGCATCACACTCATAGAAAAGGGTCGGTGTCATTGTGAAACTGTAAACGCCTTCAGATTCTTTGGTCATTTTCAGCGCTTCATTGCTGCTTTTCCAGGCAGCTGAGCCTATGCCATTGGCCAAAGGATGTCCGGCAGGGTGTTCCTTGGGTTTCCATGTCCAGATATACATATCTTCGGTAAGTGCTATATCTACTATGCCCCAGTCATTTTTGGT
>CAYSIK010000069.1:5451-11244 GCA_964431045.1 uncultured Flavobacteriaceae bacterium
ACCCAAACATCCTGAATGCCCTCCAGTTTGCTGGAAGCATCGTAGAGTTCGCGTGTTTTTTTCTTGCAGCCCTGTATGGCAAAGACCATCAACAGAGCTACAGAAGCTGTTTTTACTATATTTTTCATTAGTTGCATCCTCCTTCGGGGTTAAATATAAATCCTGCCGTATTCTCGCTTTGTGAAAACTGTAACAGCATGCCGGGGCAGTTCCAGTCGCTGTTTCTGATTTTTATGTTTTCACCTTTGGCACCTCTTCTCCTCAGCTGCAGGGTCCAGTCACCTTCGAAGGCCATTTCCAGGCGACGCTGATGGCGTATAGAGTCTTTCAGGGCAGACATGCTGATAAGCGGATCAATCGCCACCCAGTTTGTATCGTAGGCACGTTTTCTGATTTTGTCCACATCGGCAATGGCTTTTGTTTTATCACCGCCGTTTTCAACTATACATTCAGCCCTCATCAGCAGAAAATCTGATAAGTGAAGTAAAGGAACATTGAAGAAATCTTTGTCAAATTTGTGACACAAATAGAATTCATTGCCTTTGCCTTTGTTTTTTACTTCGTAAAACTTGCTGCGTAAATCGTGGCCTTGCATAGCAATGGCTGCGAAAGCGGCCGAAGGTTTCAACACAGGATTTGGGTTGTTGTCTGCGCGGTAGTTATTAATAAATGAGCCTCCGCGGTTATCGCTGTTGCCTGTGCTGATCAGTTGAAAAATCACTTCTTCCGGTGCGCCTTTTACGAATCTGGAGAAAGAATCTGAAAAGGTGTATGTTCCGCTGTTGATGATTTCATCTGCCAAAGTCTGTGCGCCGGTAAAATCATTCATCATGAATAAAACCTTGGCTTTCAGGGCTTTTCCTGAAGCAACATTGGCATAATTATTATTGTTTACAGGCAATCCTGCGATGGCAGCATCCAGATCTGCAAGCACCTGGTTATAAACCGCACCTACACTGGCTCTCAGTTCTATTGTCTTATCCGCTTTCAGGCGAATGGGCACGCCGGGATGGGAATTATCGGCCGTATAGCCATAGGGCTGTGCCCACAGTTTTACCAGTTCCCAATGGCACCATGCTCTCAGGAAATGACCTTCTGCCAGAATACGCTGTTTGTTTTCCGGGGTCATGTCCGATACCTCATCAATGCGTTCGAAAATGGTATTGATACGCAGTATGCAGTTATAAAAATCCAGGTATTCGCGGTCGGCTGTTCTGAAAGAGAAAGTACCGCGGTTCCAGATGGTGTAATACAAGCTGCCTGCAGAGTTTTGGGGCTGAGCCACGTTTTCACCCAGCAATTCATGGATGTTTTGCACGGAACCATTCATTAGGTTGGCAAATTCATCATAGCATGAATTCAGCAGTGCCTGAACATCGGCAGTGGTTTTCAGTGCATCTGCAGCCAGGGTAAGGTTTTCGGGTTTCAGGTCCAGCATTTTTTTGCAGGAAACCCCAATGGCACTGATGCCGATGGCTGTGGCTATGGCGTATGATTTAAATGTGTTTTTCATCAGAAAGTGAGGTTGAGGGTTAGGTTGTAGGACTTCTCCTGAGGTGCGGTCAGGTAGGTGATATTCGAGCTCATGTTTCTGTCGGCGGGGTTTTCGAAATCGCGTGCAATTTCGGGGTCGCCGCCGGTGTATTTGGTGAATGTGAGCAGGTTGGTTCCTGTAAAGGTAATGCGGCTTGACTGGATAGACTTGCCAAACCATTTGGCAGGGATGCGGTATCCGATAGACAGGTTGCGCAGGCGCAGATAGCTGCCGTCTTCCAGGAACAGGGTGGTATTGTACTGGTAAGGATCGGGGGGCAAGCCATACTGGTCGGTCTGCATGGATAGTTTGGGATATTTGGAAATATCACCGGGCTGACGCCAGTGGTCGAAATAATCGGTGGTCATGTTCCAGTCGGTCACCACACCGTTCTGGCGCTTGCCGCTGGAGTTGTAGATGTTGCCACCAATTTTGTATACAAACAGACAGCTTAGGTTCCAGTTTTTCCAGGTCAGGTTGTTGGTTAACCCGCCAACGGCTTTGGGAAGAACACTGCCAACAGCCACGCGGTTGTTGTTGGTCCAGGTGAAGGTTTCATTACCGTCTCTGTCCAGGTAAACAGGTCTGCCTGTAGCAGGGTCAACATGGGAGAAGCGCACGAGGTAGTTGGTGCCTATGGGCTGGCCTACCACCACACGGGTATCGTTGGTTCCGCCGGATACGGCATCCTGTGTGTAAACACCGATGTTCAGGATCTCGTTATAGTTTCTGGCAATGTTGAACTGGGTTGTCCAGGAGAACAATTTTTTAACAATGTTTCTGGAGGTAAATGAGAATTCAAGTCCGGTATTGCGAACCGCACCCACGTTATCATAGTAGGAAGAGAAGCCGAGCGAGCGGGGAACGGCAAGATCCAGAATCACACCGTTGGTGGTTTTGTTGTAATAAGAAAGTTCCCAGGTAATGCGGTTTTTCATCAGGCCGCCTTCTACAGTCACATCCAGCACATCGGAAGTTTCCCATTTCAAATCGGGGTTTTCCAAACGGGTGGGGAAAATGCTGGGGTTGCCATTATAGCCGAATGAGTTTTGGGGAGGGGTGAATGTGCCTCTCCAGGCATAGTTTTCATTGGGCGTATTGCCTGTGCGTCCAAAACCGGCTTTTACTTTCAGGAAGTTGTTGCGGCGGAAGTTGCGCATGAAGTTTTCATCGCTCACTACCCATGCACCGGATACGGCAGGGAAGAAGCCATATGCATTATTGGGTCCGAAACGGGAAGAACCGTCCGTTCTCATGGTAAACTGCAGGATATATTTATTTTGCAGTTTGTAGTTCATACGCAGGAAGTATGATGCAAAAGCAAAGGCTTCTGTGGCGTTCTCACGTTCAAAGCGGGTAGAAGCCGAATCGCCTTGCTCTCCTTTATATAGCGCGTGGTACATATCGCTTACTTCAATATAGCTTGACCTTACAACGGATTTCTGAAACTCAGCACCCACCATCGCATCCAGGCTTTGTTTTTCGGTATTAAGGATGTTGTAGTTGGTAATCAGGTTATAGTTGTAGTTGAAAGTGCTGCGGGGTGAGCGCTTGGCGATTCCCGCATGGTTGGTGTTGATGAGGGCTTTGGGCTCGTAAATGTCTTCGAAGAAGTCCATGTTGTCCATGGCACCGAAGGCGGATACAACCCATTTGTCTGATATTTTGTAGGATGCCTTGAAGTTATTGATGGTGCGGTTTTCGGTGGTTCTCCAGTCTTTCAGGTTGCGAACCGCCACTGGGTTGAGGCTACCGGCGCCCGGTCTCCAGTAATTGCCCGTAGTATCGTAAATAGGATAAATGGGCAGGGCTGTACTCATGGCAGCACCAAAACCGCCGCTCCATGCGCCATCCACGCGGTTGTTGATACCTTGCGCATAGGATGAACTCAGGCTTAATGTAAGGTTTTTGATGGGTTCGTAGTCAATATTCAGGCGTGCTGAACTGCGCTTGTAACGGCTGCCAATAACGAAGCTTCCGTTGTTGTCATAAGTGAGCCCGAGGTAGGCGCCCAACTTGTTTTTACGGTAGGTTGTACCCAGTGAATACATCTGTTTGATGCCCATTCCCATGGTCTCATCCACCCAATCGGTATTGGTTTTTTCGGCTTCTTCCCATGAAATGTTGTTGGGGAGCGGAGCACGGCCTGTTCCGCCATCATTTTCCCATGCTTCCTGGTACATCTGCAGAAACTGTTTGCTGTTCAGCATCTGGGGACGGAAAGTAGGCTGGGATGTGCCTACACGGGAAGAAAAATCAAACTTTAAACCGCTCTTTTTGGCGCGTTTGGTGGTAATCAGGATTACACCGTTAGAGCCCCGCGAACCGTATATGGAGGTAGCAGCGGCATCTTTTAAGATTTCAATGGATTCAATGTCTTCGGGGTTCAGGGTTGCCAGCGGGTTGTTGTTAAAACCGCCGTTATTGCCATTCACGAAGTAATTCTGAGAAATGGGAATACCATCCACAATGTAAAGTGGATCACCTGCTGCTGAAATGGAGGCTACACCGCGAATGCGCACCAGTGAGCCTGAACCTGCTACACCGCTGCCGGTGGTGATTTGCACACCGGGTGCTTTTCCCTGAATGGCGGCTTCAAAACTGGGTGCGGGCATATCCTGCACATCGGCACCTTTCAGGGAGGTAACAGAACCTGTAAGGTCGCGTTTGGTGGTGGTTCCATATCCGATAATAACCACTTCACCGACATCAGATGATGGGTTTAGGGTAATATCGGGCAGGATTGTCTGTCCTGGTTTTACACTCACGGCTTCGGTGATTTCCTGGTAATCCTTGGCCGAGATGGTCAGTGTGTGATTTCCAACGGGCAGTACAATGGAAAAATTGCCGTTTACATCGGAAGTTGCGGAGGTTTCACCCAAAGATGTTTTAATCACCGCACCTTGCACGGGTTTTCCATTTTGATTCTTAACCTTGCCTGCAAGCGTTGGGCTCTGGGCCAGTGCAGGGATAAACCCTGAGAGGAACAGAACCAAAAGAATGGGTATGTATTTTTTCATAAAGAAACTCGGTGTGTCAAAAGTACACTATCTCTCGTAAAAAACAACAACAACTTTTTAAAGCGTTTAATTTTTAAAACAATTTTCTTAACCTAAATGGTAAATAATGTGGGCAAGATGAGAAAAACTGAATCTCTGGACCCGTTTACTTTGCATCGGTGAAAATGGCTGCCATCGATATCGGATCTAATGCGATCAGGCTTTATATAGCCCGACCGCTACACGAAGATTTACCGGATACCGATTTTAAACAGGTAGAGTTTACCCGGTTACCGCTAAGGCTGGGTGATGATGTTTTTAAAAACCGGGAGATTGGCAGAAAAAAATCCGATTTGCTTGTAAAGGCCATGCAGGCGTTTGCTTTGTTGCTGGAGATATACAATGTAGACGCATTGCGTGTTTGTGCCACCAGCGCGATGAGAGATGCTGAAAATGGCGAAAAACTGGCCAAAGACATACGCAAAATCACCGGTTTGAAAATTGAGATTATTACCGGGCAGGAAGAAAGCCGTCTGGTGCAGGCAGCAATTCTGGACAGCCTGCCGGGCAAAAGTGTGTTTTTGCATGTCGATGTGGGGGGTGGCAGTACCGAAATCTGTTTGATTCGCAACGGAAAGATAAAACAGTACGAGAGTTTTAACATTGGAACGGTGCGTATGCGCGAGGGCAAGGTAAAAAACGCCGAAACGCAGCGTATGTCCAAATGGCTTGCCGATTTGAACTTACCTGCAGACCAGTCTGTGAAGGCCATCGGAACCGGCGGGAATATAGTGAAACTTCATTCCCTTGCAGGTACGGCAGCTAAAGAGGCCATGAATCTGCATCATCTGAAAAGTACCAACGCATACATCGAATCATTAAGCCACCATGAAAGGGTCTATGAGCTTAAGCTCAATCCCGACAGGGCTGAAGTGATCAACCATGCCGGCAACATATTTATTCAAATCATGGAGCAATGCCATATCCATGAGATTTATGCACCCAATGTGGGGCTTAAAGATGGAATTGTGAAGCAGTTATGGAAGAAACGGTTTCGGGCTAAGAAATCGTAAAGCCCAGCAGCGCCTGCCCCAGTTTCCAAACATCGGTGAAGCTGTTGTACAAAGGTACCGGTGCTATACGGATGACGTTGGGTTCGCGCCAGTCGGCCACAATGCCCTGTTTTGTGAGGTGGTCAAACAGTTTTTTCCCGTTTTCATCTGTCAGCAGGCTAATCTGGCAACCCCGCTCGCTGTCGGG
>CAYSIK010000070.1:0-943 GCA_964431045.1 uncultured Flavobacteriaceae bacterium
TGGTTTGTTGCCCAAAAAGTTTTCTGAGGTTCACCCAACCTACACAACGCCTGCATTCAGTACCATAGTCACCGGATTGGTTGTCGGGATCCCCATTTTATTTACAGATGAGAATTTTGTGCTGGATTTTACCAGTATCGGAACCTTGTTTGCTTTTGTGCTGGTATGTGGTGGTGTACTACTGTTGCCCCGAAAGGAAAAAGAAAAGGGTGCGTTTCATCTTCCCTTTATTAAGCCGGTTTATTTTCCCTTTATTATAGTGGCGATTCAGGGATTAATTTTCTATTATTCCCCCGCGTTTTTTTACAAGCAAAAAGAGAATTTGATCATCGTTTTATACTGGTTTCTAATGGCCCTTTTGGCATTGATGGCCATTTGGAAAAACTGGAACCTTATACCGGTATTAGGATTGGCAACCTGTGGCTATTTGCTGACCGGAATGACTGCCAATAACTGGTTTTGGTTTTTTATTTGGTTTGGCATAGGCTTACTGGTTTATTTTGCATACGGATACAAAAGGAGCAAACTGGCGCGTGGACAAGAAAGAGAATAATATATCGTCGGTAATCGAGGCCATGTTTAAAAAATACAGGCTCACCCAGAAAATTACGGAAGTAAGACTGGTAACTGCATGGGAGAAAATTACCGGTCCGCTTATTGCAAAACACACTTCAGAAATAAAGCTCCTGAATAAAACATTGTATGTAACCTTTGACAACGCTCCTTTAAAAAACGAGATGTTTTACCGCCGTTTTATGCTGCTGGAGGCCATAAATAATGAACTTGGGGCGGGAACGGTAGAGAAAATTTTTATCAAATAGTCCCGCTCTCGGACTCCATTCTTTTTTTGGTAATTCTGGCTTTGTCAATACTGGTGTTGAGTTCGAAACCTACAATCATCACAAGGCAGTTTATGTAAATCAACACCATAAGGGCAATAATG
>CAYSIK010000070.1:967-6372 GCA_964431045.1 uncultured Flavobacteriaceae bacterium
CCAATAGATCCGTAGATTTTATTATAGGCATCAAAATTGTTTACATACAAGCTGAAGAGATACGTGCTCAGTATGCTGAGAACGCCAGCGAATATGCTCCCCGGTGAAATAAAATTCCATTTGCGCTTATGTGCCGGCCCAAAATGATAGAAGCTGCTGATGGCAGTAAAAATAAGACCCGCCAGAAGCGTATATTCTATTAGTGAAATCAGAAATAGCCACATAGGCAAGCCAAACCAGTGGTGTCTTTGCATAAATCCGGCCAGCTGAAACATCCAGGTAATAAAAATCAGGGCTACGACAATCATTATTCCAACCAGAAGGGTCAGGCCAACCGCCTGAATCCGGTTTTGCAGCCAGTTGCGTTTTCGCTTTTCGGGTAATCGTTTGTTAAAATTATTGATGAGGGAGTGAAAAGCATTGCTGGAGAAATATAGAGCCATAATAAAGCCCAGTGATAAAAGACCGCTGTTTTGCTGATTCAGCAGCTCATATATGGTGGATGAAATTTCTTTCCAGGTGCTTTCGGGCAGCAACAGCCTCAATTCAGTTATGAGCCTTGATTTTACGCCTTTTACGGGCAGGGCGGCAATCAGCGTAAGGATAAAAATCAGGGTAGGAAACAATGAGAGGAAAAAGTTGAAACTAAGGCTGGAGGCGCGCAGGTTTAAATCTTCCTTGAACAGACTGTTTAAAAAATATTTGCCTACATCATACAGGTTGTGTCCTTCAAATCCCCGTATGGTTTTATTCTTTAGCCAGCGTATGATTCTGCCATCTGTGGCCACTACCGGATTTTCCTGATATTCATCTTCGGTATGTTCTTCCTTCACAAAGTTTCGGTAAAAACGGCTCATGGCAGAAAATGTTTGTCAATAACCCCTGCAAAGAAAGCAGGCAGCGGTGTGGGGCGCAGGGTGTCCTTTTTAACGAAGAACAATTCGGTAAACCCGGAATTTAGGTGTTCGCCATCCTGATTGTATGTATGGTACTCAAAATGACAGCGTACGGCAGGTTTTTGCGTAACCCTGACAATGATTTTGAGCAAATCATCGTATCTGCCGGCTTTTTTAAATTCAATATTGAAAGCCCTAACCGGCATAATAATACCCGCATCCTCCATTTCTTTGTAGTTTAAACCCATGCTGCGCATGGCTTCTGTGCGGGCTTCCTCGAAATAAAGGACATAGGCACTGTGGTGCACAAATCCCATACGGTCGCATTCTGCATACCGCACCCTGACACTATGTTCAAACTGGAGACTCAATATCTGATTTTAAAATGCTCTTTGGCCTGATCCGGACGGAAATATACCAGACCGAATGCAAATATATCTATGGTAACGGTAACTGAATTATGATTTTTGATAAAGGACCATGCATTTCTCATCTCCTCGTTCCAGTAAATATCATCAAATATCAGTATGCTTTGTGTATGGAGGTAAGGGAGCATTTGTTCAAAGTAGTGGGTTGTGGCTTCAAAAGTGTGGTTGCCGTCGATATAGGCATAATCTACCCGCTGCAGTTCTTGCAGGAGTATGGGCAGAATATTTTTAAAATCACCCTGATGCACCTTGATATGATCGGAAAGGCCGCAGCGCATGGCATTGAAAGAAGCGATTTCGCAGAGGGCCGGAGCTCCTTCAATGGTATGCAGAACTTGGCCGTGGTGCATAGCTGATGCCTGATAAAGGGCTGTTATACCTGTCCCTGTGCCCAGTTCCAGGCAGTTTTGGGGTTGAAAACGGGAAATCAACCGATGCAACAGCCGACCGTATTTTGCCCCTCTGGCAGTTCGGTGGGCGATATCACTGAGTTTACGCAAACCACTGCGGTTTCCGCTGCCCAAATCCAGCAGTTCAATTTTGGATTTTGACTGCAGCATTTCCTTGCGGATTTGCTCAATAGCATCCCATGCAGGATGGGTGTTTTTTACATAGAAAACTTCTTCAAGGAGTCGGTAAACAAAAGGGGAGTGTGTACCGTGCCTTGAATCAGATACCAGCAGGTACTCCAGATAATCAAACGTTCTGTAGAGCTCATTGAGCATTGCCGGGTTTGGTATTTCGGATGACGGTCAATTCCTTTTCCAAACGGGCAATCTGTTCCTTTAATTTCTGTATGTTGCTGTCAAACTGCTTTAGCACTGCCTCTGCATTTTTGCTGAGCGCAAAAAAACTTTTGTTGTTTTCGATAGTGGCAAGTTCTTCCTGAGCCTTTTTAATGCGGTCTTTAACCTTTCGTTCCTCGGTTTGAAGTTGATTTTTCCCATCTGAACGCCCTGCTACACCTGCGTAGTGCTCTTTCATCACCTGCTGTTTCATGTTGTCGCTGTTGCGCTTAAACTTAGAAAACAACACATCGCCAATTTCCCTGTATTCTTTCTGCAGGTTGAAATAAGCCTTGCCGCTGACAAATCCGCTGCTTGCCCAGCGCTGCTGACACTCTTTGAGTTTGGGAAATACATTATCTGCATTTTCCTGTTCCAGCAGTTTCTTCATATCTGCAATGATGGCTTCCTTCACGGCAATTCCGATTTTATCTTCTTCGCGGCGCTGTTTCATCCACGCATTTTTTCTGGCGTAGAAATGGTCAAATGCAGCGCGGAAGCGTTTCCATACTTCGTCGTTCTTGGCGTCGGGAACCGGACCCGTTTTTTTCCATTGTTCCTGCAGTTCATTCAGCTTTTCGGCGGTTTCCTGAAACTGCTCATTATTCATCAACGCTTCCGCTTTTTCGCACAGTTCAATCTTGCGTTTAAGGTTTTCTTCCCTTCCTGCATTTATGTTTTTGAAAAATTCGCGCCTTGCCGCAAAAAACTGCTGTCGTGCTGAGGAGAAACGATCCCATATTTCCTGATTCTTTTGCGTAGGCACAGGACCTGTTTTTTTCCATTCTTCCAACAATCCGTCCAGCTCTTTGCCCATTGCGGCCCATTCTTTTCCGGCTGTGGGCCATACTGCAATGGCCGCCTCTGATTTTTCCACCAGGAGCTTTTTTATATTTAGATTTTCCTGCCTTTTTCGGTCAATTTCTTCCTGACGGTCTTTGTTGCGTTGAATGATAATATCGCTGACTGTTTTGAAGCGCTGCCACAATTCTTCGCTCACATCTTTTCTAACCGGTCCTGCATTCCGCCAGTCTTCGTGGATTTTGTTGAGGGTGATAAGCGCCTTGCGAATATTTTTTTCTTCGCCCAGTGCTTCTGTTTTTTTAATCAGTTCAATTTTGTATTCAAGGTTTTTTTCGCGGTCAAGTTCTTTGAGTTCGTTGAAGAGCGAAAGATTGTCGTAAAATTTGTCTACATAGAACTTATAGCGGGTATACAGTTCATCCTGAAACTCCTTCGGTACCTGTCTGATTTCGCGCCACATCTTCATCAGGTCGCGCATCTTGTTCAGCGAATTTGCCTGTTCTTCAGATTCGGCCAGTTCGCGGATATCTTCCAGTACGGCCTGCTTTTTCTTCAGGTTGGCAAGTTTTTCTTCTTCTGCCCGTTTGCGTTCTTCTTCACGGCGCTCTCTGAATTTTTGTAACACTACGTTTAAGGCTTGCCTGGCTTCGTCTGGCTGAGGTTTGAAATCGCGGGCATCATGGCCTGCATCAACCCACGCTTTTAACTGCTCAGGCCTTTCTGCAAGGATTTTAGCATCCATCGCATCCCTAAGCCTGTTCAGGCTTTCCTGAGCCTTTCTCACATCGGGACTGTAAATCAATTCCTCAGCTCTTTTAAGAATCTCAGCCTTTTCCAGTTCAGAATAATCCGTGTGGTCTTCATGGGTTTCTTCCGAATGGTCAATAAGCTGCTCTGCTACAGTCAGTTGTGCTTCGTAATTTTCAGAACGCTGATTTTTCTCTTTTTTCTCCATCAGCGGTTCATTTTCTTGTTGGTGTTCCAAGTCTATTCAGGATTAATTAAAAACGTTATTGATTCAAGTGTTGTCTGGCGGAAATCATCCAGCACGCAGTCAATGCGGCCTCCGTTCCTTTATTGCCATGTTTTCCGCCTGCACGGTCCTGTGCCTGCTCTTCATTTAGGGTGGTAATTACTCCAAAAACACAAGGCTTTTCAGCCGTAAGCCCAACCTGTAATATTCCATCTGCTGCAGCCTGGCAAACAAAATCAAAGTGCGGTGTGTCTCCTTGAATTACGCATCCAAGACAGATAACGGCATCGCAGTTTACATTGAACAACATTTGGGCTCCATGAGGCAATTCAAAGGATCCGGGTACGCGCAGAATTTCTATCTGTTGCTGTTGTATACCTCTTTCCTGAAGCATATTGATTGCTCCAATCAGCAGCTTTTCTGTGATGTGTTTATTCCAATCGGCAACAACCACCCCGATTTTAAGATTTTCAGGATGTAAGATGTAGGGAAATTGACCTTGTGAGAATGATGCAGTTGCCACAACGGCTTAAGGATTGAAGTCGCCCTTCAGGGCCTTCACTTTGTAAATATACTTATCTATATCGGAAGCTTCCGCTGAAGCGCTGTATTCGTTTTTGATTTTCTCAAAACAATCCAGTGCGTTGCTGTAAGATTCAGCCATTTCGTAATGAATTCCTGCGCTTTTCCAATACTGTGCTGCAAATTCACTTTTTGATTTTGAACCGGCTTCGGCATACAAATCTGCAGCTTCTTTTATTTTACCAATTTCAGCATAGCACGCTGCTTTTGCATTCAGTATGGCGGCTCCTAAAAACTGATCTTCGGGATTTGCCTTATTCAGATAATCGATGGCTTTGTCAAATTTACCTGTGTGCAGGTAAGCCAAACCCGCCATCATTGCAGCTTCTTTGCCTTTGTCTGTTAGAAAATAAGCATCGGCAATTTCAGGTGCAGTCATCATTTTTTTTCCTTTGATGCCCTTAAGAACCACACTAAAAGAATCTTTTTCAAAATAATGGTGCAGCGGAGCAAGTTTGGCTGCTGCTTCTGATTCCCTGTGAGGATGCCAGTAAAGACTCCAGAATAAGGAAAGGGTAACTACACTGAGTATGGTTGATCCTGCCAGTGTAACAACCTTTTTGTTACCGGCATAGAATTCTTTTACTGAGCTGCGATTAAATGCGATGGCCATTTTATATTAAAGGTGCGAAATTACTTAAAATTCGTGGAAAGACAAGCGTCATCAATCTGTTATGTATGGATAATCATCTTCTACATATACATGCCTGAACAAATCGGCGGGGTCAGGGTACGGCGAATTCTCTGAAAACACTACAGATTCGTCTACTTCTGCCATGATATCCTCTTCTATTTTATCCAGTTCAGCCTCGGTAGCATAACCTTTTTCTATGATGCTGGCTTTGGTGGTTTCAATGGGGTCGATCTTCTTGTAATCTGCCACTTCTTCCTTACTGCGGTATGTAGCAGGATCGCTCATGCTGTGGCCTCTGTAGCG
>CAYSIK010000070.1:6382-11205 GCA_964431045.1 uncultured Flavobacteriaceae bacterium
TGTAGCGGTATGTTTTGATTTCAAGGAAAGTAGGGCCTTCACCATTTCGGGCTTTTTCAGCAGCGTCCTGAATAGCTTCATGGACAGTTTCGCATTTCATACCGTCTACCTGGTAGCTTGGCATGTCATAAGCAGCACCGATTTTGTAAATATCGAGAACGTTGGTGGTTCGGGCTACACTGGTTCCCATGGCGTATTCATTGTTTTCGCAAATGAAAATAACGGGCAATTTCCACAGCATGGCCATGTTGAATGTTTCATGCAGTGCGCCTTGTCTCACAGCACCATCGCCAAAGAAACACACACATACATTTTTGGTACCGTTGTATTGTTCTGCAAGCGCAATGCCGGCACCCAGGGGAATCTGACCGCCTACTATACCGTGTCCGCCAACAAAATTGTGCTCTTTGCTAAACATGTGCATGCTACCGCCTTTACCACCACTGCAACCTGTGGCTTTGCCATACAATTCAGCCATTACAGCGTTGGCGGAAACCCCCAGCGCAAGTGCATGGCCATGATCGCGGTATGCGGTGATGAACTTGTCCTCTTTGGTAGTTGCGGTAATCATACCGGCCACAATGGCTTCCTGGCCAATGTAAAGGTGACAAAAGCCTTTGATTTTCTGTTGACCATAAAGCTGAGCGGCCTTTTCTTCAAATCTGCGCACCAGCATCATGGTCTTATACCATTGCAGGTATTGTTCTTTGGTAAAATTCATAGTTGCGGACTGACCCATTTCTTGCGGCAAAGATAACAATTCCTGTTCAAACTGCGGCAGGGCTTTTAACCCATAAACACACCTTGCTGAAGTACAATTTTAATAAGATCTGCTATGGGTTTGGGCTCGTTCATATTCTTGTTTTGTGCCATCACATTTTTTCCTCAATGCTCTTCACTTTTTCCTTAATCATACCCACTTCGCGCTGAATGACACGCAGGGCAGGACCTATATCGTCCATATCCTGGCTCTTGGGCTCCATGAATTTCGGGTTGATATAGTTTACAAACTTCCAAACTTCCAGCACCTCTGAGATTTTTACAGGATAGGGTTCGTAGGCTGTATTGGTACTGCAAAGCAGCAATGAGCCGTCCTGGTAGATATGGTTGTAAACGACTTTGAACACAATTCCTTCATCTTGAGTAACAATGATATAGGGATTGCCATTTTTGATGGTGTTCCAGTCCTGCACATATTCTCCGGTTACAAGGGCACCATCCACAACAGGGGGCATGCTGTCGCCACTGATTTGAAAAGCCCTGTATTTTCTGTTGGCACTTAAAAAAGGCATATTAAATGAAGGAAGAACCCTGATGAATTCGGGGTCTGCAAAACCGGTGGTGTAGCCGGCCTTGGCTTTCAACGGCACCAGTTCCACGTTTTCTTCATTTTCCGCATTCACGGTGGTGGCCAGTACCCTCAGACGCGTTCCGTTCAGATCCAGGTCCATGCCTTTTTCCAGCTGGCTAATCTGACTTTCAGGCAGTGCCGATAGATCCATACGAACCAGTTTATCCAGGTTTATCTGGAAAAATTCGGAAAGCCTTAGCAGTAGGCCAATTCCGGGTTCGGCCACGCCATTTTCATAGCTGTTATAGGCAGAACGGGTAATGTTGAGCGATTTGGCCACTTCTTCCTGGCTGCGCTTGCGTCTTTTTCTCAGCAGTTTGATGTTTTCTTTTAAATAGGTATTCATAATGATTGCATTTAATTCAGTTAAGGGAAATGATTTGATAGGAAATCTTATTTTCTGATTTTGCCTGTCGTAAAAAACCGGCAATGATGGCGCGGGTTTCAGGGATGTCGGGTTTGGGTTCTATACACGAAATCATTTCTTTGTCAGGTTTGTGTTCATCCGCAAAACCCCACCCGGCAACGGCACCATTTTCTATAAGTATCAGCGCCTTCTCGCCGGTTTTGCGTCCTTCACCCTTCACCAGTATCCGGTTTTTTTGCTCCTGAAGGCTTGTCATGGCCTCTTCTACACGTTTATTGTGTGTGGCAACGGATTCTTCCGATGGGTTTTCGCAGTAACAGCCGGGTACAAAGCATCTTCCATGGCTGCGGGCAAGCACCGGGCATATATCGTGTTCATGCAACATTCTGCCCAAGGTTTGTTTTGCGTCTCTGAATCTGGGGAAAGGTATGCCAGATAGGCTTCCTTTTCTAAATTTCTCTGTTTGCAGCCGCTGGTATCCGCTTTGGGTTTGAAACTGGTAAATGGCATAGCGGTTTCCCACGTGCTTGCCGCTGACATTCCATTCAGGCCAGTGGGTGTGGATTACGTGGGCTTCTGTAAGGAGAGAAAGCAGTTCATTTCCGCAGAGCTGGTAATCAATTTTATGAATTCGTTCCAACTGCAGGGCCGTTTTACCGCGTTTTACATCAAAATGCTGCCGAACGCGTTTTTGTATGTTGTTGGCTTTTCCGGTATAAAGGATTTTGCCGGTTTGGTCCCGGAAAAAATACACCCCGGCAGCATCCGGCAGGTTGTTGATTTCTTCCTCATTAAGTGCCGGAGGAACCGTAATTTTCCTTTGGGTAGCCTTTGCCATTTTAAGGACCTCGGTATGACCCAGCTGATTCAGGCACTGATGGAAAAGTTCGGCGGTGGCAAAAGCATCACCGCCGGCACGATGTCGATTTTGGATTCCAATCCCCAGATTGCTGCAAATGTTTCCCAGGCTGTAGCTGCGCCTGTTCGGAAAAGCCTTTCGGGCAAGCTTTACGGTACAAAGTTTTGGAGGTTGAAAGGTAAAGCCGGCCTTTGAGAACTCATTTTGAATAAAACCCAGGTCAAAATTGACATTATGGGCCACAAAGATTTTATCGTGGAGCAGGTGGTGCAGCTGTGCGGCTATTTCTGCAAATACGGGTGCCTTTGCGGTCATCTCCTGAGAGATTCCCGTAAGCGCCGTGATGTTTCGGGGTATGGCAAAGCCCGGATTCAGCAGGGTTTCATATATCTGAATGACTTTGCTGCCATCGGTAATTACCGCACATACTTCCGTAATTCCCGCGTAGAGTGGGTTTCCGCCTGTAGTCTCTATGTCAACAATTGCAAACAAAACCTATTGTTAAAAAACGTATCAAAAATTGGGCGGTTAAATTAACAATAGTTTTTTTGTTTGTCAAGAAACATGGCGAAAAAAAGCAAAATATTTTTTCAATTTTGGCAAACCTGCAACCTGATAATGATTATATTAAGTATTATTTATACCTTTGCACTTGTGAACCACTGGCTGATAAAGTCTGAACCTTTCAAATATAGCTGGTCACAATTTGAAAAAGACCAATCCACTTTCTGGGATGGTGTCCGCAATTTTCAGGCAAGAAACAACCTACGCGACATGAAAAAGGGCGATCTCTGCCTTTTTTACCACAGCAACGAAGGAAAGGAAGTGGTGGGCATCGCAGAAGTTATCAAGGAACATTACCAGGACCCGACAACCGATGATACCCAGTGGGTAGTGGTGGATGTAAAACCACACAGCAAACTGAAAAATCCGGTTACATTGGCCCAAATCAAGGCAGACAGCAGGCTGGCTCAAATTGGGCTTATCAAACAAAGCCAACTTTCTGTAATGAAACTTAGCAAAGAAGAATTCAATATCATACTTTCGCTGTCAGAAAATTAATGGAAGCCAGAATCCTCATCAACCACCGTCAGACCGAACTTATCATCAGAAGGTTTGTACTGCAGTTGACCGAGCAGCATGGTGATCTTGAAAACTGCGCCATCATTGGCTTGCAGCCACGCGGGGTGGAGCTGTCCAGAATTCTTATCCAAAAACTGAACGAGCTGAAGCCCGAACACAAGGCTCGTTACGGCGAACTGGACAACACCTTCTTTCGCGATGACATTCGCAGGGGAGAGATTCACATGCCACGCCCCAGTAAGATTGATTTCAGCACCGAAAACCTTAATATTGTTCTGGTGGATGATGTGCTATTCACCGGTCGCAGTATACGCGCCGGTATTGACGCTCTTATCAATTTTGGCAGACCTGCGAGGGTAGAGCTGATGGTGCTGGTAGACAGGCGCTACAACCGCGAACTCCCTATTGCCGCAGATTACAGCGGTGTCGTGGTAGACAGCCGCAGCACAGGCGAACATGTGAAAGTGGAATGGAACCCCAACCAAAATCAAACCTGGCTTTTACCCAATAAAGGATAACTGATGCCCGCAACACTCAAACATCTCCTCGGAATCAAAGGGCTCTCGGAAGAAAGCATACAGCAGATTTTTGAAACGGCCGACAATTTTAAACAACTGCTCAACAGTCCGGTGAAGAAAACCCCGTCGCTGCGCGATTTTACGGTAGCAAATCTTTTCTTTGAAAACTCCACCCGTACACGGGTGTCTTTCGAACTGGCCGAAAAACGCCTGGGCGCTGATATCGTGAATTTTTCCAGCTCCACTTCATCCGTGAAAAAGGGCGAAACCCTCATTGATACCGTAAACAATATCCTGAGCATGAAGGTGGATATGCTGGTGATGAGGCATCCCGCCCCCGGGGCCTGCATGTTTCTGGCCCGCCATGTAAATGCGCAGATTGTAAACGCAGGCGACGGAACCCACGAACATCCCACGCAGGCGCTGCTTGACGCCTATTCCATACGTGAAAAAATGGGTTCGGTGTATGGCAAAAAAGTTGTGATTGTGGGAGATATTCTTCACAGCCGTGTGGCACTGAGCAACATCTTCTGCTTGCAGAAGCTGGGTGCCGATGTGATGGTGTGCGGTCCGAAAACACTCATTCCCAGACACATTGCAGCGCTGGGTGTGAGAGTGGAGCACAACCTGCTCAATGCCTTGCAA
>CAYSIK010000071.1:0-7023 GCA_964431045.1 uncultured Flavobacteriaceae bacterium
AGGTTCCTTTGTAATCAGAGTTGTCAAAATCGGGAGAAGTACGCAGGTAACCCAGGTAAAGACCATCGAGGTTAGAACCCATCTGTACCCGGTTAGAAACCGTTTTTGCCATATTGGCGTTCAATCCTATTGTAAGCTTGTCGTTTACGCTTTGGCTGAAGTTCAAACGGGCTGTGGTTCTTCTGTAATCAGACAAACCTTTCATAATGCCCTGCTGATTCCAGTCGCTCAGCGAGAAGAACATATTGCTCTTTTCATTACCGGCGGAAATAGAAAGGTTATTGTTCCAGGTAATACCGTTGCGGAAAACCTGTTCACGGTTTTGGTCGTTGTAAACAGTTTTATCGCCTTTTCTTACGATGGTCCCATATACAGTTCCGTCATCGGCTACAAACTTAGCACCGGCTGGGTTGATACTGTCTTTGCCGCTGCGCAGGGCAATCTGGTCACCCCAAGAGTTGGCGTTGTTGGCAACCCAGCGACCACCTGAGCCCTGGCCATATTTACCTTGCTTTTCGTATTCGCGGTTAACCTGGTCGATAGCATAGGTTGAAGAGAATTCAATGCTCATACCACGCTTTCCTTTTTTGGTGGTAACCACAATAACGCCATTGGCGGCACGGGTTCCCCATACAGCAGCAGCAGCAGCGCCTTTCAGTACTTCCACAGACTCAATGTCTGAGGGGTTAAGGTCATTCAGACGAGATTGCTGAACAACGCCGTCAGTTCCTCCACCGAAGCTTGAGTTGCTTACCGGAATACCATCTACAACAATCAGCGGCTGGTTGCTGCCGGTGATGGTGTTTTGGCCTCGGATCTGAATGTAGGCACCTGCACCGGGATCACCCGCAGAACGGGTAATCTGCACGTTGGAGGCTTTGCCTGTTAATGCCTGAATCACCCCGCTTTCGCCGGACGACACGAGGCCTTTTCCCTGAACTTGTGAAACCGAGTAGCCGATTTTCCGCACATTTTTGGTTGTACCAATGGCGGTTACCGTTACGGTTCCAACGTCCACTGTGTCACTGCCGGAGCTTCCGCCCGGTCCTGCCTGAGCAAAAGCCAGAGGGGCGATGCTTGAGGCCGAAATGACCATGAGTAATTTTTTCATTCTCATATGTTAAAATTGGTTTATTGGTTTACAAGCCTAATCAAAAAGTTACAATTATCATAAAAAACCATACGAACAATTTGGCTTTTAAGCTGTTGTTTTGGGTTTAAATAGGCAGTAATTGGGCGTAAACAACCCTGTCAAAAGCCTGATTTTATTGGTTGTTTAAGAAAGCATAGTTTTTTTTACTGAATCCTATACAATGTTTGAAATGTGGAAAACTTTTCAAACTGTCAAATCCGATGAACAGCACGATTTTAAAGACGAAAACCCAACTATCAAAAAAGACCATCGGCGAGATGGTCTTTTTTGGGTTTGTTTTAAATTTGGTTGGCTGTTCAGGCTATAAAAACATGCGGATAATCCAGTAGCAAATGCCCGCTACCGTTGCACTCACGGGGATGGTGAGCAACCAGGCCACAAGCAAATTGCGGGTTACACCCCAGCGAACGGCACTCAGGCGTTTGGTGGCTCCCACACCTATGATAGAGCCGGTAATGGTATGGGTGGTGCTCACGGGAATCCCCATTTGTTCGGTCATAAACAGGGTAACAGCACCGGCTGTTTCTGCGCTCACGCCTTCCAGTGGCGTTACTTTGGTGATTCGGGTTCCCATCGTTTTCACAATCTTCCAGCCGCCACTCAGTGTACCAAGGCCAATGGCGCCGTAGCAGGCCAGCGGTACCCATGAAGGCAAGTCTTTAAAATCACTGATATTGCCATTGGCAATCAATGCGGCACCAATAATACCCATTACTTTCTGAGCATCATTGCCACCATGTCCCAGGGAAAATGCAGCAGAAGAAAGCAGCTGAAGCTTCTTGAACATATTGGCAGTTCGGTTGGCAGAAGGTTTGCGCAGTTTCTCAACGTAGATATAGGATAAGATGAAGATCAGAACTATACCCAAAAGCGCATACCGAAGGAAAGAATTATCGGCTTTTTCCAGTTCTTTGGACAGCTCCTTTTCCAGATTAATTTGAAAATACCCTTTTAGCTTATCTTCATCTGCGCCGGAAAAATCCATGTACTGGGAAACTATAATCGCCAGCCGAATATTTGCACTGCTGTCCGGATGGGATTGAACGTGCTTAATGAAGAGTGGCCTAAGATTTTCAATTCTTCTCACCACAGTGTCCAACAGCATTTTCTTTTTTTTATCAGCGCTATTATCGTAGAAAGCATCTTTTTTCAGTTTTTCGACCTTAGCCATTTTAGAAACAATATCTCCCAGTTTCTCTACTTTCAGCTCGTCGAAAGGCACTACGCCTGCAATTTGTTCAGATACTTTTGTTGCGCCCAGCATTGTATAATTAGCCAGAAACGACTTTGCTTTTTCATAATTTGCATTGGCAATATTCAGTTTTTCAGCGGCTGTTTTATCTTCCGGCTTCTTTTGAACCTCTTTTTTATACTTGTCTACCCTCAAGAATCTCTGCAGATTCTCATCCATTTTACTTTTCTGAAAGTGATTAAACATTGCCCAGGTTCCAGCAGCAGAAATCAGAATAATACTGAGTTTAATCCAAGTATTGCGGTGAATGGTGACAAGGGTAATGTACATGGATATAACCATTCCGATGAGTGGTGCCAGAAAAATAAACAGTAAGGTTTTAACAATTTTTTCCATCTCCACAACGCTGCTGAAGGCCACAAGTCCTTTGGTCAGGTATGCGTGAGCAACTGCGGCTCCCGCAAAACCTCCAATCAGGGTATGTGAAGATGAGGAAGGAATTCCATACCACCAGGTCAGCAGGTTCCAGAATATCGCCGCTATCAGGCCTGCCAGAATGACCGGAAGTGTGATGTAGGTATCTATTACCGTTTTACCGATAGTGTTGGCCACCGCGTGATCCTTGAAAATAAAAAATGCCGCGAAGTTGAAAACCGCGGCCCAGAGCACTGCTTGAAGGGGTGTGAGAACTTTTGTGCTCACTACAGTGGCTATGGAGTTTGCAGCATCGTGAAAACCGTTGATGTAGTCAAAAATCAGGGCCAGAACGATGATGACGGTCAGAAGTACCATGAAGTTTAGGGTAAATTAAGCGTATTTAACGATGATGGTTTCTATGACATTGGCAACATCCTCGCACTTGTCGGTGGCAACTTCCATAACCGTGTATACTTCCCTGCGGCGGATTAGTTCCTTGAAATCATTCTCGGTTTCAAACAGCTTCTTGATACTCATGTCAAAAATATCATCGGCGTGGTTTTCCAGGCTGTTTACCTTAACCAGACACTCCGAAATTTTTTCAGGTCTTTTCAATTCCCGCAACTGCATTACTGCTTTGCCGATCTCGGAAGCACTCTGATGAATCACTTCGGCCATTTTTTGAATTCCCTGGTCGTTGGGGTTTACGCCATGAAACTGAATTTTCTTGCAGCTGGCATAAATATAATCTGCCACATCATCCAGCGCGCCCGCCAGGTAGTGAATATCTTCCCTGTCAAACGGAGTGATAAAATTTTTACCCAGTTCCTGAAAAATTTGGTGAGTAAGCTCGTCATTCTGGTGCTCCAGATCTTCTATCTGTTTGGACATGGCCAAACGCTTATCTTCATCTGTTTCATAAACAAATTCCTGCAGTATCTTTCCCATCAGGGTTACTTTTTCAGCTACCTGTTCAAATAAATTGTAGAAAACGCGATCCTTGGGCAGGAAGATTTTCATGATATTGTTAAATGCCATGTTGTGATTATTGATTACTGCAAAACTATTTTGGTTATCATTTAAGAATAGCACCGTAAATTAAAATTAATAATATAATAATATTGCTGTTTAACCTACGTGCGTCAGCACAATGCCTTCTGCTGTATGTGCCGCATTTCGGCAAAAAACACTTACTTCTTTCAAGGCGTTGTACCCTTCAAGTTTACGAATGAATTGAGCCGGATTATCCATGTCCTCATATAACTTTTTTAGCGCATGATCATAAGCAATGTCCATTTCGCGTTTTATGGCATAAATATTCCTTGAGTGCTGCAATACAAAAAGTCTTTTTTCTGTACCAATTTCTGCAATCATGTCAACCGTTTCTGCTGATAATGAATTCACACATCGGCCGAGTTTCTGGATGTGAATATCGGGCAAATCGTTTTTACCGCGTGCAATTGAGCGCGGAACCAGATAAACGGTACGGGCAACAGCATGCAAATCAACGGATAGCTGGTGTATGGATTCCCTGTCGAGCGGGGTTATAAAAACCTTCGAAAGTCGCTTCACCGTCTGACGATAATTTTCCTGACTTTCAACATAAAACAGCTTCATCTCCTGTGTGCATGCTGACCATTTTTTGCCGGAAAAGTCGCTTTCTTCGAGCATTTTGATCAGGCAATCGGACATCTTCATCAGCAGACCGGAACCTGTATTAAAAAATGCATAAAACATCTCATCACCCGGAGAAATGATCTGTTTGAGAGCCTGAGGAATCACGCTTCAAAGGTATTGAGGCAAAATGTGCGACAAACAGGAGATGGCAGAATTAACAGAAAGATAATGAATATAACGCTACAGCTCCTTGCGCAATCTCGCTACCGGAATGTTCAGCTGCTCTCTGTATTTGGCTACCGTACGGCGGGCGATGTTGTAACCTTTTTCCTTCAGCAACTCCATCAAAGCCTCGTCGGTGAGGGGTTTTTTCTTGTTTTCCGCGCCAATGGCGTCTGAAAGTATTTTTTTTATCTCCCGGTTGCTAACCTCCTCGCCTTCCTCAGTAACAATGCCTTCACTAAAAAAGAATTTTAATGGAAAAATACCGAAGTCAGTTTCTACATATTTGCTGTTTGCCACCCGGCTGATGGTGCTGATATCCAAATTTACCTGCTGCGCAATGTCCTTCAGAATCATAGGCCTCAGAAAGGTTTCATCACCCTCTTCAAAAAATTCTTTTTGACGAGACACAATGGCGTGCATGGTGCTGAGCAGGGTGTTTTGGCGTTGTTTTACGCTGTCTATGAACCATTTGGCCCCGTCCAGTTTTTGCTTAATGTATTGCACGGCATCCCTGAGGTTTTTATCGTTCTTTCCGGAGTGTTCATACGCCCTCAGTGTTTCAGCATATGAAGAAGAAATGCGCAGCTCAGGCGTGTTGCGTGAATTAAGCCTTACCTCAAGCACCCCCGAAGTTCCGCTTACAATAAAATCCGGAACAATGTATTGTGTTTTGGCCGGCCCCGAACCTGTTTCACCGGGTTTGGGGTTCAGTTTAATAATTTCAGAAACAGCATCTTTTAGCTGTTCGTCTGTTATTTTTAATGACCGCTTGATTTTGTCATAATGCTTTTTGCTGAACGCTTCCATCTGCTCGGAGATGATGGTTTCTGCAAGCGTGATAGCGGGATTGTCTCCGTAATCTTTTTTGTAAAGTTGCAGCAACAAACACTCCTGCAAATCCCTGGCGGCGATGCCTGCGGGATCAAAATTCTGAATTTTAATAAGCAGTTTTTCCAGGTGTTCCTCGGTTGTGATGATGTTTTCGTTGAAGGCAAGGTCATTCACAATACTGCGCAGCTCGCGCCTTAAATAACCGTCTTCTTCAATGGAATTGATGAGATGAATTGCAAGTTGAAGGTCTTCTTCATTGAAAAAAGTTGCTCTTGCCTGCTCCATCAGGTATTCCTGAAAACTCCCTTGGCTTGCAAGGGGCATCTCCCTTTGTTCGTCGCCGCTGTAGTCTTCATTAAGTTGAAACCCCCCATCATCATCACTTCCATTAGCGCGGAGCAGTTCATCCACATCTACATCATTGCTGAGGTAGTCATCATCACCAAACTCATCGGTGTTGTCATAATCATCCGTTGTTTCATTGCGGTTGTCTTCCAGTGCCGGATTATCCAAAAGCTCCTGCTCTACTTTTTCTTCAAAATCCTGGGTGTTGAGCTGCAACAGTTTGATAAACTGAATTTGTTGCGGACTTAATTTCTGCAACATTTTCTGGCTTAAATTCTGCTTCAGCGAACTCATTCTTTTTGCTTACCCTTCGTTTGCGTTACCTTTGCAATGACACTACAAAAGTAACGTATTTAAACGGTATGTATATAGAGGAATTACACCGCGCCACAGGCACATCTGTCACGCTGAAAGGTTGGGTTTCCAATAAACGTGAAGGGAAAGGCATAGTTTTTATCATTTTACGCGACGGAACCGGCTTCTGCCAGTGTGTTGTAACCGAAGAATCGGCTGGGGCCGCCGGATTGCAAAACGCACAAAACCTCTCGCTCGAGAGCAGTGTAGCCTTGACCGGAAATGTAGTTGCCGATGAAAAACAAATCGGAGGCTACGAGTTGCAGGTGTCTTCCGTACAACCCGTAGGGGAGAGCGAAAACTACCCCATTGCCAAAAAAGAGCATGGTGTAGAATTTTTGATGGACCAGCGCCATCTGTGGTTGCGCAGTACCCGACAGTGGGCCATCATGCGCATTCGTAACCGCATTATTTACAGCATTCACCGCTATTTTCAGGAGCAGGGCTTTGTACAAATGGATGCCCCCATTTTCACAGGCAATGCCTGCGAAGGAACCAGCACGCTTTTTGAAACGGATTTTTACGGAGAGCCTGCGTATCTGAGTCAGAGTGGTCAATTATACGGCGAAGCAATGGCCATGGCTATGGGCCGTATTTATACCTTCGGCCCCACTTTCCGGGCAGAGAAAAGCAAAACCCGCAGGCACCTCAGCGAATTCTGGATGATTGAACCCGAAATGGCTTTTTATGATATCTTCCAAAACATGGATTGCATTGAAGGTATGTTGCACGCGATTATCAAAGACGTGCTGGAAAACTGCCCTCAAGAATTAAAGACCATCGGGCGCGATACCGCTGTGTTGGAAAGCAGCATGAAACAGTTTCCCCGCCTGACCTACGATGAAGCAGTTCGCATTATCAAAGGAGAACAGGATGTAAATGGCAAAAA
>CAYSIK010000071.1:7033-11180 GCA_964431045.1 uncultured Flavobacteriaceae bacterium
ATGCGTTAAAACAAGAAAAGACCGACCTGGAAGAGGATGCAAGAAACATCCCCCAGTGGATCAAAAGTGCCCGTGAGTTTGAATACGGAAACGACTTTGGTGGCAGCGATGAAACGGTGATTACCCGGCTGTTTGATTCTCCCATCATGGTATATGACTGGCCCCATGCCGTGAAAGCGTTTTACCTAAAAAGGAACCCCGAAAACCCTGAATTTGCAAGGGGTGTGGATGTGCTGGCTCCGGAAGGATACGGTGAAATTGTGGGGGGCGGCGAAAGAGAAACCAACGTTGAGTTGCTGAAAGAAAAAATCATTGAGCACGAACTCCCCATGAGCGCGTTTGAATGGTATCTGGATTTGCGTAGATTTGGTTCCGTACCACACAGCGGTTTTGGCCTTGGACTGGAACGAATGGTTACCTGGGTTTGTGGCCTCAAACATGTTCGGGAAAGCATACCCTTCCCCAGAATGTATGGTCGACTGACCCCTTAAGAAATTTTAATTGCCTTTACAGCGCTTTAGTTCCGCCTCCAGATACAGGATTCTGACACGCTGATTTTCTACCAGTTCCACCAGCAGCTCGTTTTCGCGAACCAGCGCTTTCCACTCCGGGCTTTCCAGTGTTGATGGTGACAAAATCTGTTCACTGCTCACATTTTGCAAGTCCGCAAGTTCAATTCCAAGCCCTTTGGCTATTTTCTCCAAGGTATCGAATGTCACACTGCCTGTTCTTTCAATGTGAGAAATCATTGGGCGTGTTTTATTAATCTGTTCAGCTAAATCTTCCTGTGTCCATCCTTTTGACTGGCGCGCAAGCCTGATTCGTTGGCCAATATGGTTTTTACCTCTCATGCTTTGACTTTGAGTGGCAGCAAATTTCTACATAAAGACTTTTTCATAATGATAATTATACAGCAATATATCTAATAAAAAACCCCCTTTGAGGCGAAAACATTTATAATTAGTAGAAAAAATGCATTAGAACTTACTAATGAACTTCAAGTTCATCAACAAAAATAAATGTTTCACCTCCTGCACCGGGGTGCCACTCAGGTAAAACGCCATGCTGGGCTGCCCGCATCTTCACGTAGCGCGCCTTTATGGGTTTTATTGCCGTAACAATGCTTTGTTTTTGAGACCCAAGGCTGTCCACAGGTATTGAATTCATACTGCCACAGGTCCCGTACCATTTGAGCCCATCCAGTGAAAACGTATAACTTACATTCCTTGGATATACAATCCAGCTGCGTGTGTCTTGCAGAAAACCGGCCTGCAGCGAAGTTATGGTTTGGGTATCTCCCAGATCAATAATAGCCTCATAAGGCTGTCCTTGTATGCCTTGCCAGTTTCCTTTTTGCCATTCGGCATCGCCCCGCACTCCGTTGCAAAGCGCAAGGTCACCACCTCCTGTGTATTGGGGGTGCAATGGATTCAGCACCTTTACCGCCCAGTGATTGGGGCGTTTAAAAAAACAGGCTTTGGCTATCGCTCCGCCGGGCTGAAATGCTTCCAAGCAGGCACTTTCTTTCAAAATGAGGGTTGTATCGGCTGCTTTGTATGGGTTGTTACTTTGAACAACTATCCGGTTTTTCTCTTCATTGCCTTTCATAAACCGAATGGTGAAATTCTGTCCAAAACGGGCATTGATATGCACCGACATACTGTCATCAAAGGCAATATCCCTGAAAACAAACAAAGGTGCTGCAATGCTGCTTTCTTTCACGTTGGTAAAAAAACCATTTCTATCGCCGGTGCCCCATTCTGTGGGTGCTGAAGCCATGGAAAAAACCAGTTTGCCGCCTTCGGTCAGTTCCCGGTGGTAAAGAAAATTGCGCTCAATCTTCTTACCATTCAAACGCACCGAACCGATGTAGTGGCCTTTTCCCTTTTTCAGGATTTGCAGTTTCCTGTTGTTTTCAAAAGCCAAAATGGTTTTTTGAAACAGGGGATATCCAATGCTGTAGCGGTCATCACCGGGACAAACCGGATAAAAACCCATGCTGCTCAGCACATACCAGGCACTCATTTGTCCGCAGTCTTCGTTGCCGCTTAGTCCGTCGGGTTTATTGTGGTACAGGGTATCTAAAATCAGCTTCACTTTCTCTTGGGTTTTGTGGGGTTTTCCGGCCGAGTTATACAAGTATGCAATATGGTGGCTGGGTTCGTTGCCATGGGCATACTGCCCAATCAATCCGGTAATGTCGGCCTGTTCGCGGCCCACCGTTTTACTGGATGTGGTGAAAAGGCTGTCCAGCATGGATTCCAGGGTGTGCGGCCCATGGCTTTGCATGGTTCCAAGCCAGTCCTGCAAATTGTGGGGAACCGAAAACGAATATTGCCAGCTGTTGGCTTCTGTGAAGTGGTTGTTTACCTCTCGGGGTTCAAAAGGGCTCAGCCAGCGCCCATAGGTGCGGGGTCTCATGTGGCCGGATTTTGGGTCGAACAGGTTGACCCAAGAGCCGCACCTTCTGTAAAAAACTTTGGCAAGGCTATCCTTACCCAGCATTTCTGCCATGCGGGCTATGCACCAGTCATCGTAGGCATATTCCAGGGTTTTACTCACCGATTCACTTTCGTTTTCCATGCTCAGAAAACCAAATTTCATATAATCATCCAGCCCAAAAACAGGCTTTTCAGCGGTCCTAACAGCGGCCTCCAGCAAGGCTTCGGCGCTATCGGGCATAATGCCCTTGGCCATGGCATCGGCAATTACAGAAACTGCGTGGTATCCTATCATGCAGTTGGTTTCGTTGGCCGCAAGCTCCCACACCGGCAGGCGTCCACTTTCGCGATACATGCGCAGAAAGGTTTTTATGAAATCGCGGGTGCGCTTTTCCTCGATTAACGTGTAGAGCGGATGTGTAGCGCGGTAGGTATCCCACAGCGAAAATACCGAGTAGTGATCGCCTTTTCCTGCGTGTTTCTTTTTATCCATGCCCCGATAACCCCCGTCTGCGTCGCTCACCACATTGGGCACAATCATGGTATGGTACAGCGCGGTGTAAAAGATGCTTTCCTGTTCAGCGGTTCCATTCACCACAATCTTGCCCAATTGCTTTTCCCAATCAACTTCGGTTTGCTTTTTAAGCGCTTCGAAACCCTGAAGATTTGGCCGTGTTTGAGTTTGAGCGGGAGGACCCGAAAAAAAGATATTTACAGCCATAAAAACATCGGAATATTCCTTTGGAAAAAACAATGCCAAAGTCCTGTTCTGCCCGTTTTTTGACCTCAGCACCGCCACAGAATCGGGTGTGGCCGAAAGCGCAAGGTCAAAGTAAAAGTGCTGTTCTTCGGCCCATGCCTTGCTAATCCGGTGGCCAGAAATATGGGTTTTCTCTAATTGAATATTGCCATCCGTTACAAAATCGCGGTGCTCCAGATCAATGACAATGACCGGTTTTTGTCCGGCCGGAAAACGATAGTGGTGTGCTCCTTCCCGCAGCCCTGCTGTCATTTCTGCAAATACACCATTGTTGAAGGTTACGGCATAATAGCCGGGGTGGGCTTTTTCGTTTTTATGCTGAAAGGCAAGGGGCGTTAGTCCGGGCCGTATGAGCAAATCTCCATAATCCGACACGCCTGTGCCGCTTAGATGCGTGTGCGAAAAACCGTAGCAAATGCTGTCATCGTAATGATAACCGCCGCAACCGTCCCAGCCATCCAGTCGCGTATCCGGACTCAGCTGAACCATGCCAAAAGGAGCGGTGGCGCCGGGGTAGGTATGTCCATGACCGCCAGTGCCGATAAATGGATTTACCTTGTTTATAAGGGGTTGCGCCTGCAAATTGGCTGCTATTATCAGAAACAATCCGGAAAGGAATTTCATGGCTGCAAAGATGGGAATGATTTAAAAGAATATATCATAGGGCCGCTGTTATCGGTGAAACACACCATAACGCTCTTCAGTGGCACCAAATTTTCGGTAAAATGCTGCTACATCGGGTATTTCTGAACCTTCAAAATCCAAATACAGGTTTTGACCTGCATGCGATTCTGCAACATGGTCAATCACAGCATGCATCACCCCCAGTTTTCGTCCGGCTGCCGTAGGGGCGGCGCATACATAATGCAGGTATTGTGGTGAACGCAGGAAAATAGCGTATGCCAATACCTCATCACCCAGGTATGCACGCAAACAAATGGCCTCA
>CAYSIK010000072.1:0-2511 GCA_964431045.1 uncultured Flavobacteriaceae bacterium
ACCCTGGAACTTCAGGAAATCAGCATCACGCGCCGCAACAAAAACGTGGAAATGATGGAAATTAAAACCCGTAAACGCAGTGTGTGGGTAGACCGCGATCAGGTGCTAAGTTATTTGCCCGGAAAGGGCTACAATGTGAGCATAACGGAAGATTACATTTGGTCATCGCCCCGTACCACCGATATAATGGCCACTTTTAAAAGACAGCAGTTCAAACCATGATAACCGTCAATCACTTTATCAACGGCAGTTATACCGAGCCCTCAGGCGGAACTTACCTGGATAGCTTTAATCCGGCCACCGGAGATGTTTTTTCCAAAATTGCCAATGGCAATGCAGCCGATGTGCAAAAGGCTGTGGATGCTTCCCGGGCTGCGCTTCCTGCCTGGAAAGCCATGCCCGCCGAAGATCGTTTTCGAATTCTGAATGCCATAGCTGAAGGTATTGAAGCCAATCTGGATGAGCTGGCAGTGGCAGAAAGCCGCGATCAGGGAAAACCATTCTGGCTTTCCAAAACCGAGATGCAACGCGCTTCGCAGAACTTCCGCTTCTTTGCAACCGCAGCGGTGCAGTTCGCCTCCGAAAGCCACCAGACGGATACACGCGCCATTAACTACACGCTCAGGCAGCCTGTAGGCATCGTAGGTTGTATCAGCCCCTGGAACCTGCCGTTATACCTTTTTACCTGGAAAATAGCCCCTGCACTGGCAGCCGGCAATTGCGTGGTGGCCAAACCTAGCGAGTTTACGCCGCTTACCGCCCACATGCTTTGTGAGATTGCCAATAAGGCCGGCTTGCCGCCCGGTGTGCTCAATGTGGTGCACGGGTTGGGAACAACCTGCGGACAGGCCATTGTGGAGCATCCGGAAATCAAAGCGGTTTCATTTACAGGCGGAACTGCCACGGGCAAACACATTGCATCTGTGGCTGCGCCCATGTTTAAAAAACTGAGCCTAGAACTCGGAGGGAAAAATCCCAACATCATTTTTGATGATGCCGATTTGAACGAAGCAGTGAAAACCAGTGTGCGTTCATCGTTCCTAAACCAGGGTGAAATATGCCTTTGCGGCTCCAGGGTGTTCGTACATACCCGTGTGTATGACGCCTTCAAAACCTCACTGCTGCAGGAAGTGGCAAAAATGCAGGTTGGAGACCCGTTTGATGAGAAAACCAGGGTAGGTGCCATCGTTTCCAAGCCCCATTTTGACAAAGTTTTGTCCTATATAGACCTTGCAAAACAGGAGGGAGGCCATGTTTTGTGTGGCGGTCATGCCGTAAAACCCAACGGTTTTGAAAACGGCTGGTATATTGCGCCCACCATTATTGAAGGACTGGATGCAAACTGTCGCACCAATACGGAAGAGATTTTTGGCCCTGTAATCACCCTGATTCCATTTGAAACAGAGGAAGAAGTGCTTAAAATGGCCAATGGAACTGCATACGGACTGGCCGCAACCTTGTGGACCACCGACCTGAAACGTGCCCACCGTATGGCCGAGGCCCTGCAGTCCGGGATCGTATGGGTGAACTGCTGGCTGCTGCGCGATTTGCGCACGCCTTTTGGCGGCGTGAAGCAAAGCGGTGTAGGCAGGGAAGGCGGCTGGGAAGCCATGCGTTTTTTCACCGAACCCAAAAACGTGTGTATAGCTTATTAAGATTATGTTTGAAAACAAAGAAAGAACCGAATTAGGCGACCTGGGTGAGTTTGGACTCATCAACCACCTGGCCTCGTTTTTTGAAAATAAAAACGCCTCCACCGTGATGGGGATTGGCGATGATGCCGCAGTCATTGATAATGGGGCCCCCGATTATGGCCTGCTTACCGTGGATGCAATGTTCGAAGGCATTCATTTTGATTTGTCTTTCCATCCGCTGAAACATCTGGGCTACAAAGCCGTGGCCACTGCTGTGAGCGATATATGCGCCATGAATGGCACGCCTACTCAAATTCTGGTATCGCTGGGCTTGAGCAATCGTTTTTCGCTGGAAGCTGTGGAAGATTTGTATGCGGGTATCAGGCTGGCATGTGAAAAATACAGCGTAGATCTTGCGGGTGGCGACACAACCGCTTCCCCGCGTGGACTTTCACTTACCGTAACGGTTTACGGTCATGTGGCCAAAGACAAACTCTGCAAAAGAGCCGGCGCTCAGGAGCACGATTTGCTGGTGGTTTCCGGCGATTTGGGCTCAGCCTACATGGGTCTGCAGATTTTGGAGCGTGAGAAAAAGGTGTTTATGGAACATCCCAATATGCAGCCGGATTTATCCGGCCATGAATACATAGTGGGAAGGCAATTGCGTCCCGATGCCCGCATGGATGTGGTGCAAACCCTTGCAGAACTCGGCATTGTGCCTTCCAGCATGATTGACATTAGCGATGGGCTCGCCAGTGAAATCCACCACCTGGGAATGCACTCAGGCTGCGGTTTTGATGTGTATGACGAGAAACTGCCCATCGATCCGCAGGCGGTAACACAGGCCCTGAATTTCGACCTGAACCCTTCGGTAGTG
>CAYSIK010000072.1:2521-10983 GCA_964431045.1 uncultured Flavobacteriaceae bacterium
CGACAAAATCAAAAGCCACCCCGATTTTACCATTATCGGGCATGCTACCGCAAACAAGGGTGCATACAGGCTCATTGGCAAATCCGGTGCGAGCTTTGACATCAAGGCGCAGGGCTGGCAGCACTTTAAAGGCTGATTTTTCCCCGGAATAGGGTATAAAACCTTAGCGCATTAAGGGCTTTTCGCGTAATTTCGCGGCATGTACCGTTCGCACACTTGTGGAGAATTAAGAATAGCCGATGCAGGTAAGGAAGTAACCCTTGCAGGCTGGGCCGCACGCATCCGAACCATGGGAGGCATGGCGTTTATCGACATTCGCGACCGGTACGGGATTACCCAGCTGGCCTTCAATGAGGGCTATGATGCCAAAGTGCTGCAGCAGGCTGCAGAAATTGGCCGTGAATTTGTAATTCAGGCAAAAGGAAAAGTTGCCGAGAGGGAAAGCAAAAATCCCCAGATGCCTACGGGTGATGTTGAGGTAATTGTTACCGAGCTCAAGGTGCTGAATCCGGCAAAAACCCCTCCTTTTCTGATTGAAAATGAAACCGACGGAGGCGATGACCTTCGCATGCAATACCGCTACCTCGATTTGCGCCGCGACGCCGTTCGTGCCAATATGTTGCTGCGCCACAATATGGCTCAGGAGGTGCGTCGCTACCTCAGCGACTCGGGCTTTTTGGAAGTGGAAACCCCTGTGCTGATCAAAAGTACGCCTGAAGGCGCCCGCGATTTTGTGGTGCCCAGCCGCCTCAATGCAGGTCAGTTTTATGCACTGCCGCAAAGTCCGCAAACCTTCAAGCAATTGCTGATGGTGAGCGGTTTTGACCGTTATTTCCAAATCGTAAAGTGCTTCCGAGATGAAGACCTCCGTGCCGATCGTCAGCCGGAATTTACCCAGATAGACTGTGAAATGAGCTTCGTGGAACGCGAAGATATTCTCCAAGTTTTTGAAGGCCTTACCCGCCACCTGTTCAGCAAGGTAAAAGGGGTAGACCTGACCTCAGTTCCACGGATGACCTATGCCGATGCCATGCAGTATTACGGCTGCGATAAGCCCGACCTTCGCTTTGATATGCGCTTTGTGGATTTGGGCAATGTTGCCAAAGGCAAAGGTTTTGGTGTGTTTGACAATAGCGAAGCGGTGCTGGCCATCTGTGCTCCCGGCGCTGCAGCGTATACCCGCAAGCAAATAGACGAACTGACAGATTTTGTGAAACGCCCGCAGATTGGTGCAACCGGTCTGATTTACTGCCGCGTGGAACAGGACGGAACCTTAAAATCTTCGGTAGATAAATTCTTTGACCAGCCTGCGCTGGCAGCATGGGCCGAGGCCTGCAATGCCAAACCCGGAGATTTAATAGTGGTGATGGCCGGCGCTTTGAACAAGGTACGTAAACAGCTTAATGAGCTGCGCCTGGACATGGCAACCCGCCTGGGTTTGCGCGACCCGTTCAACTACAAACCCCTGTGGGTAGTTGATTTTCCATTACTGGAACAGGATGAAGAAAGTGGCCGCTGGCATGCTATGCACCATCCTTTCACAAGTCCGCTGCCCGAAGATGTGCACCTGATGCAAACCGATCCCGGTGCCGTGCGTGCCAATGCGTATGATTTGGTTATCAACGGCGTGGAAGTCGGCGGTGGCAGCATTCGTATTCACGACCGCAGTTTACAGGAACGTATGTTTGCGTTGCTGGGTTTCACCCCCGAACAGGCACGTGCCCAGTTTGGTTTCCTTATGGATGCCTTCGAATACGGTGCCCCACCGCACGGTGGTATTGCCTTCGGCTTCGACCGTTTGTGCAGTTTGTTTGGCGGCAGCGAAACCATCCGCGATTATATTGCTTTCCCTAAAAACAATGCCGGCCGCGATGTGATGATTGATGCACCTTCTGCCCTGGATCAGGCGCAGCTGGATGAGCTCTCCGTATCAGTTAAAAAGAGCTGATATTCTCACGTAGAATATCCAGAAACCCGCAATTAGACTGCAAATAGAGGCGAGTAAAACTGCTCCGGCAGCAATGTCTTTGGCTTTGCCTATGGCAGGGTCTTTTTCAGGATGGATTTTATCCAGCAGAACTTCGATGGCAGAATTTAACAGCTCAAGTCCCATTACCAGTCCGATGCAGATAAAGATAATTGCCCATTCCATACGGGTGATTTTCAATCCAATTCCGAGAGCAATGGTAAACAAAGCAATTGTTCCCTGAATACGAAGGTTGCGTTGTCCTTGAAATGCAGCCTTCAGCCCATTCACTGCGTTTTTTACGGAGGATAAAAAATGTGTGTTCTGCATAAAAAATCCCGCCGGGGCGGGATTTAAAGGTTAGAATGTGTTGATTTTGATTCGCTTTTCAATTTCCTCCACATCGTGGCGGAATTTCTTGTCGGTTTCCATCAGGTCATTAACGGTCTGGCAGGCGTGAATCACCGTACTGTGGTCACGGCCGCCAAAGAACATACCGATATTTTTAAGTGAAGCTTTGGTCAAATCTTTGGTGAAATACATGGCAATCTGACGTGCCTGAACAATCTCGCGCTTGCGGGTTTTGGATTTTACCGCTTCCACAGGGATGTTGTAGAAATCGCAAACCAGTTTCTGGATGTATTCAATGCTGATTTCGCGTGTGCTGTTTTTAACGAAGTTTTTCACCACCTGCTTGGCCAGGTTAAGGTCAATCTGTTTGCGGGTGAGTGAAGATTGCGCCAGCAGGGAGATGAGAGCACCTTCCAGTTCGCGGATATTGTTGTCAATGTTGTGTGCCAGGTATTCCACGATGTCGCGGTGCAGGCTAATGCCGTCCTGATACATCTTGTTTTCGAGGATTGCAACACGGGTTTCGAAATCGGGGGTTCCAAGATCTGCGCTAAGACCCCATTTGAAACGGCTGAGCAGGCGCTCATCCATGTTTTTCAAGTCTTTGGGAGGACGGTCGCAGGTAAGGATAATCTGCTTGCCGTTCTGGTGAAGGTGATTGAATATCTGGAAGAATATTTCCTGGGTTCTTTCTTTTTTGGAGAAGAACTGAACATCGTCCACAATCAGTACGTCGAGATACTGATAGAAGTTGATGAACTGGTTATTGTTGCCTTGTTTGGCGGAATCAATAAACTGGTTGATGAATTTTTCAGCACTCACAAAAACTACCACTTTTTGTTTGTGATTCTGTTTAATCAAATTACCGATGGCGTGCGCCAGATGGGTTTTACCCAAACCGCAACCGCCGAAAACCATGAGCGGGTTAAAGGCAGTGCCTCCGGGCTTGCTGGCAATGGCCAGTCCGGCGTTGCGTGCCAGTTTGTTGCACTCGCCTTCCACAAAATTATCAAAGGTGTAGCGTGGATTCAGCTGGCTGTCGATATTCATCTTTTTCAGTCCGGGAATGATGAAAGGATTCTTTATCGGCGTATCCAGGTTCACAGGCATACCCAGTTCATTTTGGGCTGGCTTAGAGCTGTTTCCGGTTGGGAGATTAATGGTGTAGGGCAGTTGGTCGTGACCTGCAGTTTCAATGATAATGTTGTACTCCAGTTTGGCTGTAGGGCCAATTACTTTTTTCAGCGTCTTGTGAAGAAGCTGAACATAGTGTTCTTCCAGCCACTCATAAAAAAATTGGCTTGGTACCTGAATGGTCAGTACTTTGTTTTGCAACTTAATTGCCTTGATGGGCTCAAACCACGTTTTGTAGCTCTGTGGGTTGACGTTGTCTTTAATGATTTTCAGACATTCCAGCCAGGCAAGTTCATGGCTCTTGTTTTCAGTGGTAGATTTTCCCGGAGTCATTTCTTCATTGAGTGCTATTATGGTTAATTAAGTGGTTGATTTTCAGTTCCCCGTATGTACGTGGAATTATTCTGCTAAGAAATAACAAAAATTCACAATGTGCTAACTTTTTTTGCTTGTCTAATAAAATTTTTTGCAGTAAAATAAGAGCGTAACGCCTATTGTTTGTATTCGCCAAATTCTTGTCGAAATACATCGGCTATCTCGCCCAGGGTTGCGTAGTTTTCAACGGCATTAAGGATGAAGGGCATCAGGTTTTTTCCTTCTCGTGCAGCTTCGCCCAAAAGGTTCAAATCTGAACTTACGGCAGGCTGATTTCTTTCGTTTTTCAACTGCTGCAGTTTTTGAGACTGCATTTGTCTGATGCTGTCGTCAATGCGCAATATGGGTGGAGCGGCTTCGTTTTTTTCTCCCTGAAAGGCATTTACCCCTACTATAATTTTCTTACCGTTATCTATATCTTTCTGATAAATGTAGCTGCTTCTGGCTATTTCTTCCTGCATCCATCCGGTTTCCACGGCAGTAACCGATCCACCCATGTCATCTATCAGTGCAATCAGACTTCGGGCTTCAGTTTCTACTTGGTGTGTCAGGCTTTCTATGTAATAACTGCCACCCAACGGGTCTACGGTGTCTGTAACGCCGCTTTCATGGGCCACTACCTGTTGTGTTCGCAATGCAATCCTTGCTGCATCTTCCGTAGGCAAACCCAGTGCCTCGTCAAATCCATTGGTGTGAAGGCTTTGGGTTCCACCTAAAACAGCAGCCAGGGTTTGTATGGTTACACGAACAATATTTACGTCAGGTTGTTGTGCAGTCAGGGTAGAACCGCCGGTTTGGGTGTGAAAACGAAGCATCATGGCCTCAGGTGAGGTGGCTCCCATTTCTTTCATCATATCGGCCCATATTCTTCTGGCTGCGCGAAACTTGGCTACCTCTTCAAACAGGTTGTTGTGGGCGTTGAAGAAAAAGGACAGTCGCTTTCCAAAAACATTAATATCAAGACCCTGTTCCAGTGCCGCTTTCACATAAGCCTTGCCATTGGATAGGGTAAATGCCAGTTCCTGGACCGCCGTGCTGCCTGCCTCACGAATATGATAGCCACTGATGGAAATGGTATTCCATTTGGGCAATTCGCTGCTGCACCATGCAAAAATGTCGGTGATGATGCGCATGCTGGGCCTAACGGGATATATGTAGGTTCCGCGGGCGGCGTATTCCTTTAAAATGTCATTCTGTATGGTACCGGAAATTTTGCTTAGATCGGCTCCTTGTTTTTTAGCCAAAGCCACATACATGGCCAGCAGTGTAGATGCGGTGGCATTGATGGTCATGCTGCTGGTGATGTCTTGCAGTGTAATGCCTTTAAACAGCGTTTCCATGTCGGCCAGCGAATCAATGGCAACGCCCACTTTGCCTACTTCTCCCTCACTCATGGCATGGTCGCTGTCATAGCCAATCTGGGTGGGCAGATCAAATGCTACGGAAAGCCCGGTGGTTCCCTGCGACAAAAGATAATGATAGCGCTTATTGCTTTCTTCGGCGGTGCTAAAACCGGCATATTGGCGCATGGTCCACAGACGTCCGCGGTACATATCCTTTCGGATGCCCCGGGTATAGGGAAATTCACCGGGCAGTTCATGCATGCCTGATGGCTGTGTATATACCTCTTCGATAGAAATACCGGAATCTGTCTTTTTCATAAGGTTATTATTTCCCGAACATCAGTTCGACTTCTGCCTTAATAAACTGAATGGCTTTGTCGGTGGGCTGTTCACCATGGTTTTTCAGGTACTCGATAACCATCGCACTTAGGTCATTTGCAGTAGCTTGTTCAGGCATTCCGGCCGATGCTTCCTGTATGAGTTTGATAACCTGCTCTTTTACCACTTTTATCAGATTCCAGGCTTGTGAGCTCATGTATATCTGCTGGGAAAGGTTGTAGTTGTATTCGTTTTGAATGGTAGTTATCAAAATGTGTTTTAATGCCTTGCCGCTCATGTCCTGCTGATTGTGTGTTTGAAGCAACTGAATCGGGCTAATCCTTTCCAAAAACAGTGTCATTCTTTCATAAGCTTGCAGCTTAATGGGTGTAAGTACGTTTTGATTTTGTTTCAGCACCTCCAGCCGGAGCCTTGAAATTTGGGAATCTCCCTGATTCTTTAAAACGAAATAAGCCGTAAAGAACACCATGACGGCCGGCAGGATAAATTTGAGAGTTTCTATGAAGACTTGAACGCTATCCATGGCTTGTATACCGCAAAGATAAAGATATTGATTGCGATTTCCTTGATGAATCTGCGCAAACGATTCCCCTGAAAATGTGTTAACTTTGCATATAAGAGTATGGAAACAACCAAAGTTCATGTTGAAGCACCGCCGGTGCAGTTTACGGAAACAGCCATCGCAGAATTGCATAGACTGAAGAGCGAGCTGGCTTCAGATGGCGAGGCCTTTTTGAGAATTGGTGTGAAGGGCGGTGGTTGTTCCGGATTAAGTTACCTGCTTGCTTTCGATAAAAAAGAAGAAGGCGACCGCGAATATGAAGTCGAAGGAATTTCAGTGGTTATGAACAAAGCCCATGTTATGTATGTGCTGGGAATGGTAATTGACTGGGAAAATGGTCTGAATAACCGTGGATTCACCTTCAACAATCCCAATGCCAAGGAAACCTGTGGCTGTGGACAGAGCTTTAGTGCCTGACAAGCTGTAAAATATTCAGATGCGCATTACGGAAAATATCCGGCAGGGTCTGGAAGCAGTTAAAACAAATTTGCTGCGAACCGTCATTACCTGCCTGATCATAGCAATTGGGATAGCGGCACTGGTAGGTATTCTGACTTCCATTGATGCTATGAACAGCGCCATTACAAAGACCTTTTCACGAATGGGCTCACAGAGTTTTAATATTCGGAACAATCAGGGTTTTCAACGACACGGAGCACCCGGAAGCGCTATTTCAGAGCCCATTTCATGGATTCAGGCCAGCGGATTTAAAAAAGCGTTTGATTTTCCTTCGGAAGTTTCCATAAGCCGAAATGCTGAAATGGCGGCAAAAGTGCGCTACAAAAACAAAGAGACCAATCCCAATACAAGGGTCATAGGTGTGGATGAAAACTACCTGAAGACTGCCAGTTATGAGCTGGAAAAGGGTCGTAATTTCACTTCAAATGATGTGGACCTCGCATTGCCGCTGGTAATTATAGGAAAGGAAATTGCCACAACTTTACTGGGTACATCCGGATTGGGAGAGGTAATTAAAGTGAATGGTAAGTCCTACCGGGTGGCAGGCATTCTTGCCGAAAAAGGCTCCAGCCTGGGCATGTCGGGCGGAGACAGGGTGGTGTTTATTCCGGTTAGCCGATCGCGCATGGATTTCAACAACGGGCAGGAAAACTACTTTATCAATGTGGCCGTGAATCAAATAAATCAGTTGGATCCTGCCATGGACGAAGCGTACCTACTCATGCGCCGTATGCGCGGATTGGGCAGTGCCAAACCGGATGATTTTACCCTGACCAAAAGCGATGCCTTGGCCAATGACGCCATCAGCAACTTGAAGATGGTGACCATGGTTGGTACCATTATCGCCATTATTACCCTGATCGGCGCAGCCGTAAGCCTTATGAATATCATGCTTGTATCTGTCACTGAGAGAACCCGCGAAATCGGTGTCAGAAAAGCGCTGGGGGCCTCATCCAATGTGATTAGAAATCAGTTTTTGACAGAAGCCGTGGTGATTTGCCAGCTGGGTGGACTGGGCGGCATTATCCTTGGAATTTTATTGGGAAATCTGGTGGGTTTCGGTCTCGGCACCGGCTTCATCATTCCATGGAAATGGATGTTAATGTCGGTCATGGTGTGTATGGTGGTAGGCCTGGTGGCCGGAATTTATCCCGCTACACGCGCTTCAAGGCTCAATCCTATTGATGCATTGCGTTTTGAGTGATGCAAAATCCTGAAATTTATCAGCTTTGGCAACAATGGTGCAATAAGAAGACACCCTGTGAAATCCGTTATTTGGACAATCAATGCACACTGAAAGTGTCGGTTTCTCCAATTCTTACAATAGATACAGAAAAACAGGCAATTGAAATCGCCGGTAAGGTTATTCCATTCAGGAATGTGGTTTCCGTAAGATTGCTTACAAACTAAACGCTTATACAAAAGGCAGTTTGCAAACCTCGCCTTTCAGCAGTTTGCCGCGAACCTCTATGTAGATGGTGCTTCCGGCTGCCGAAAGTACAGAAGGCACATAGGCAAGGCCAATGGCTTCATTGAGTGTAGGCGACTGGGTGCCGCTGGTTACTTCGCCAATTTTGTTTCCGTTTTCATCGCAAACAGGGTAATGCTGACGGGGAATGCCTTTGTCTATCAGTTTGAAACCCACCAGTTTTTTGGTAGGTTTATTCTCTTTTATTTTAAGATGATAATCGCTGTTCACAAACGGATGGTTGAATTTGGTAATCCAGCCCAACCCGGCCTCAATGGGAGAGGTGGTGTCATCGATATCGTTTCCATATAGGCAGAATCCTTTTTCCAGGCGCAGTGTATCCCTGGCGCCTAGGCCTATGGGTTTAATGCCGGCGTCGGCACCTGCGGTGAAAATGGCATCCCACATGTCCCTTGCATTTTCGTTTTTCACATAAATCTCAAAACCTCCCGCACCGGTATAGCC
>CAYSIK010000073.1:0-10917 GCA_964431045.1 uncultured Flavobacteriaceae bacterium
TGGGTTATTATCAGCATAATTTGCTTTTACACCGTATTGTACCTCCTCAGTTTCTTCCTGAAAAGTACCGAATATTTTATCCCAGATAATCAATACTGAACCGTAATTTTTATCAATATAAATATCATTTTTGCCATGGTGCACGCGGTGGTGAGACGGAGTTACCAATATCTTTTCCAGCCATCCCAGTTTGGGCACATAGGTAGTATGCACCAGAAAATCCCACAGACCTGAAACTTTCAGTGAAATGAGCAACAACATCGGATCAAAACCCACAACAGGCAGCAACATCCAGAATGCGATGCGGTTAATGCCCTGAAACAGCGAAGTGCGGAAGCCGTTGGAGAAATTAAACAATTCAGACGAATGGTGGGTAATATGACCGGCCCACAGAATATTAATGCGGTGCGAAAAACGGTGGTACCAGTAGGACAGGAAATCGATGGCAAAAAAGGCATAGACCCACTGCTGCCAGTTCACAGGTAGGGCAAACAACCGAAAATGATTGTAGGAAAACTGCAGGCAGACAAACAGCGCTCCAAAATAAAATAGCGAACCAAACTGATCGAAAGCACCGATGGCCATGTTGATGACCGTATTGCCAGTTTGGTAGCGGTTGTCCTTTCTTTTGATGCTAATCGACCATTCCACCGCCACCATGAGCAGGAATAACGGTATGAGCAAGGCGGTGTAATTGAGCATAATTGATTTACAGCTTCACACAAAATAAATGTGTGCAAGGACGGGCCCGTTACGATTTTCGTCATGTCAAAAAGTCAACACTCGTAATTATTGCAATCAGCAGAATAAACCCAACCCACACAAAATAATTATTGCAATTAATCTTTGCCGGCCAAATAAAATTTGCAATTTTCCGTAAAACACATTCTGGCGATTGGCAAAAAATACTAATCTTCATAAAATAATAGCACACACTATCTTTGTCAGCCTACATGCCCACTACCAAGCCCCAAATCCACCAACACTGCCTACAAGAGCTGAAAAGCCGCCTGCAAACCGCCACGGAGGCCATGTCTTCCCTGCGTGAATCGGTGGCCTCCGACACCAAGAGCAGCATGGGCGACAAATACGAAACGGCAAGGGAAATGGCCCAACAGGAACAAAATAAAATCGGGATGCAAATGGCCATGTTGCAGCAGTGGCAGGGTGTTTTTGCGCGAATACAACCTGCTCAAACCCATAGTATTGCAGGTATTGGAGCACTGGTACTAACCAACCGCGGTGCATTTTACCTGGCCGCTCCCATGGGAAAAGTGGTTGTGGATGGCAATGAAATTATGGTTATTTCTCCTCAATCTCCGGCAGGTAAAGCCATGCTGGGCAAAAAAAGTGGCGATTCTTTCGACCTAAACGGAACGCTTTTCACCATTGAATCGGTGGTTTAACCGTTCACATAGTCCTGCAAATAGGCGTAAGGTGCCGTTAGGCTGCCTGCATTCGCAATCGTAGCGCCCGCAATCATGCGGCTTTGCGCAGACAACAATTCCGGAAACACATACTGCAGCATGTGCTCGCCAAACTCCTCGCTGGCATCACAGGGCAGTTCGTTGGGCAGGTTGCTCACCGCCATCACATCAATGCCATCATCTGTCCAAGGCTCGCAGGGTTTCTGTTCACTGCGGCTCCACCCAATCACCGGATCTTTTATGGTAGTGGCTTTCCATGTGATGGGCACGCTGCCTTCTACGTCGCAGCTGATATCGGCTACAACCTTCATCCTGAAATCAGGGCTTGCCGTATCTTCTTTGGTAAACAAAGGCGGCAAATCAGCGGTCCAGAAAATGCCATTCATCAGCAAATCGGTGTGCGGCAGAAAATCACGGAAACTGCTCTCATACTCACTGTGGTTTGCATAAAAGTGCTGGGTATCCCAGGGTTTACCCTCTTTGTGGCGGTAAATCTCAGGGCTGTTAAGATGCACAAATACGGGCTCATCATAACTGCGGTGAATGAACTGATAGGGCGTTACCTCACGAATGCGCAGGTTTCGAAGAAAATCCAGCGAGCCATTGGCTACACGGCCTCCACCGGTCAGCACAATTTTGATATTGCCAATATCCACGTTTCCTGCCTGCTGTAGCAATTCGCGGTAATCTTCGCATTGCCAGGCCGGCTTCAGGGTAAACAATCCCGTTTTTTTGCCCCATGTCAGCAAACCATTGTAGGCTCCGACAATGCCCGCAAAACGCCCAAAACCCAGTACACGCTGACCGTTTTCCCATTTCAGGGTTTCGTAATCCACCAGCCTAATAGCCTTGCGGATAATATCCTGCAGCATTTTTTGGTTGTAGGGCTGCTTTTTGATGGTATGCGAGAAAAAGAAATAGGTTTTTCCGGGAATCAGATATTCCACGGGAATCTCCTTAATTCCCAGCAGCACATCGCAATCCGACACATCATTATGCACGGCAATGCCTGCACTTTCGTACTCTTCGTCCGAAAAGCAACGCTCGGGCGAAGACTCTGCCACCACGGTAACCTGCGGAAAGCGGTTCATCAAAGCGGCACATTGCACGGGGGTGAGGGCTACCCGCACATCGGCAGGTGATTTTCGTTCGCGAATCAGGGCAATTTTCATGCTTTGCAAATGTCGGGGATTTTGTAGATTTGACAACCGGGATTGAGCAAAAAACAACCCCTACACCATGTGTTTCTCCTACTCCGTCAATTTCAAAGCCGAAGCGCTGCAAAGCCGCCTGAACATTACAGAAGCGATACAGGTGCCGGAACCCGGCTATTTTATTTCGGCATTCACCTACCCCATTTTACCTGTGGTTGCTGCAAACACAAAGCTGCATGCCGATAACATGCAATGGGGGCTGATCCCGGAATGGGTAAAAACCCCTGACAAAGCCGCAGAACTTCGCGAATACGGATTGAATGCCAAAGGCGAAACCCTGCACCAGAAACCCATGTTTCACCATGCCTTCGAGAGCCACCGTATTCTGGTGCCCATGGCGGGTTTTTATGAATGGCGGGAGTTTAACAAAAAGAAATACCCTTATTACATTTTCCCGGCAAACGATGATTTCTTCCTTGTGGCGGGCATTGCCTCACACTGGATCAATAAGGAAACCGGAGAAACAATGGGCACCTTTGCAGTCGTAACCTGTCCTTCCGGTCCGCTGCTTACTGAAATTCACAACACCAAAAAACGACAGCCACTGATTCTGGCCCCCGAAGACTGGCAAAAATGGGTTTTTGGGGCCGATGACCAGGCCCTGGAACTGGTAAAACCTTGTGATGACAGCCTGTTGAAAGCCCATACCATTGCACCGCTGGCCAGCCGTGTGCGCGAAAACCGCAATATTCCGGAAGTACAGCAGCCCTATTCCTATCCGGAGTTTTCCCCAACGCTTTTTTAAAACCTGAATATTCTTATTGTTCAACCCGCTCCAGGCGGCTGATGTCATAACCCAGTTCCTGTGCAGTTTTCAGATAATCCTGATATACGTCCTCCGGCATGGTCATTTCCCTGCATAGAACCCACAAATAATCGTTACCCGGCCCTCCGACAAGTGCATAGCGATAATCTGCATCGAGGCGGTGCACCCAATAAGGCGCTCGAAAAGGCCAGAAAAACTGCACCTTCAGCTTGCCAGGCTGCAGTGTATCCGGCACAAATGCCTTGCCGTTTACCTCTTTCCATTTGCCTTTGCCATTTTGTCCGCGGTTGGTAACCTTGATTCCCCCGTTTTCCTTCAAAGTGTAAGTGGCGGTCACTTTCTGCAAATCGCGCTCAAAGCGGTGCGGAAAGCGGGCAATTTCATACCAAACACCTGCATAGCGCTTAATGTCGAGGTTTTTAACGGTATATTTTTTTGAATCCTGCATACAGGCCATCAGCATGAGGCTGAGAAACAATACTATTAATCTCACGTAGCTAAAGTAACAAAGCTAAGGTGAATTGGTTGTGACGCAAATCATTTTGAAACAACAAACAGTTACCTTTGTGCGCCCTACAGGGTTTCAATGCGGTTTAAACCGCCCGAAACATCCGAAATATCCACCATGAACGAAGGACAATTCCTGAAATTAACAGCCACAGCAGCTGAACCCATTCAACAAAACACTGAAATCATTTTGGCCCTTTTGGGAGAATTTCCGTTTGATACCTTTGAAGTTTCTGAAGACTGCGTGAAGGCATTTGCCAAAGCAGAGGATATCGGTGAAATGTTACTCATTGAAATGGGTGAAACACTGGAACCCTTTTGCAGCAAGCCATTTGAAACAGAAGTTATCGAAAAACAAAACTGGAACGAGGAATGGGAAAAACAATTTTTTGATCCCATTACCGTGGATGACATAGTACACATTCGCGCACCGTTTCACCCCGGCGGCCCAGAAGTACCCTACTGTATCACGATTGAGCCGCGCATGAGTTTTGGCACAGGCCACCACCGGACCACACAAATGATGCTGTCGCTGATGCTGAAACAAAAAATGTCTTTTGGAGACAGTAAGGTACTTGACATGGGTTGCGGAACAGGCGTGCTGGGCATTATGGCTGAAAAACTGGGGGCAAAAGCAGTACTCGGCATCGACAATGAACCCTGGGCCGTGGAAAATGCCATCGATAATGCTGCTGCTAACCAATGCAATGTTTTTACTGCACAATTTGGAGATGCCGGCCTGCTTAAACCAATGAATGACAAATATTATGAGGTGGTGCTGGCCAACATTCATCTGAATGTACTAATGACCGACGGTGCCGCTTACCTGCGTGTACTTAAATCAGGTGGTTTGCTGTTTGTTTCCGGTTTTTATGTGCAGGACTTGCCCATCCTGCATTCCTATTTCGCGGGGCTTGGAGCCACCCTGATTGCCGACACCAACCTGGAAGAATGGTGCGCGGCGGTTTTCCGAAAATAATCCACAGTCTTTGGTTAACAAGATGTGATAAGCAATCCGAGGGGGCGTTGTATATTTGAAGTTCTTGTCGGACGTCATTAAACTATTACCGGATTCAGTAGCCAACCAAATCGCAGCGGGTGAGGTGGTACAACGCCCTGCCAGCGCGGTAAAGGAGCTGTTGGAAAACGCCCTCGATGCCGGTGCCGATGATATTCGCCTGCTGATTAAGGACGGAGGCTCCACCCTCATTCAGGTTATCGACAACGGCCGTGGCATGAGCGAAACAGATGCCCGTATGTGCTGGGAAAGGCATGCTACCAGCAAAATCAGCAGGGCCCAGGATCTGTTTTCCCTGAACACCTATGGTTTTCGCGGGGAAGCACTGGCCAGTATTGCAGCTGTAGCTCAGGTGGAAATGAAAACCCGGCGTGAACAGGATGATGCAGCCATATTTATTCGCATCGAAGGCAGCACCGTTCTGGAACAATCCCTCACCGCAGCGCCCGCAGGCACTTCTATTGCAGTACGCAATTTATTTTACAACATCCCCGCCAGACGCAACTTTCTCAAATCCATTTCTGTAGAAACCCGGCATATCCTGGAGGAATTTCAGCGGCAGGCCCTCGCCCACCCGCAAATAGCCTTTAGTATGTTTAATCAGGGTGCGGAAGTCTACGATCTAAAACCCGCCACCCTCAAGCAACGCATCGCAGATGTGCTCTCGGGTAAAAAAGCCGATGACCTGCTGGCAGTAAATGAAGATACCGAACTGGTCCAGATTACAGGCTATGTGGGAGCTCCGGCATCAGTGCGAAAATCCCGCGGAGAACAATATCTTTACGTAAACGGCCGCTTTATTCGCAGTCCATATTTCCAGCATGCCATTCAGGCATCCTATGAAGGCCTTGCCGAAGAGGGTAGTTTCCCGCTCTTCTGTCTGTTTATCCACCTTGATCCTGCCAAAGTGGATGTGAACGTTCACCCCACCAAAACCGAAGTGAAATTTGAGGATGAAAAACACATTTACAACATCATCAAAGCCGCGGTGCGAAAGACCCTGGGCCAATTCGTGGTGCAACCCGACATGGATGTGTTTGGCGGGATGGGAGGACTGGAAGATTTCCTAAATGCTTCAACACCGCTGCACCGCTCACAACAAGGTTTTCAAGAATTTCAACAGCCACAGACACAAACAAGATATAATCCTTTTGAGGAAGGCTATACGCGCCCACAAACCCAGGACTGGCAGAAGATTTTAGGTTCAATTGAACAAACAGGCAGCATCACCACCGGTAGCAAGGGCGTTCCGGAGGAAGAAATTCTGCTTCCACCCTCCTCTGAATGGAAGGTCGAGTCTGTTTTTTCGCTTTCTTCCGGATACCTGGTGGCGAAAATCAACGGCGCTTTGTATTTGGTTGACAAGCGTGCTGCTCACATCAAAGTGCTGTATGCAGGGTTTCTGAAAGGCCTTGGGCAACAGTCAGGTCACTGTCAGCAGTTGCTTTTCCCCATTACCATCGAGCTCAATCCCGCATGGCTGCATACCGCTCTGGAACTGATGGAAGATTTCAAGTCCCTGGGATTTGATGTAGCCCACTTTGGAGGCAATACCCTCATGATCAGCGGCATTCCGGCCGAACTGGAGCGGGGCAGTGAAAGCCGGGCACTGGAAGCCTTGCTTGAAGATTATATGCAAACCCAGGGCGATATGAAACTTGGCAGGCATGAAAGCCTGGCCCTTTCCATGGCTCGTCAGGCTGCTGTTTCTGCCGACACCCCTATGAACAGCCAGGCAGCAGAGCAACTGATTGTGCGGTTGTTTTCCGTGCATGAAAACCAGTGGGCCCCGGACGCCAAACCCATTTGGATTAAATTTGGAGACGAATTACTTTTTGAGTTGTTTCGCAAACAAAAACGCTGATGCTGCAACATATACCACCCGGCCTTCGCAACCTCGTTATTCTCATAGCGTTGATGGGTATGGCACAGATATCCCTGCCCAATGCAGGATTCAATCCCGTTCACCTGTACCTGTTTTACCCTGACAGCGATTTCTTCAAGCCCTGGCAACTTATTACGCACATGTTTGCACATGGCAGCATTATGCACTTTTTGTTTAACATCATCGCGCTGGTCTCATTTGGCGGCATCATAGAATACAAACTGGGTACCCGGAAATTTCTCACCTTGTACTTTATCAGTGGACTGGGAGCTGTTTTACTACATTTTATGAGCATTGGCTATGAAGTTTACCAGCTAACGGGTTCCGTTTTCCCGAATCATACCGGAGCCTATCCCGTTACCCTGTCATATGGACCCATGCTGGGTGCCAGCGGCGCCATTTATGGCATTATGGCAGCATTTGCCTTCTTCTATCCCAACGAAGAAATGGTGTTTTTGTTCATCCCCTATCCGATTAAAGCCAAATACCTGGTTCCCATCATCCTGGCCATTGACCTGATTTTTGGCATCACCAATCTCGAAGGTGATCCTTTTGCGCATTTTGCCCATCTCGGCGGAGCGCTGGCCGGATTTTTAACCGTAAGGCTATGGTTCAGAAAATGGTTTCGCAGTAACTGGCGTTAATTATGGCAATGACTTTCCTCGGCGCAGACCTGAATCCGTTTAACCGCCGCAACCCTGCGGTGATTAACCTCGTGCTGATTTGTTCGGGGGTTTGGATTTTTACTGCACTGCTGGGACTTTTTCTGCCTTCGGTTGTAAGCGCGCTGATGTTTATGCCCCACCTGCATTTTTTTGTCAATCAGCCCTGGTCGGTATTTACCTACATTTTCCTGCATGCCGGATTTATGCATCTTTTCACCAACATGCTTTGGCTGTTCTTTATCGGCAGCATCCTGGAAGACATGACCGGCAGAAAACATATATGGCGGTTGTTTATTGGGGGCGGTATTGCGGGGGCACTGTTATTCATGTTGCTAAACAATGTTTTTGGTGTAGGCGGAGATATGGCAAGCATGGTGGGCGCTTCGGGAGGAGTAACCGCGGTAATCGTTGGCGCTGCCGTGATGTTCCCCACATACCGGGTTATGCTGTTTGGAATTTTACCCATCGAACTGGTCTGGATTGCTGTTTTTCGGGTTGTGCTCGATCTACTGGGAGCCTCTGGCCCTGTAAATCAAGGTGGCTACATATGCCACCTCGGAGGCGCAGCACTGGGTCTGTTATACATGTTGCATATCAAGGGCAGTATCCATATCCCGGGGGTGGATGCCATTGCTGTTTTTATCAGCAATCTTTTTTCAGGGGAAAAATCAAAACCCATGCGTAGCGCAAGGGTTACCATCAACAGCGACAAGCCTTCCGGCTCCAAAAAGGGAGGTGTTTCACAGGAAGAAATCGACCGCATTCTGGATAAAATCAATGCCACGGGCTACGAAAGCCTTACAGCAAAGGAAAAAGAGCAGTTGTTTAAAGCCGGCGAATGAAGATATTTCTTTGGATACTGAATATGCTGGTCTTTCCGGTTACACTGATTACAGGGCTCTTGCTGGGCGTATCAATGTTGTCTCCTTACCTGCACCCCTCCCTGTCTGCCTGGATCCAGCTGCTGGGACTTGCCTTTCCCATCCTTTTTTTATTGAACCTGCTGTGGCTGGTGTATTGGTGGGTTCAGCTAAAACTCAAACTCATATTCCTGCTGGGTATGGCCATCCTAAGCTTTTTTCAAACAGGAAAATACATTCAGTTTTCCGGAAGTTCGACATCGACAGAACCCGATAAAATTAAAGTATGCAGTGTAAATGCCCAGTTGTTTGGCGCTTACCAGAACCGCTGGTTTTTTGATACGGTTGCGGATGTGCTTGCAGCCAAAAATGCAGACATCGTTTGCCTGCAGGAAGTGTATGCCCGCCGAAACATTGATAAAATCGCAGCACAGCTGAAAGAGAAATCAGGATTTAAATACATGCAGCTTTTTCGGCTATCGCCGGAACGCAATTACGGGATGTTGATTCTGAGCCGATATCCCATTGGTGAAAAAGGGCGTGTGGAATTTCCGGGCAATACGGGCAACATGGCCGCATATGCTGATTTGAAGATTGGAAACAAGATGCTGAGGGTCTACAATGTGCATCTGCAGTCTATTCGCTTTCGTAAAACAGATTATGATTTCGTAAGCGGTGCAGACAAGGAAAAAAATACCAATATTGAACAGGGCAAAGGCTTGATAAGACGTATGCACGACGCCTACAGCAAACGGGCGGAACAAGCCGATGAGCTGGCGAAACACATTAAATCCAGCACGGTTAACCACATACTGGTTTGTGGCGATTTTAACGACGTGCCACTCAGCTATGCCTACCAAACTGTGGCCGGTGGCATGAATGACGCGTTTCGCGAGGCAGGAAGCGGAATGGAAACAACGTACCTGGGGCCTTTCCCCAGTTTCCGCATAGATCATATTCTTGGCACCCCGGGAATTCATTTCAAAAGCTATAACAGTTCTGCAGAAATACCCGGCGACCATAAATTACTTTGGGCTGATTTTACACTCACAAAAAATCCTGAAAAGGAATAAGCCGTCATTCGTATATTTGCGGTACTTTTTAACTAAAAAATATGCCGTATTTTTTCACCTCCGAATCTGTTTCAGAAGGCCATCCTGACAAGGTTGCCGATCAGATTTCCGATGCCCTTATTGATAACTTTCTGGCCTATGATGCGGACAGCAAAGTAGCCTGCGAAACGCTGGTGACCACAGGACAGGTAGTTCTGGCCGGCGAGGTTAAATCCAAAGCCGTGCTGGACGTACAGCAGATTGCCCGCGAAGCCATTGCCAAAATCGGATATACCAAAAGTGAGTATATGTTTGATGCCAATAGCTGCGGTATTCTCAGCGCCATCCACGAACAAAGCCCGGACATCAATCAGGGTGTGGACCGCAAAAGCAAGCAGGATCAGGGTGCCGGTGATCAGGGCATGATGTTTGGCTTTGCCTGCAAAGAGACCGACGAATACATGCCGCTGGCCATTCACATTGCACACCTGTTGCTGGAAGAACTGGCAAATCTGCGTCGCGAAGGCAAAAAAATAAAATACCTGCGCCCCGATGCCAAAAGCCAGGTAACCATTGAGTACAGCGATGACCACAAACCCCTGCGCATCGATACCATCGTACTTTCTACCCAGCATGATGACTGGATTAAGCCCAAATCAAACAAGGCTGCCGATGTAAAAAAGGCGGATGATGCGATGCTGAAAGCCATCGACGCCGATGTGCGCAATATCCTTGTTCCCCGCGTGATGAAACTTCTGCCCAAGCGTGTTCAGGCTTTGTTTGGCAAAGACATCAAATACCACGTAAACCCCACAGGCAAATTCGTAATTGGCGGTCCTCACGGCGACACAGGACTTACCGGCCGTAAAATTATTGTGGATACCTACGGTGGCAAAGGTGCTCACGGTGGTGGTGCCTTCAGCGGTAAAGATCCCAGCAAGGTTGACCGTTCTGCTGCCTACGCAACCCGTCACATTGCCAAAAACCTCGTGGCAGCAGGCGTTTGCGACCAGATTCTGGTGCAGGTTTGTGGATACTTACGGTACCTCAAAGGTTAAAATGACCGACGGCGAAATCGCTGCCACCATCCTCAAGATGAAGGAATTCAGCCTGAGACCCTACAACATTGAAACCCGTTTTAGCCTGCGTACTCCCATTTATCTGGAAACTGCCGCTTACGGTCATATGGGCCGCAAAACAGAGATAAAAACAAAAACGTATAACAAGGGCAAGGACAACGAAAAAACCGTGAAGGTAAAGTTGTTTCCCTGGGAAGAACTGAATGCCGTAGACGCGGTAAAAAAGGCCTTCAAATTGAAATAATATCGTTTATTGATAATAAAAAAACCCGGTTTGTCCGGGTTTTTTTATTTAAATCGCTATTGGGTGAATTAATTTGTCAATTATACCTTTCTATGGAAAAGGCAGTGCCAAAATCTTTCGATAAAAAGTTATTATTGTACCATTCATCAGGGCCTCACCCACAGCCTGCGCAACAACATGCCATCTGCAAAACGCCACTC
>CAYSIK010000074.1:0-10433 GCA_964431045.1 uncultured Flavobacteriaceae bacterium
TATAGAACATGTATTCCCGAAAAGTGTGATTGAGGCCATGGCAACAAACGAAATATTGCAACTCGTGATATTTAGCATCTTTTTTGGCGTAGCCATGACCGCATTGGGTGAAAAAGCCGCTCCCCTAACCCGCGCCCTGGACACCATCGGGCATGTATGTTTGAAAATGGTCAGCTATATCATGTGGTTTGCCCCATTGGGTGTACTGGGCGGCGTGGCATCCATTGTAGCCAAGAAAGGACTGGGCGTACTTACCGTTTATGGAAAATACATGGGCAGTTTCTACCTGGGCCTGGGCGTATTGTGGCTGGTGCTGCTGGCTGCCGGATTTATCATTCTGCGAAAACGATTGAAAACGTTGCTTTCTCGCATACAACAGCCCCTGCTCATCGCCTTCAGCACCACATCCAGCGAAGCGGTTTTTCCAAAACTCACCGAAGAACTGGAACGCTTTGGCTGCCGCCCCAATATTGTAAGTTTTGTGCTTCCTCTGGGCTACAGCTTTAACCTGGATGGCAGCATGATGTACATGACTTTTGCCAGTATTTTCATTGCCCAGGCCTACGGTGTTCCCTTGGACACCGGAACCCAGATTACCATGCTTTTGGTGCTAATGCTTACAAGCAAAGGCATTGCAGGTGTTCCAAGAGCCAGTCTGGTGGTTGTAACCGCTACCTGTGCCATGTTTAACATTCCCGCAGAAGGCATCGCTTTGATTTTACCCATAGACCATTTCTGCGATATGGGCCGCAGTATGACCAACGTGCTGGGGAATGCCCTTGCAACCTCAGCAGTGAGCAAATGGGAAAACGGCTTGGATCACGCACATGAATGAGTTTCAGGAGCTCGCCTCCTTTAAACCCGATGCGGATATCCTTCTGGCTACAAAAAACCAGCTGGAAAAAGACGTGGGCATTGCTGATTTCACCTTTAAGGAAGAAACCTACTCCGATTTGCCGGCCATGGTATCCGAATTGCAGATTTTTATGGCTGATTTACAACAAAAAAATTCGGCCGCACTGATGCGGGTGGTAAACCGCATTGATCTCAGCGAAAGTCAATACAAAAAAGTAAAATCCATGCCGGGAGAATTTACCGCAAATTTAGCCAAGGCCTCTGTTTTACGGGCTTTTCAAAAGGTGGTACTTCGCAAAAAACTGAGCGAATAAACACAATAAAAAAGCTACCGGATTGCTCATATTTTTAATGTATTTGCTGTAAACGAGGGTCAGTATTAGACTGGCTTGTTTAAAAAATCTAAAAACTTAAAGTCTTAATTTTATATTTGTCGGTCTTAAGAAAAGCTATGAATAAGAAAACCCTCATTATTGCCATTGTCGCGATTACTGGAATCGCCGGTGCCATTTGGTTCTTCAGTGGCAGCAAAAACAAACTTTATGCCTATGTCCCCAAAGAATCCATTGCTGTTGGAAAAGTAAGCATTGTGAGTCTATTCAAAAAAATGGACTTCGAAAAAATCAAAAAACAGGATGTGGTTGCCGATGCTATGGATAAAATCAAAGATGAGGCACCAAAATTCTTCAAGGAAATGATGGAGTCTCCCGAGAAATCCGGGGTTGACTTTAGGGTGGATCCCGTCGTGTTTTTTAGTCTGGATGAAGAGGAAGCCAACAATATGCAAGGTGGCATATTAATGGCCGTAGACAACAAGGAAAACATCAAAAAACTTATCGAAAACATTGGGGAGTCTGCAGGTTTGGATTATACTTTCAGAGAAGATAAAGACCTGAACAAGGCCTACCCCTCTGAAGAAAATGACAGAGAACATGCTTTTGCATGGAATAACGATGTGCTGGTTATAACGTTCAAAGAAGGTTACAGAAATGAAACCAACATTTCCAACTATGCCGAAAAAATTCTCAGCCTTGAAAAAGCCAACAACATCTATGAGAACAAAGGCTTTGGCCAGTTCGCAAAAAACACCGGAGACGTTGACTTTTTCGTCAACATGGATCAAATTGTAAAAATTCTCAATAACAATGGCGGGCTGAAGGAATTAAGCAAGAATAATGCTCGGGCTTTGGAGTCCATTAAGAACATGGATGGATTTTCTGCTCATTTAAATTTTGAAGACGCTTCCGTTGATTTAAACAGCTACGCATACTATGAAAATCCGGAAAAAGTTGATAAATTATTAAAAGGAAATCTTGATAAAAAATATACCGATTACCTCACCTCCAACGGTAAATCAGTTGGGGCTTTCGGTGCCAGTCTGGATGCACAAGCACTGATACAAATGACCGAATCGGTGGTTGGAAATGATGACATGAATGAAATTGTTATTCCGGACTACACCATGAAAGACATATTGAAAATGCTCACCGGAGAATTTGTAGTATCCGTTTCCGAATTCAAGGAAATAGAAGTAACAGAAATGGATTTTGATTATGAAACCTATGAAATGTACCCTGTTCAAAGAAAAAGAATGATGCCGGTAATCAATTTGCAACTGGGGATTTCAAAGCCTTCCGACATTAAAAAGATACTTGAATTCATGGCAAGCAACAACAGTGAAATGAAATCAGACGGTGGCGTTTATTCCATCAATTCAAAATTGGGCGACATGTATATCGTGCCTCAGAACGACAGGTTGATAATTTCTTCGGATCCAAAAGCTGCCAACATAAAAAATGGCAACGCCTGGCAAAAACCGTCCAACGAAAACATCACAAAAACACTCACAGAAAACGCCATGGCTTTTTACCTGAGCCTCAACCCGGATGATTATCCTCTCGAATCCATGGGCGGTAAAATGTCTAAGAAAGCATCAACCTTTATGGGAATGATGCAGGACCTGACGATGGTATCCACAGATAACGACAAAAGTGTTATGCGTCTGAATCTCAAGCAGGGTGAAGGCAATAGCCTCTACAGACTGGTTAACGGAATTCTTGAGCTGGGTGATTTTGACAATCTGTTTGACTCAAATTCTGCAACCACAGAGGAGACTCCATACATGGAAGAGCCTGCGGCTACCACTGCAGACACTACTACGGTTGAATACATGCAGTAAAAGCAGTATTCTCTTTTTCGTTTCGTGTTGTCCGAAAACCATTTAATCCGCATGGAAGATTCATTTATCCTGAATCAGGTAAAACCCAATCCCATTCGGATTATCAATCCGGAATCTGTCTGGAATCAGCAGATTACACTGGAATGCGGGAAATTCTATCAGGTAATTTCGCCATCCGGAAGTGGTAAATCCACGCTTATTGGTATTCTAAACGGTTACAGAAAAGATTTTGAGGGAGAAATATCTTTTAACGGCAAACCGTTACAAAATGCGGGTGTGGATGAATGGGTGTCCATTCGCAACCAAAAAATCAGTACCGTCTATCAGGATTTGAAACTGTTTGATGCACTCACCATGGAGGAAAACATCGCCATTCTCGACTCATTTGTGCCCCGTGGAACTGAAGAATTCCCTATCTTGGAATGGTGCCGCCAACTAAGAATCGAGGAAAAAATGGACACCCAAGTTAAGTTTTTATCCTATGGTCAGAAACAAAGGGTTGCTATCATCCGCGCCTTAAACAGAAATTTCCGCTGGCTCATGCTGGATGAGCCTTTCAGCCATCTCGATTCAGAAAACATGGAGGCGGCAAGACAACTTCTTACAGAAGAATGCCGAAAAAGAAACGCAGGGTTAATCATCACCGGCCTGGATAACGGTTCGTACAAAACGATTTTATTTCTTTAATCATTTGATGAACTCAAAACGCATTCTAAATAAGCTACTGAGCCAAACCCAGAATCCTAAACAGCTGGTTGGCGGGATTGCGGGCACCTTTATCGGTGTTTTGTTGCTCTCCTTGGCAGTTCAGATTTATTTTGAGTACAAAAGCCTTTTCAAGGAATCAAAAAATGATTTTGGAAAACAGTACATCATTATCAATAAAAAGATATCGGCCCTAAATACGATAAGCGGCGGAATTTCTGCATTTGGAACAGAAGATATTGAGGATATAAAAAAGCTGCCTTCGGTTCAGAACGTGGGACATTTCACAGCCAACCGGTTTAATGTATGGGCCGAATTATCCATGGGTAACTACAGTCCGGGAATTAGGACTGAATTGTTTTTTGAGGCTGTGGAAGATCGGTTTATCGATAACCTGCCCGATGACTGGGGTTGGAAAGAAGGACAGGAATCCATACCCCTCATTTTGCCTGCCGATTTTATTAATCTCTATAATTTCACTTTCGCTCCTGCCCGCGGCCTGCCGCTAATCTCTCCCAATACCATTAAAATGGCAAGGTTTAAACTGCGGCTAACCGGCGGCAGCGGTTTCAAGGAATATACCGGACGTGTGGTGGGTTACTCCCAGCGGCTCAATTCGGTGCTGGTTCCGAAAAATTTCATGGACATTACCAACCAGGAATTATCCCCTACCACCGAAAAAGAGAAAAAGGGGCGGTTAATCGTGGAGATTGACCAGAGCAAGTCCGGCGAACTGTATAAGCTCATCAAAGAAAAAAACTGGGAAACCAACGAAAACCGCCTGATGACAAGCAAATTTGCTTTCCTGCTGGAAATGGTTTTGTTTGCCGTGGGAATTCTGGGCATCGTTATTTTAATCCTGGCTTTCTTTTCCACCATTTTGTATGTTTTGCTTTCCATCAACAAAGCCAAGTATGAAATTGACACCTTGCTGCTGCTGGGTGTTCCGCGTAAAAACATCATCAACTGGTATTCTGTAAATATTGCCATTATTTACAGCGTCATTATCGTCAGCTCTTCAGCATTGGTTTGGTTTATAAAAACCATGGTTGCGGATTATATCGGCAAATTTGGTTTTACCATTACTTCCGGCATCAACCCGCTCACCATCATCAGCGCGCTCACTGCCCTTTCGGTGGTTTGGCTGATTCAGTATTTTAGTATACGGAAACTCAGTTAAAGCCCCGTTTCTCTGATCAATTTCGGTGTTTTTATTTGGAAATTTCCCGCTTTTTTCGTATATTGGTATTGATTTAAAATCACTCGGTTTGCAGGTATGCCCTTAAAACCCGAAATTTGCACCTCATGGAATTAAAAGACATCGTTTCGGTATCGGGTGTTCCCGGTCTGCACAAAATCATCGGAAGAAACAAAACCGGTTTGATTGTTGAAACCATCGGCACAGGCAAAAAATTTGCCACCACCCTGCAGCAGCGTGTGAGCGTACTGGCTGACATCGCTATGTTTACCGACGAAGGCGAAACCAAACTGTGGCAGGTGCTGCAGCAGCTGAAAGCCCTGGATGAAGCAGGTTCCAACCCACCCGCATCCAACGCCGATAACGATGAAATCAAAGCCTACATGGGCAAAGTGCTTCCCAACTACGACCGCGAAAAGGTATACCCCGGCGATATGAAAAAACTGTTCAGCTGGTATGGCATCATCAAAGGCCTGCTGGACTGGAGCAAACTGGGTCAGGAAGAGGAAGAAAATAGCGAAGAAGCCGGCAGCACAGACAAACCCGCCGAAAAATCTGCAGGAAAGGCAGTGGCTCCGAAAAAGGTAAAAACCTCGGCTCCCAAGCCCACCGGCGGTGTGAAGGCCAAGACCACTACGCCCCGCAAAATGGGATCGTAAGGGTTAAAGGAACCATTCATTTTTAGCATATTTGTAGGCAGGCAAGCCTGTCGGTGTTTTTATTATTGGCCGTTATCCGCATATTTCACCTATCTTTGCACGCAATCAGACGATCGTTCTTTCTGTTTTAGTATCTCTGGCATTTAATTGGCCCGTTTCAATTTACACAACGGGTTTTGCACCACCACCGGCAGCTGACAATTAAAACCATTCGTATTTTAACCCGGTAAAGCTGCTCTCGTCGCATATTATTAAAAATGAAATTCAACGAACTCAACCTCATTGAGCCCATTCTGCGCGCATTGCAGCAGGAAGGCTATGACACCCCCACCCCCATTCAGCAACAGGCCATTCCTGTTGTATTAAAAGGCCGCGACCTCATGGGCTGCGCCCAAACCGGTACCGGAAAAACCTGCGCCTTTGCCGTGCCCATTCTTCAAAACCTGTACAACAGCCAAGCAAACAACAACCGCCGCAAAATCCGCTGCCTGGTGGTAACCCCCACCCGCGAACTTGCCATACAGATTCAAGAGAGTTTTGAAGCTTACGGGCGCCACACCGGTTTAAAATCGGTGGTGATCTTTGGCGGCGTGGGACAAAAACCCCAAACCGACGCCATTCAGCGCGGCACCGACATTCTCATTGCCACCCCGGGCCGCCTGCTCGACCTCATGAACCAGGGTTTCATCACCCTGCGCGACATAGAATATTTCGTGCTGGATGAAGCCGACCGCATGCTGGATATGGGCTTTGTGCACGATGTAAAGAAAATCATCAAGGCCCTGCCCCAGCGCAGGCAATCGCTGTTCTTTTCGGCTACCATGCCCGCTGAAATTGTGGGTTTGGCCAACACCATCCTCAGCAATCCGGAATCGGTTTCCGTAACGCCCGTTTCATCCACCGCCGATACCGTGCAGCAGTTTCTGTACCACACCGATAAGAACAACAAAATCAACCTGCTCACCGATATTCTTCAGGATCGAAGCATTGAAACGGCCCTGGTGTTTACCCGCACCAAACATGGCGCCGACAAGGTGGTGAGAATGCTCATCAAGGCCGGAATCCGTTCGGAAGCCATCCATGGTAACAAAGGACAAAGTGCCAGACAGCGCGCTCTCAGCAACTTCAAGGACAAAACCACACGCGTGCTGGTGGCCACCGATATTGCCGCCCGTGGCATTGACATTGACGAACTGGCCTGGGTCATCAATTACGACATCCCCAACATTCCCGAAACCTATGTGCACCGCATTGGACGCACAGGTCGGGCAGGCGCCAGCGGTACTGCACTGTCCTTCTGCGAACAGGAAGAAAGACCGTACATACGCGATATTGAAAAACTGATCCGTAAATCCATTCCGCTGGCGGAAAACAATCCCTATCCGGCTTCAAGCGCCCCTGTGCAGGCTGCAGATCAGCCAAATGCAGCATCCCAGAGTAAACCAGCAAACGCTAACAGAAACCGCCCACGCAATGGCAATTCCGGGCAGGGAAACACAGCAGGACGCAGTGACACCAAGCCCAGGCGCCCCTGGTATGGTAAGCGCAGCTAAAAAAATTAAGCCACTTTCCGAAAAACACAACCCTTGCATACCAATTGCAATGTGTAATTTTGTAAGTGAATGATTATTGAAAAACCATTAACCGCTGCGAAGCTTATTGAGCATTTCAACCGTCTGATTGACTTTGAAGCCAATAGCAAGGAAGCATTTGCAAACTGGCTGAAGGAAATATCCGACCTGGAATCTTCCGTTTCCGAGGACCTCGCCTGGCGCTATATCCGCATGACCTGCGATACCACCAACAAGGAACACGAGGCTGCCTACCTGGATTTTGTGCAAAACATACAGCCCGAGCTGGCACCGCTGGAAGACAAGCTAAACCGAAAGGTTGTGAAATCGCCCTTTGCTAAAGAAGCTGAACAGGATGAAGCCTTGAAAATCTATTTCCGCAGCCTGCGCGGCGCTGTTGAATTGTTCCGCGAGGAAAACATTCCCATACAGGCCGAACTGCAAACCCTGGCCCAGGAATACAGCTCCATACAGGGCGCTATGTCTGTAGACATTGACGGACAGACCTACACCATGCAGCAGGCCTCCAATTTCCTGCTCCGCACCGACCGTGACCTGCGCGAAAAGGTTTGGAAAGCCATGAACGAACGCAGGCAGCAGGAAACCGAAAAGCTGGAATCGCTTTTTGATACCATGGTGCAAAAAAGGCATCAGCTGGCACTGAATGCGGGCTTTTCCAACTACCGCGATTACATGTTCAAGGCCCTGGGCCGCTATGATTATACTGCCGAAGACTGCAAACAGTTCCATGATGCCATTGAAATGCACGTGGTTCCCATGCTGAAGAAAACCACGCAAAAGCATAAAGAACAACTTGGGCTGGAAGCATTGAAACCTTGGGACCTCTCGGTAGACCCGCTGGGTCGGGAACCGCTGAAACCTTTTACCAATGGTGAAGATTTGCTCCACAAAAGCCTGGATTGCCTGCGCCAGACCGATGCATTTTTTGCCGAATGCCTGCAAACCATGCAGCAAAAGAAACTGCTGGACCTGGAAAGCAGGCTGGGCAAAGCTCCCGGTGGTTACAACTACCCCCTGGCAGAAACCAATTTGCCTTTTATATTCATGCATGCCAGCGGAAACCTCCGTGATGTTGGAACCCTGGTGCACGAAGGCGGACACGCTGTTCACAGCTTTTTAATGGCGCCTTTACATCTCAATGCTTTTAAAAATACGCCCAGTGAAGTGGCCGAACTTGCCAGCATGAGCATGGAACTCATCAGCATGAAAGGCTGGAATGCCTATTTTGGCAATCCTGAAGAGCTGAAAAGGGCCAAAACCGAACAGCTGGAAGGCATTATCGGCACATTGCCATGGATAGCCCAGGTAGATGCCTTTCAGCACTGGATCTATGAAAATCCCGGCCATAGCAAGGAAGAGCGTAAAGCCCAATGGTTGCAGCTTTCAGCAAGATTTGGCACCGGGTTGGTAGATTATACTGGTTTTGAAAATGCGCAGACCTATAGCTGGCACAAGCAACTGCACATTTTTGAAGTGCCTTTTTACTATGTAGAATACGGATTTGCGCAACTCGGTGCACTGGGCGTTTGGAAAAACTGCAACACCGATGAAAAAGCCGGACTGCACGCCTACAAAGAAGCCCTGAAACTCGGCTATACCCGCAGCATTCCGGAGATTTACCGTGCAGCCGGCATACGCTTCGATTTCTCTGCAACCTACATACAATCGCTGTTTGCCTTTCTGGAAGCAGAACTGCACGCACTCGAATCCGAACTGCACGCACTGGAATGAAATTCTGGTTGAAACCGGCACTTCTCATTCCGCTGACCGTGTGGTTGCTGGCCCGCGTGTCTTCCCATTTCATGGGCATTGAATCGCAATGCTATGGCGGATGGACGGCAGAATGCTGGAGCCGTTGGGACAGCGGCTTGTATCTGCAGATTGCAGAACAGGGACACAACCTCATCCCCTGCCCCGACTGGCCCGGAGCCTGGTGTGGCAATGCCGGCTGGGCGCCTTTGTATCCGCTGATGATAAAGGCCTGCGCGCTTTTGGGTATGGCGCCGGCCCAAAGTGGCTTGTGGATTAGCCAGCTGTTTTTTCTGGGATTGCTGCTGGTAGCCGCAAAATTGTGGGATGTACAGAGTTTTTCCGTACGCAACTGGCTGGGCATGATCATTATTGGCTTTGCGCCCGGTTCCATTTATTTTCAGGCTTTGTTTCCGGTTTCGCTGGTGGTGTTTTTGCTGATGTTGCTGCATTACTTTTTAGGCAGGGAAGATTACCTAAAGGCCGGAATCTGCGGCTTTTTGGCAGTTCTCTCCTACAGCGGCGGGGTGTTTTTGCTGATTGGTCTTGCCCTTTGGGGTTTGATACAATGGATCAAAACCAAAGCCTTTCCATGGCAGCTGGCTTTGAAAACAGGCTTGGTAACATTTGCAGGCATGCTGGTATGGTGGGGCTATGATGCTGTGGCCACGGGGCACTGGAACGCCATGTTTCTCATCCAGCAGAAATACGGACACGGATTGCACAGTCCGCTGAAGCATTTTGGCAACCATTTGAATATTTTATTTGGACATAGTTGGGGTATGAAAAGCTGGGTGGAGGTGCAGAACCTGGTTATTATGGCGGGTGTGGTTGCCACAACCATTTGGGCCATTGTGCGCCGCAAAGCCGATTTCACGGCTTTTCAGGCCATGCATATTTTTCTGTTTTGGATGTTTCCGTATTCGGTGGGCATGGACGTATCGCTATACCGTGGCTGCGCATTGCTTTCGCCGGGGTTTTCGATGTTCAGAAACCTTCATACCGGCTGGTTATGGGCCATAGCCATTGTATTTCTGATTTTATGGTTTCCGATGTCGGTTTTGTTTTTCCAGAGCATCATCATTTGATTGGTGCCAAACACTTTTTCGCAACAAACCGTTGCAAAAGGCGCGCATAAACCCTATTTTTGCACCCCTGTTGGGAGCAATCCCACGATGGAGAGATGGCAGAGCGGTCGAATGCGGCGGTCTTGAAAACCGTTGTCTGTAACAGGACCGGGGGTTCGAATCCCTCTCTCTCCGCCCAAACAAAAAGCCCCATTTCGGGGCTTTTTTCGCTTTCAGCGTCTGTGCGCAGCACAAGCGAATGAAAGCGAAAAAAGTACCGGGCGACGAAGGAGCCGGGCTTTTTGTTTGGTAGCCTCCCCCTTCAGGGATCACAAGCGAAGCGCGTAATCCCTTCAGCGTCTGTGCGCACCGCAAGCGATGCGAAATTTGCAAACAAAGCATGGGATTTGGTCAATAGAGAATTCCAGG
>CAYSIK010000074.1:10443-10844 GCA_964431045.1 uncultured Flavobacteriaceae bacterium
TTTAATTTGGAGTTTATTGAAATAGTATTTGTTTGTACTAAATCAATATCGCGACCTAACCAAAGCTCATTGATAGTACTTTATATTTCTTTCCACTAATTCAACAGGCTTTCCTTTACAATACTTGATTTGTAAGATCCAATTTCCTTTTGTATCGTAAACATACCTGTAATTGTATTTTACTTGAAGGACATTAGATGAATTGAATTCGCTTTCCTCTATTTTATGCCCTGAATCACTGTAAACATAAGCATAACGCTTATAAGAATATGGCTTATAATCGATTTGAATCTTTTCAAGCGCATTACCATCTCTACTGTATTTCCAATTCTCTTTGGAATGAATACTATCGAGTCTATTATATATAATTCTCTCTGTCCTATTATTTTTATTATCATATT
>CAYSIK010000075.1:0-10771 GCA_964431045.1 uncultured Flavobacteriaceae bacterium
TTTCCCTTTCAGGCGATACCAAATTCAGCCCGTTTGGCGTGCCGACAGGCCCCAGAAAGGGCGCTACCGCGAATTCTGGCAGTGCGATGCCGATATTCTGGGCAGCCAAAACATCAGCAACGAAGCCGATTTGATTCAGATGTATGATAAGGCTTTCGCCAAACTGGGCATGAAAGTCAATATTCGTTTTAACCACCGTGGCATTCTCGATGCGTTTGCGCCCTGGCTGCAGGGTACGGCCAACCACGGTCGCTTTATGCAGCTCATCGACAAAGCTGATAAAATTGGTTTCGAAGGTGTGCTAAATGAAATCAACAATGAGGCCATTCCCAACGGGGCGGAAGCCTGGGCGCTACTTCACAGCATCAGCTGTCTTGCCGACACGGACCAAAAACTGATTGCCCTGCAAAACGCTGAAGCAATACAGAACGACGCCCTGCAAAAAGGCATTACTGAAATTGGGCAGCTGTTGAACCTCATAAAAAAACTGCCCTCGACAAATACACTCACCCTGGACGTAACCCTGGCGCGCGGCCTCAGCTATTATACCGGAATGGTGATGGAAGTGGTACCCGCCGATGACCGCATCCCCGCTGATTTTCGCATAGGAAGCATTGGTGGCGGCGGCCGCTACGACAACCTTACCGGGGTTTTCGGGCTGAAAGACGTTTCAGGTGTGGGTATCTCCTTTGGCCTTGACCGAATTTACGACCTGATGGATGCTGCCGGAATTTTCCCGAAGGAATCGATGCAAACCACGCAAGTGTTGCTTTGCTGCATGAACGAAAGCGCCATGCCATCAGCCTTTGCCATGGCCGGCGAGCTGCGCGAAGCAGGCATTGCCACCGAAGTGTATCCCGGAGCTGCCAAACTGAAAAAGCAACTGGATTATGCCAACAATAAAGGAATTCAATGGGCCTGCATCCTGGGCGAACAGGAAATCACAGACGGCACCATTTCCATCAAAAACCTGGGAAGCGGCACGCAGGAAACCCTGCCGCAAAACCAACTTTTAGCGCATATTTCATGATAAGAGAAATAGAAGACCATTATTCGCTGGAAAGCATACTGGAGCTAATTAACAGCAGTGATAAAATTTCTTATTCACCGCATATTTTGCAACGAATAAATGAATCCGTACAAGCCCTTGATACCTACCTTCAAAATGGTAATCCTGCTGTGTATGGCGTAAACACCGGTTTTGGCAGCCTGCAGAATGTGCGTATTCCCGACAATGAGCTGGAAGAACTGCAGCGCAACCTACTGATCACCCATGCCGCAGGCACGGGAAATCCGTTGAAATCCGGCATCGTAAAAACCATGCTGCTGTTGAAAATCATCAACATTGGCAAAGGATACAGCGCTGTTCGGGCAGAGGTTGCCGAAAGACTGATCTGGCATTATAACAACGACTGGATTCCGGTGGTGCATGAACAAGGCTCACTGGGCGCCTCAGGGGATCTGGCACCGCTTTCGGAAATGTGTTTGCCCTTGCTGGGAATGGGCACCCTGGAGCATCCTGTATTCGGCGCAAAAAGTGCGGAGAATGTGCTTGCCGAAAACAACCTAAAACCCATACCTTTAAAGCAAAAAGAGGCTCTTGCACTCATCAATGGAACACAGTTTATGCTGGCCCATGCATTGAAGGTAGCTGAAACCGCTTTTGCCATACTTGATAAACTTCCTGCAGTCGCTGCACTTAGTGCGGATGTATGGCTTTGCAGACAGGATCCTTTCAGACCGGAATTACACAGAATTCGCCCCCACAGCGGTCAGCTGAAAGCGGCAGACAACATGCTGCAGTTGCTCCAACAAAGTCCAATGCAAAACCTTCCCCGCCCTGCGGTGCAGGATCCATACAGTTTTCGCTGCATACCGCAGGTGCACGGCGCCAGCATGGATGCCCTTAACCATTGTTTTTCCGTATGGGAAACTGAACTGAACAGCGTTACAGACAATCCCAATGTGTTTGCAGGGGAAAAAGTGGTGCTCAGCGGTGGTAATTTTCACGGTCAGCCGCTGGCATTAACGCTGGATTATGCAGCCATGGCCCTGGCCGAACTGGCAAACATCAGTGAGCGCCGCACCTATCTGCTCATCAGCGGACAGCGCGATTTACCGGCTTTTCTGGCCACCAAACCCGGCACCGACAGCGGCTATATGATAGCGCAGTACACGGCTGCCAGCATTGTGAGCAAAAACAAACAGCTGTGCACGCCCGCGAGTGTGGACAGCATTGTAAGCAGCAACGGACAGGAAGACCACGTAAGCATGGGCGCCAATGCTGCTGTAAAGGCCATGCAGGTAGCTGAAAATGTAAAGGATGTGCTGGCTATCGAATGGCTTTGTGCCAATCAGGCATTGTCTTTCAGACAGGGAAAAACAATCCCGCAGGCAGAGAATATACGATTGGTACTCGGGCCCGATGAGCACACAAATACACCTATGCACGCGCTAATTTCCCGTTCAAAACAGTCGCTGTTTGGCCATTAATGCTTGCCAATGTACAGTTCCCGCGTCATTTTGCGGCCTTTCGAAGAAAGTGAGACCTTATAAACCCCTTGTGGGATGCGGCTTAGTGGCAATGCCACTTCCTGTTCATCCGCTGTCAACGGATCAAACAGTTGTTTGAAAACAACCTGCCTGCCACGGGTAATTTCAAGGGTGCAACTCTTCATTCCGGGCAGGGCAAAATGCACCAAAAACAAAGCAGTATCGGGCAATACTCCCATTTCCATATAGGCTTGTTTGGGTGTTGATGCATATCGCTTGATGAAAGCATCGGACATTGCCGCCACTTTTACCGGGGTTTGCGCAGTCTGGTTGTCAAAATCGGTAAACGCTGCACGCAGCATGCCTTTTGAAGCCGCAACAGCAATATAGTCGCCGAAAAACTCTTTTTTACCGGGCGGACAGAACGATTGGTTCGTAACCCTATATTCCTTGCCCGGATTGCCTTTTACAACAGGACGCAGGTATACGTCCGTATACATATTTTGCTCAGAATGCCGGCGATCATACCAGATTATGTAAACCTTGTCGTTGCTGACATCCATGGCCAGGTGTGGCATATACTGATCCCGGCCATTGCCTTTGGCATCCATATTCAGCCGCAGGTCATCGGTCCATGTTTGTCCGCCATCACTGCTCATTTTAAGGAAAATATCGTAATCCCCGTTTCGTTTATCACCATACACCAGATACAGACGGCCTTTGGAATCGTTTTTAATAAAAGGCATATTGTTGCTGCGCATCAGTCCGGGGATATCGTCAATGGCCCATCCCCCTTCCTGATTGGCAATAACCTTATCCGGTCCCCAGGTTTTTCCGCCATCGCGGCTCACGTCCATCCAAATTTTGCCCTTACCGGCCCATACACAATAAATCTCACCCCATACACCTACTGCGCAGGTAGCGCCTTCCAGGGTTTCGTCATCGTCTTTTGCGCCCCCACAGGAATCACTCACCACCACGGTAGAGAACGTATCGCTGCCATTCCGGCGAAAAGCAAACCGTATGCGGCTTGAATCCTTGGAATCTGAACTTCCGTATTTGTCAAACTCTGTCCAGGAAACATACACGCTGCCTTTATGGGGACTGCCTTTGTTTTCATCTACGGCAATCCAGGGTTTGTCCTGCATTTTTCCGGCGTGGTAGCCAATACCTGTGCTTTTCCAGGTCTTCCCCTGGTCGTCTGAAGTCTGAAAAACAATCCTGTCGAAATGTTCGGGCCATTCCAATGAAGGATTACGGGCCAGGCTCAGCAGATAGAATCGGCCTTGTTTGTCGATGAAGGCAACCGGATCTCCGTGAAAACCCTCGGCGGGCTTGAGTTCTATGAATTTCCACGTAAACCCTGCATCTTCCGACACAAAAAAATAATCCGTATTTGAACCCAATATCTGAATATTGGGCTTGGTGGGGTGGATTGCGAGGCTGGGCTCGTTGGTTTCCAGTCCGCCGGGAACCAAATCGATTATGGGGGTTTGGGCCAACAGGTTATTGGCCAAACAACACAAAAATATCAATCCGCTTTCAAACCGCATCAGGCGCCTGCACTTGCCGAATTGCGGGAAGCCAGCCATCTTTCAGCGTCCAGGGCGGCCATACAGCCACTGCCTGCCGCGGTAACCGCCTGACGGTAAACCTTGTCCTGCGCATCACCCGCACAGAAAACCCCTTCCACGTTGGTGTAGGCAGTACCGGGCTTGGTGATGATATAACCCTGCTCATCCATGTTGATATAGGGTTTGAAGATGTCGGTATTGGGGGTATGCCCGATGGCCACAAAAAACCCTTTGATGGGAATTTCACGGGTTTCACCGGTTTGGTTATTTTTCACACGAACAGCCTCCACGGTTTGCTGACCGAGGATTTCATCGGTTTCGGTATTGAAGAGCACTTCAATATTGGGAGTGTTCATCACACGGTGCTGCATGGCTTTGCTGGCGCGGAATTCATCTTTTCGAACCAGCATATATACTTTCGAACAAATTTTCGCCAGGTAGCTGGCCTCTTCGCAGGCAGTATCGCCGGCACCTACGATGGCCACATCTGAATTGCGGTAGAAAAATCCGTCGCACACCGCACAAGCGCTTACCCCGCTTCCGTTCAGGCGCTGTTCGCTGGGAATGCCCAGCCACTTGGCACTGGCACCGGTAGAGATAATCACGGCATCGGCTATGATTTCGTGGGTGCCGTCTACCATCACTTTCTGAGGGCCTCCGTTTTTAAATTCAACGGAAGTGACCATGCCAAAACGAACGTCGGTGCCCAGGCGCACAGCCTGCTTTTTAAACATATCCATCATTTCAGGGCCCATGATTCCATCGGGGTAGCCGGGATAGTTTTCTACTTCGGTGGTGATGGTGAGCTGACCGCCGGGCTGCAGTCCTTCGTACAAAACGGGCTTCATATCGGCGCGGGCAGCATAAATAGCGGCGGTGTAACCGGCAGGACCACTGCCGATGATAAGACATTCTACGTGTTCGGGTGTATGTGACATGATTTGTTAAGGGCAAATTTACGATTCCGCAATCCTTATTGCCAAGCGCAGGGCCTGCGAGGAAAACACAAGTTACAAACAGCGGATAAAAACAGTGCTTTAAAGTACGTTACAATATGCACAATACCTATACTATTATTGATTTACAAAACTTTTATAAAATATTTTTCTCCGCATTTTTTGCGTTGATTAAAAAAGTAGGGTTTTAACGTTTGCATATCTATGTGAATAAAATTATGTCATGTGGATAATTGACATAAATCAGAATTGACAAGGGATTGCTGACTATCAACAAGTTAAACATTTGTCATTTACCACAAAAACATTTGGATTTATGAAAATTTCCTTTTACTTCGTAATACATAAAATTATTGCCTATGCAGGAAGATTACATTTTGATTTTTGCGGGCATTGTGGTCGTGATACCGGCTATTTTTCTGATAGCCTGGCTCACATCCCGCAAGAAAAACTAACCACGAGGCCCCGGAGAGATCCGGGGCTTTTTTTTTTGCACACACCTGATTTTATTTTTTTATTCCCTTTAGCCGGTTTAACTTTAAACTATGAGAAAAATATCAGTCTTAAAATCAGTAAAATTTACACACTTCAAGCAGCAGATTCAATTCACCGATGGCAGTAAATTCGCCTTAAAGGCCTTTCTATTGAGAAATAAAATTCCATTCAGTCCCAAAAGCACCCTTTTATTAGGGGGCAGCATCTATTATTTGCGCATAGACGGCCATATTGTAAGCATGCCGTCATATTCTATTGGCGATAACAAAAAAATCGCTTAATCCTTCCTAACTAAGGCAATAAAGAAAGAACCTGCCCGTTAATCTCCCTGTGTGGAAATCCTTGCGTAGCCTCCGGCTTTTATTGGTGATTTTACTGTTTTTGGTACTCATTCTTACAGCCTGCCTGCCATTGAGCCCCATTATTGACAGCCACCCGGAATGGCAGAGCGTTTGGGATAAAACACATCTTGCCAATTCCCGCAATTCGCCATGGGCCTGTTGGATTGATTTGGCTATGGTGCTGACGGTTCCTGCATTCGCATTCATGGTTCGCCTGTTCATGCGCAAAACCGATGCTGAAACACTGATAATGGGACTGTTTGCATGCCTGCTCATATACCATTTGGGCTGGAAACTCATCCCCTATTATGGCAACGGTCTTCACAACGCTGCTATGCCCATCAGCAGCGGCTTTTATGACCCAAAGGCATTGCCGCCCATGAACGGCATTTTAGGATATATCTGGGGGCTGGGCTTGTTTTGTACAGAAATTGTGATGATGTTGCTGTTGCCGATATTATTGGTTTACAGGCTGCTTAAAAAAAGTGCTGGAATATTTGTCCTGGCAGCACTGCAACTCTGCACCGCCCATGCTTTGCTGCAAACCCTCACACCCGATTTCTGGGCGTGGTTTATGGATTGAAGCAACCTGCATTTCATTTTTTTTGAATAGAAAGATCATTCCTATTAATTTTACCGTTTCATGTGCCGGGTATACAATAAAAATGCTCCGTTTGACAATGTAATTGACTATTTAAACAGAAACCATATTTATAAATTTCAAACCGTACATGAAATATTGGAATACCACAAAAATTACTCAACTATTGTAAACGCATTATTTTCCGAACATAAAGCCTTAATCGAAAATGAACGTGTAAATCTCAATACCGAGATTCCCTTAATTCAATCCAGCATTGAAACCCTTGCAACAGAAACACGCACTCAGATTGAGTCACAAATAGCATTATTACAACAAAAAAGAACTTCTCTAAAAAAAGAAAGGTATCCTTTTTTACTGAGGCCATACAAGTATATACAGCTAACCTTCCTGAAATACAAGACCCACCGAACCCTTAAAAATAAGGAAATAAATATCAATAAATCGGTTATCGAGGAAAGCAGAATTTTAAATACAAAACAGGCACGGCTTGGATTTATTACAGATAATATTTCTGAAGCCATTAAATTAAGTTGCAAGTTAGAATTAAGCGAGCTGGTCCATTGCAAAAATGTGATCAATGATGCTATGCCTATGATACAAGGCGCAATTGGGGAATTGAAAGTTATTCATGAATTGGAAAAACTGAATGACAGCTACACATTATTCAACGATTACAAGTGCACTTTTCATCCTCCGATATATTACAGGGAAGAAAATGACCACATTATGTCCATTCAAGCCGACCACATTATCATAGCACAATCGGGAATATTTTTAATTGAGACAAAAAACTGGAGTGTAGAATCTATGAGCAATCCCAGTCTCAGATCGCCGGTAAAACAAATACGCAGAACCGGTTATGCACTTTTCTGCATACTGAATAACAGTCGCACTTTTAGCTGGCTCTCACATGAATGGGGCAATGTTAAAGTACCCGTAAGAAACATTATTGTATTTATAAACAACAAACCTTCAGAAGAATTTCAGTATGTAAAAACACTACATTTAAAAGAATTACAGGGTTATATAACGAGCTTCAAACCGATTTTCACCCCGGAACAAGCGGATTCCATTACTTCTTATCTAAAAAGCGAAATGGCATAACAGTAAATTGTTTGGATAAACTATTTACCTCACCACCACCTGATACCCCACCACAGCCTGCAAAAAGACCCTGCCCTGGGATTGCTGCAACTGCATCATGGCCTGCAACGATTGTTTTTTCCATTGTCGGTTCAGCTGAATCCGGGCGCTGCTCATTACGTTTCTTTGGTTTTGCACCTGCGATACTATACGCGACCACGAAAAGGACGTTCTCAGCTTTTTATCCATCAGCGGCACACTGCAGGATACCACAGGCCCCAGGTTCCGCACCTGCATCTCCCCTGCCATGTTTTGTCCGGCATTCAATTGCAGGGCCAGGCTGGCTCCGTTTTGGGTGTGCTGGACCACCAAACCCGCACCGGCATTGTAAAAATCGCTGTTGCTGCCCGGGGCACCGGCATTGCGCTGCCAAAGCCCGTTGCCCGTGAAACTGCCCTGCCATTTCCCCCATTTCGGCATGGGCAGGGCCAGCATCACATTCCCAGATTCGGAAATTTCTCTGAAATTGAGCGTATCCCAGGCCAGCATTGGGCTGTTGGGTTGTAAAAAATCCGTGAACGGGCGTGTATTCGTAAAGCTCGTAAAACTGGAATAGGAACCCGACAGCATGCTGCTTTTGCCCAGCCTGTATTGCGCCTGCAGGCTATACACCTGCCTGCGCATGGAGGCACTCTTGCGGTTTTCGAGGTTGTCGCGCTGCAAACCCGCCTGTCCGCTCAGGCTCAACTTCCCTTTAAGCGCCTGCACATTGCCACCCAGGCTGATGTTTTCCATGTCGTTGTTGAAATAATAGGCGCCCAGCGTGCGGTAATCGGGGTCTGTGTGCTCATAGGCAAGGTTCCACTGATGCACTTTGCCCTGCCAGGCCAGGCTGGCTTTGTAATGCAGCCTGGAGGTCCATTTATCGGATAGCCGCAAATCCGTATTGACAAGGCTTTGGTTCCAGGTGGCCTGCAACATAAGTTTTTTGAACACAATTTGGTCATACAATAAACCGTAAACCCTGTTTCCCATTGGCTTTTGCGCTGCAAAAGGTCCAATTTGCACGCTGCCGGTATCGTCGGATGCCTGAAAATAGGTGGCCTGCAAATGGGTATTTTTGTAACGGTGGGCGGCCCTGAACCCATATCCCATGCGCCTGAAAGCAGGAATTATATTGCCTGAAAGCGAATCCAGCGGGGCTGAAACAGCTTTCTGAAAACGGCCATACAAGGCACTGAAGGTCCAGTTGCCCGGCGTGAGATCGGTGGAAGCACCCTGAAACACATGCCCACCCACGGTTTGGGGCGACCAATTAATCGCGATTCTTCCCAGATGCAGCTGTATCCATTTGTACTGCGGGTGCAGTGAAGTTTGGTTGAACGTAGGCTGCGAAAACTGACTGCCCATATTGGAAAACAGCATCTGAAACGGTGCATCGATAACGCCAAATAATTTCAGGTTCAGATTTCCGCTAAGCACATAGTTGTAGGGCTGATTGTTGCCCGCATCACCAAACCGACGATTCAGCATTTGCTGCAATTGAACCGTTCCATTAGCCTCAACAGGTTTGCTTTTCAGCACCTTCTCCACATCCTGCGCAATTGCGGTAAAAGGCCATACAACCAAGAATAACAAAAGGGCTGAAAACCTATTCATGCCTGATTATTTAACAAAAAGAATCTTGCGTGTCTGAATTTCATTACCGGCTATGACTCGGATGTAATAGATGCCTTCAGTGGCTATATCAAAAGGGCGTTCTGCAAGGAACTGCACGTTTTTAAATTCCGCTTTGCGCAGCACCGTACCCGAGATAGGATCCAGCAAGGATAAAGTAATGTCAGCAGGCTTTCTCAGGGAAATATCCGCCTGATACTGCATACCGTTGGAGGGATTGGGTTTGAGCACAAAACGCCTGATTAGCGGGCCCTGATAGCCCATTTGCGGAATAAAGGCTGCTGTATCACTCGCTTGAATCATGTGCAATATTTTAGTACGACGGAAAGTGCAACCCGAATCAAAGCGCGACACCAGGGTAACCGGGAAATGTCCGGTATCTTTTACCAAAAACTGAAGGAAATCTTTTTGCGCACGGGTCCATTTGGCATTTCCCGAAATCCAGCTGCTGCTAAGGGGTTTGGGACGGCTGTGATCAATAGCCCAGGCAGTATCAGGCAATTTTACCTGAGCGGGCATCAGAAAATCATGAATTACAGACAGATTGCGCCTTTGAATGTGCAATGTATCACGCGCCACACAACCCGAATCATTGGTCCATTGTAAAAACCATTGCCCATTTTCAGAGGCTGTAAACGTGTCACTGAGCAGTTTGATACCATTGGGCTGAATTGCCTCAAAAGCAGTGGCATTGGGATCCTTAGCATTGATATAGAGTTTCTGCCCCAGACAAAGCGTCGTATCCACCCCGAATTTTTTACCAAAAAAGGGAAATCCGGGAATCGTTATTTTTCCGGTTACAACACAGCCTCCCCGGCCTGAAATAGCATAATCATAATCGCCGCGTGGCAGACCTGTTATTGTATCACCCGGTTTGTATAAACCCACGCCTTTTACACCCACCAAAATGGTGTCATTCCATAATGCGCTTTTCCCAGTAATGGTGATCTTTCCATCGCTGTTTCCGGGACATGATTCTCCGCAGATTATGCGGGGATTTATTTCAATACCATACGGCCCGCTTACCTGCACCGTATCCCAGCGAAAACCACAATCAAAATCATTCCACGGGGTAAAATCAAGACCTACCGCATACATGCCATTCACCAGATGAAATGGTTTTCCGCTATTCCTTAAAGCGAGAGCGTGGTATTGCCCCACAGCCTCACCGATACTGGTGCCGGCTACATTTTTCATATTTCCCAGAAACCAAAGACCACCTGTGGTATCGCTGAGATTTTTCAACCATACATTCACCCCTGATGCATGTTGGTGAAAACTATCATTGATCAATGAAATATCAATGCGTTTCTCGGTTTCACTGCATCGGGATCCGTACACGGAAATGGATTTTGGAAAAGCATTTACAAAATACCTGACCGGCCCGAAAACCTCAGTAGCCTTGTCTTTTTCGCCTGTGATGGTAAAAGAATCCAGCACCACTTTGTAATACCGTTGCTGATTAAACAAAGGCATTTGATTTCGCTGTATCCAAGAAAAAGGGCTGAACATCCTGCCTGTATCGGTTTTTGTCCATGGCCCTTGTGC
>CAYSIK010000076.1:0-399 GCA_964431045.1 uncultured Flavobacteriaceae bacterium
TCTGCAAGCGAAATCCGGCCGGCAAAGCAGCTGCCATGACCTCACCTGGGTGGCACATGTAATAGGATGAAACCCACTGCCAGAATTGCAATTGCAATGGTAGCACTATGGGTTCTGCTTCCATAATTTCCAGTATGTAACTGGCATTGTAAAGCGCAGGAGGTTCTTCCGTAAAACGAAGAATGATACCGGAATACACCTTTCTGGCTCCAAACTGCACAACAACGCGCTGTCCGGCTTGCAAAAATTCATTCCATTCGTGCGGAACCCGGTATGTATAAGCCTTTGGTACCGGCAAGGGCAACAATACTTCTGCAAAAAGGGTAATCCGTTCCGACACAGTGCGAAGATAAACCGAAGCGCTGCTCCATAAAAACTATTACATCCACACAACAACCA
>CAYSIK010000076.1:409-7892 GCA_964431045.1 uncultured Flavobacteriaceae bacterium
AGCAAGTGTATTACAATACCTGCTTTTAAAATTGCATCAGCAGGTGGCAGAACCTCACTGCCTGAAGAGGTGCCTACAATTGCGCTGACAAGCAATGACAGACCTGCCGAAATCAAACTTACAATACTGTAAAATCCCATACCGTAGTTAAAATTGGCATTACCCAGGAACCACAGACAAACAGAAAGTATGTTCACAACCAGCAGCCACTTACGGGCAAAACCGGCACCGGTTACAACCACCATGGTGGTGTAACCGAAAATAATATTTCCCTTATTCCCTTGCAAATCCTTTATCACCTCACGGGTGAAAGCCAGCATAAACAGACTTCCGAGATATAAAATTAAGCCGCTGTGCATTTCACCAAAATGCAGCCACACAGAAAAAAGGGGGGCCATGGCGAGCAATGATGCCGAAACCTCTCGTATCAGCGGTATTTTTTGCAGTTTATGGCTGTAAAACCAGACAGCAAAAACAAATACGGCCATAAATAAAAACACTTTCAGCGAGGCCAGTAAGGCGAGCAGTACTGCAAAAACACTAAACGTCACATAGGTATTTAAAACGTACTCCTGGCCAATTAGCCGGTATAAGGTAGCGAACTTGGAGCGGTTAACGAGATCTTTATCGGCATCATAAAAAACATTGATCAGAAAAGCCCCAGCTACGGTAAATGCATTTGCGAGCACAATGAGGTGGAGTTTTCTATCCCATAAAACCTTTTCAAATTCGCGGTTTTCGCCAAAAATAAAGAATGCCAAAATGTACTGAGCTGCTGTGAGAAGCAACACATTATACCACCTAACCGCACCCAGCAGTAAGGCAAGTTTGGTCAATCTTTTCCGGCTTGGGCCGGTCATGGTATTCAAAATTGGTGAATGACCTGCAATTTATGGTCTTTTAGCAAAACTTTTGCTTTTTCCAGGTCCTCGGTAAAGCCCAGCACAAATCCGCCGCCACCGCTACCACAGAGTTTCAGGTAATATGCATTGGTTTCAATGCCTTTTCTCCAAAGGGATTCAAACCGATCCGGAATCATGGGCCTGAAATTCTCCAGAAAAAGGGATGACAACTCTTTCAGGTTATCAAAAAGCGGCCTTGTATCACCCTTTAGGAATGCTTTTACGCATTCATCGTTGTATTTTTTGAGGCGGGTTCTTACCAGGTTGCGGAATCCATCGTCCTTAAGTTTTTGTAAAAACAAGGAAACCATGCCTTGGGTTTTGCCCGGAGCACCGCTGTCCATCAGAAAGATGGCGCCCCTTCCCTTTGCATTTTCATCAGGAATAGCTACTGCACCGAGTTCTGTTTTGCCTTTTACCAGAATAGGCAAATTCAGATAACAAATCAGCGGATCCAACCCGGAGCTTTTTCCATGAAAAAAACTCTCCATGGAAGATAAAATTTGTTTCAAACGCAGCAAATCATCGTTTTCCGCAACGGCATCCGGATTAATGGGGTTTATTGCATAGGTATCATAAATAGCTGCAACCAGTGCACCGCTGCTGCCTACACCAAAACCTTGCGGAATGCTGCTGTCGAAATACAATCCAAAAGAGATATGACTGCTCAGTTTTTCCAGATTTAAAATCCGGTCAAGTCCATTTTCTTTGTCGGAAAGATAATCGAGATATTTTCGGAGACTGAGGTTGCTTTCCTTTTGTTCGTAGGTCATTTCCTCGCCTGCCATCAATAATTTTCCCTTATAAAAGTGGTAAGGAATGCTCAAACCCATAGCATTTTCAATAATGCCATACTCGCCAAACAAGAGAATTTTTGAGTAGTAGAGGGTATCTTTCAGCATTTTTATGAAATATGAACAGGAGCAGCACCTGTTTCACTGCAAAAGTACTGCTTGTTCTGACAATATGATAACAAATCTGTATCAATAAAGTTTTTAACCTTTTGATAATGAGCTGACGAAAACAGCAGGTGAACATTGGCACCGGCATCGAGTGTAAACATCAGCGGAATATGGGTTTGTCTGCGAAATGCCCAAACAGCCTCTATCACAGACAATGTTGCCGGTCGCATGAGTATGAAATACGGATTGCTCAGCATCATCATAGCATGCAGCTGAAGCGCTTCCTGTTCCACAATGCGTATAAAATCATCCATGTTTCCTGTTTCAAGTGCTGTGCAAATCTCACTCAGGTGCAGCGTAGCTTCACCGTATCGGGCCGCAGCATAGGGATTGCCTTTCAGCAGGCCATGTCCAACGGTGCTGCTCACCGATTTTTCTCCTGCATCTATTATGAGCACCGCGTCCATTATTTGGCTGAAAACATCATGAACAGGCGTTGAAAATGGAATTGCATATTCATCATTACTGCCTGAAATGGATGCATGATAACCCCAAATTGCGGGCTCCTTATACATACTGCGGCAGGCACTGCCACTGCCCAAACGGGCGGTTTTGCTGGTTTGCTCAACAACAACCGGTTTACCCGTATGCATTTGTTCCAGTTCTGCGAGGCAACAGGCCAGGGCTCCAAAACCGGAGGCACTGCTGGCAATGCCGGTTCCGTGGGGAAAATTATTGGAGGTGTTTATTTGTAAGCGGTATGCATTTAAAACGGTAAACTCATTCCATACACGTGCAAAAAAATCAGTCAGCTTGGGAATAAATGAAGGCTTGGGCTGACCCTCAAACAGAAAATCAAATTCTGGCAGCCCGGAAGTGTTAGGACCGGAAGTTTCAATGGTGGTTTCGGTGTAAAGGTCTTTCAGGGTAAAACTGATGCTGGGATTGGCCGGAAGCTGAATACCATCTGGCTTTTTACCCCAGTATTTTACGAGGGCTATATTGGATGAACAACGATAGGTGGATTTCATTTGTTTTTCTCGGTTTTTTTCACTATATTGATATTACAAACTCATTCCAGGGAACCAGCTCCATATTTTCAAATGCGGTTTCATTGGCTTGCAGAAAAGTCAGGTTAATGAGCAGAACATCACCGCCCCAGGCCCCCAGGTATTTGCAAAGTCCGCCTTTAACCGGCGATACTCCCAAGGTTTCATACGGACGTGGTAAATCCAGCCTTTGGGACAAAAGGGCCTGCCACATTTCCAGCATGGCCTCCAGCATGGGCAGGCTGCGCGGCGTTTTTATGGCTTGTATGCATGCATTCATTTGCTGAAGCAAAGCTATATCGCTGCTCATTTTTTCCAGCTGCGACTTAACGGATGAAAGCGATTCCCTGCTGTTTTGTTTATCTCCGGGAAATGCCAGATACCAGTTGTGGGTAAAGTCGGCAGGCAACTGCCATGAAGACCAGTTTGACTCATTGTTTTCAAGCCAATAAACCAGCGGACGTCCCAGATTCCCAACAGCCACATCATAGCCGCTGCCGCCAAAAACGCGCTGCTGCAATTCCTGTGCCTCTACACCACTCCATTTGGCGAGGTTGCACACCAAAGTGCTGCTGCTACCCAGTCCAAAGGATCGGTTGAATTCGCATTCTGTTTCAATGCGGATATTTTTGTGTAAAAACAGCTCTGCTTTTTGATCTTTTATATGCATGAGCAAACGAAGCAGCGTATCCGCATACGCTTGATTGTTTGTCTCTGAAATGTGCATGATATCGGTATCCACCCGGCATTCAAACCAAACGCTGCCGTCGGAATCTTTGCTCTGCCACACCAGCTTGGAAACACCTTTTGCGGGCATTTCCCATACATGCTGCCATTGTCCGGCTCTAACAGGCAAGGCCAGGGCTTCTACACCGCTCAAAACGGCATATTCTCCGGCCAGCAAAACTTTTCCGTGGGAAAAATAGGATTTCACCGGATTATCGGGATTGGGCGGCTACACCGCGAATGCTGCAAAATACCCTTACTGCCTCGGAATAACTTACCACATGATCTTTGAAATACTCCACAATTTGTGCTTTTTCTTCTTCGGTTGCTTCCAGCTGATTGAGGATATTCAGCAGGTGCATTTTCATATGCCCTTTTTGGATGCCGCTGGTAATAAGGCTTCGCACCGCGCTGAAGTTTTGCGCCAGACCGGCGGTTGCCACAATCTGCATAAGTTCAGGTGCACCGGGATTGCCCAGTATTTCGTGTGCAAACTTAACCATAGGATGCAGGTTGGTGATGCCACCGACCGTTCCCAGGGACAGCGGAATTTCAATGGAAAACACAAAGCGGCCGTCTTTAATTTCGGCATGCGTAAGGCTGCGGTAGCTGCCGCTCCTTGATGCATATGCATGAGCGCATGCCTCAACCGCCCTAAAATCATTGCCTGTAGCAAGTACAACGGCATCAATACCATTCATAATGCCTTTGTTGTGCGTGACAGCGCGGTAAGGTTCAATCTCTGCAATACGAATAGCCCGGCAGAACTTTTCAGCAAATTCCATGTTGCCAATTCCACTGCCTTCGTTGATTTCTTCAATGAGACATGAAACCTCAGCCCTAACAATACACTCGGGGGTGTAATTGCTGAGAATGCTCATCACAATTTGTACCTGTCTTTCCTTTGGTTCAAGATTTTGGGCTTCGGCAATTTCGGTTTGCAGGGTTTTGGCAAAATTCTCCAGACAGGAATTGATAAAATTCGCGCCCATGCTGTCGCAGGTTTCGAAGGTTGCCTCCAACTGATAATAACCGGGTTCCAAATCGGTTTTGTCGCGCAGCTGAATATCGGCAATACCACCACCTCTCAGCACCATATTGCGGGTGAGCGGTTCGGCATTGTCAAAATATTTACTTTTTGTTTGATTGAAAAACTCATTCAGCTGCTGAGGATTGCTGCCTTCCCAGATAAAATGCACATGCCCAATTTTCCGGGTGCTGATAATGCGGGTATGAAATCCACCGCGGTCAATCCAGAAATTGGCTGCTTTTGCTGCTGCTGCCACTACACTGCTTTCCTCAATGGCCATGGGCAGTGCGTAAAGCTTACCGTTTATCAGAAAATTCGGGGCTACACCAAAGGGAAGGTAGTAGTTGCTGATGGTGTTTTCAATGAATTCATCATGCAGTTTCTGCACTTCTGCCTCTTTGTGCCAGTAGCCGCTGAGCATGGCCTGAGAAAGTTCCGGCCTCTGGCTGTAGCTGCTGATAAGCCATTCCAGTTTGGCTGCCTTGCTGAGTTTGCTAAATCCTTTTACAGGTTGAATGTTTTTCATTTTTTGACAGTGAGAAAAGTATATGCGAGTTCCAGTCCCCTAATTTGATTTTCGGTAAATTCCATCAATTCATCTTCGCTCCGCATTGCGTGTTTCAAAAACGCCGAAGCCTGCGCGTAAAGGGTTTTCCAAGGCAGTGACTGAACATAATAATAACCGTCGAGAAAGTTTTTTATACCACCTGAAACAATGAAGGCGCGCGTATGGACCTTGTTTTGGGGATTGATGCACAATTCCCCGGCCCAGTTCACCATTTCCTGAGCATTATGACCCAAATGAGCCACAGGGGCAAATTGCTCCCTAAAAAATTCATCTCTCCGCAGGTTTTCCAGCAAACTAAAATTGGTTCCGCCGGAGGCCCCGAATTCAATGGCTTCCAGAGGAAGTTCTGCCAGTGCTTGCAAACTTTTGGGACCAAACCCCTGCCCTACTTCCTTCACCATAATCGGAAAGTCTGCCATATCCAGCAAACGCTTTATGGTATCTATTGGAGGATTGGCAATTCTGTCACCCTCAGGCTGAAGCCACTCCTGCAAAGGATTTACATGCACTATCAGGCCATCGGCTTCGAGTTTGTGAACCAAATCACGAATTTTACCATAATGGTTCAGAGCCAGCATTTCTTCTACCTGTGCAATGCCGAGGTTGGCATACAAAGGCTGATCATCCAAAAACTTTCGAACCGCAAAATCGTGAAAGTAATCGTTGCTTTCCAGCAGAGACCTGCAACTGCCTAGACCCATGCCCAGTCCGAAGTTTTTACAGGCCAGAGCAAGATTGCGGTTGATGTTGCCCGCAAGTTGGGCCCCTCCGGTCATGCTGCTGATCCACAGCGGAGCTTTCAATGTCTTACCTGCCATCTGAAGCGGAGGTATTACTCCCTGCACCGGATGTGCATGCATCATGGGCTCATAGTAAAATCTGTCGTCCAGGCACTGTGCCTGTGCCTCAAAAGCCAGCTGTATGTGGTCGGTTTTACGTGCGCTGAGATCGTTGTTTTCCAAAATGAATACAAAGGTAACGAATAGCCGTGTGGAATGTTTGCCTGCCGGTCGTTAAACAAAGCCTTTCCATCGTTGGACTGAAGCTATCCGTTCAGTTTGGGGTTATTTTTGTGCCTTTCTGCATCTCTTACGTTCTTTTTCTCAAGGTTTTTTTCAAACGCTTCTGTAAGATTCACACCGGTTTGATTTGCGAGACAAATCAAAACCCAAAGCACATCGGCCATTTCATCGGCCAGTCCTTTTTCCATATCTGATTTTTTAAAACTCTGATCGCCATAGGTGCGGGCCATAATGCGGGCCAGTTCGCCTACTTCTTCGGTTAAAATAGCCATATTGGTCAATTCTGAAAAATAACGAACACCCACGGTTTTAATCCATGTATCTACTTTTTGCTGTGCCTGAGATAGCGTAATTTCCTGCATCTTGCAAACTTAAGCAGCAATACCTAACATTGCATCGGTCATGTTAATTCCTGATTTACCAACCCAAACAGGCTGCTTCTTTCGCAGGCTGCAAATGGGAGATGCGCAAGGTGTTTTTGAAATTAACAGCGACCACAATACACGCAAATACACGCGCCTTATTCGTCAGCAAAATCTTGTAGACATTGAATCCTGGCTTCGCTACTATCCGCATTATCAAAGACATGGCTTTGGCCTATGGGCCATTGAACAGAAAGACAGCAATTCGCTGGCCGGCCTTTGCGGGCTTCGGGTGCGCAAAGACCTTGGCGGACAGATTGATATCAGTTACCGAATGCATCCCGGATTCAGGGGGCAAGGAATTGCTTCGGCAGCGGTAAAAACCTGCGTAGATTGGGGTTTTAGCACGCTGAACCTCAATCAAATTTTAGCGCAGGTACACGAGGAAAATGCCATTTCATTGCATATTTTGAAGAAAAATGGCTTTACAGAAACCGGGAAAGAGGATGTATGGATTAATCTTGTAAAACGATCCCCGTCAGAAGGGTGATTCAAAAGCACTGAAATCCGGGTGTGTAGTATCTTTCTGCGAAAGCACCGGTGCTTCTATCCCCCATTTTATTTGAAGTGAAGGACTGTTCCACAAAATACCACCCTCAGCAGATGGCGCGTAATAATCGCTGCACTTGTACTGAAAAATGGTATTGTCACTTAACGTAGCAAAACCATGTGCAAATCCCTTGGGAATAAACAGCATAAGGAAATTATCGGCTGTGAGTTCCACAGCATATGATTGTCCGTAGGTTGGCGATTTTTTACGGATATCAACCACCACATCCAAAACCGCTCCTGAAACTACACGCACGAGTTTATCCTGAGCATGGGGAGGCGACTGAAAGTGCAATCCCCGCAAGATTCCCCG
>CAYSIK010000076.1:7902-9130 GCA_964431045.1 uncultured Flavobacteriaceae bacterium
CTGAACAAAGTCAATCTCCCAACCCTTTTGCCTGAAGAAATCTGCACGGTAGCTTTCGTAAAAATGCCCCCTGTGGTCTGCAAAAACCTTGGGTTTCAGCAGCCAAAGGCCCGACATAGGTTCGTTTATTATTTCCATTGTATTGGACAGTTGCAAATATTTTATATTTAAAAGATATTTTGTAATTTTACATTTGCACAATACGTTAAAAACTATAATCATGGAAACCACGCCCACAAATCAGGCCGATCAGAAGAACCGCAGCAGCAAAGCCCTGTTGTACACCATCATTGGCATTTTGATAGCCCTCAACGCCGGATTGTTTTACATGTGGCAAAAAGGCGGCAACGAAAAAGAAACCGTGGAAAAGAAGCTGGAAACGACCACCGGCAATCTTAAAGAGAAGACAGTTGCGCTGGAAGAAGCCGAATTCTTGCTGGAAAAATTCAGAAGGGATAGTGCCGCGCTGGTAGACAATAACAAAGAATTGAATTCGGATCTTCTCAAAAAGAAGAATGAAATTGCCGTTTTGGTAGCCAAACTCCGTAACAACAAGAATGCAAGTGATGCAGAAATTGCGGAACTGAAGGCCAAAATGCAGGAACTCACAGCGCAGCTTGAGCAATTGCAAAAGGAAAACGTGGAACTTAAAGAGGTAAATAACCAGTTACAGAAAGAAAAAGAAGCCGCTGAAACCGAAAATAAGCAGTTGAGTGCAGATAAGAAAAAATACAAAAACATAGCCCAGCGTCTTCAGGCAGGCAGTATAAAAATTGAAGCACTCAAAAAACGCTGGATTACCGGAAAAGAAGCAACTACCAATAAAGCCAAAGATGTAGAAGCATTCAGAACCTCATTTACATTGGCCGAAAACAAGGTAGCCGAGCCCGGAGATAAAGTTATTTATGTGAAAGTAACAGGACCCGAAGGCGTAACACTGGCAAACCCGGGCAATGAAGGCGGAACTTTTGAATATGAAAACAATGAAAGTAAGTATACCTACAAGTTTACGGTTGCCTATGACCAAGAAAGTAAAGCGGTTCCGGCCACCAAATGGCGTCCGGCAAGAGACTTAAAAAAAGGCAAATACTCCATTGAAATTTACTGCGATGGCTTTAAAATTGGCAGTGAGACCGTTGACTTAAAATAACATTCAACAATATTTTCCTAAGCCCCTTTCTAATAAGAGAGGGGCTTTTTTTTAATAGTTAGTCAGGTTATTAAAATA
>CAYSIK010000076.1:9140-10694 GCA_964431045.1 uncultured Flavobacteriaceae bacterium
TTATAGTTACCCTTTCGTTGACAGTCAACATTTTTAGAATTCTCAACTGTGTTAGCAGCGGCTGTTAAGATACAATTGCCAAATGTTTCAAAGAATTGGTTTAACTTTGAGTCCGATGGGCAAGAATATCAGTGAACTTTCGGGCCGCAAGGGGCTGGAAGAAAACCTATTTGAACAGATTGGCCGTGTAACCCACGAATCCGGTGATGACAGAACAGAAAAACTGGAAAAACTGGCCGATGCATTTCTAATTGGCAAAGCCAATGTTTACGGGGCTGCCAGCTTCTATGATTTCACCCGTGAAGAAAATAAAGGCAAAGAAATTTATATATGCAACGGCAGTGCCTGTCTCACCGCCGGAACGCAGAATACAATTCACGCTTCTGTTTGCAGCAAATTTGGCGCAGAAAAAACCGGAGAAATGGTGTGCCTGGGACGTTGCCATGAAAACAATGCCTTCCATTACAAAAACCGCAACTATTCAGGGAACGATATAAACCACCTGGATGAAATCATTGCCGGAACCTATACAACAAAAGAAAAATATCACGTAGGCGCTACCGGAACACCCATGCTTACTGTGCCTTACGGCGATATTGAAAGCTACTACCAAATCTGGAAATCGGCGCTGCAAACCGACAAGGATACACTGCTTCATGAAATCCGGGAAAGCAATGTGCGCGGACGTGGTGGTGCAGGTTTCCCCATGGCGTTTAAGCTGGAAAGCTGCAAAAACACACCCGGCGACACCAAGTTCATTGTTTGTAACGCCGATGAAGGAGATCCCGGCGCTTTCAGCGACCGCTATCTGCTAGAAGAACGTCCGCACAGCGTGCTGATGGGTATGATGATTGCCGGCTACATCATGGGCGCTTCATGGGGTGTGTTGTACATCCGTGGAGAATATCCGGAAGCCGTAGAAGTCTGCGAAACTGAAATTCAAAAACTGCAACAGGCCGGATTTATCGGTAAAAACATCATGGGGACAGGCTTTGATTTCGAATTCAAGGTTATTAAGGCCCAGGGCGCTTATATCTGTGGTGAGGAAACCGCTTTACTCAGTTCCATTGAAGGACAAAGACCCGAAGTACGCGTGCGTCCGCCCTACCCCACGCAGCATGGACTTTTCAATAAGCCCACCGTGGTGAACAATGTGGAAACCCTAGCTTGTTTACCGTGGATTTTGCAAAACGGTGGTAAGGCATTTGCCGCCATCGGAAGGGGCAAAAGTACCGGCACCAAACTCATTTCGCTCGATGGCCATTTCAACCGTCCCGGCTTATATGAGGCCGATATGGGGACTCCGCTAAGGGTGGTTATCGATGAGCTGGGACAGGGATTCCGGGTGCAGGTAAAGGCCATGCACATTGGCGGTCCGCTGGGTGGTTTGGTTCCTGTAAGCAAAATAGATGACCTCACCCTGGATTTTGAGAGTTTCAATCAGGCCGGCTTTTTGCTGGGACACGCCTCCGTGGTGTGCATTCCGCAGGAATTTCCCTTAGCCAAATACATAGAGCATCTGTTTGAATTCACCGCCCACGAAAGTTGCGGAAA
>CAYSIK010000077.1:0-10415 GCA_964431045.1 uncultured Flavobacteriaceae bacterium
CAGGATGAAATATTGAAATCAGGAAAGGGCACAATCGAAGGAACAAAACGGTATCTAGATTGCATTACCCAACCAGCCCGGGGCATGAGGGTTTCTATCATTTGTTCAGTTTTTCCAAATTGGCAACCAAAAGACGCCATTTTACGGTCTCCAGCCACCAATTGGCGGTAGCTGACAGCAATGCAGCTGCCTGCCAGTACCAGGGAATATTAACAATCGCAGCCCAAACCGTTTTAGGATTAGGGATTCCGCCGGACAACAGGCGGATTAGCCAAAATAAACAAACTCCGATGAGCAGCCATTTTATAACCTTCCACCCAAGGCCGGTTTTCATACGTTTCGGTTGGCTTCCAGGATTTTCTTTTCTATGCTGCTCGTACTATATCCGGGAAGAAATTCAAGGGTTTTTACTTCGCCTCCGGCGGATAAAACTTCTTTGGCGCCTACAATATCTTCAAGGTTGTAATCGGCCCCTTTCACAAGTACATCGGGTTTTACAGCCTGTATTAATTCCAGCGGTGTGTCTTCATCAAATACAATAACTGCACCCACACTTTGCAGTGCCGCCATAACGGTGCTGCGTGAAAATTCGTTTTGCAACGGCCTGGCCGGACTTTTATCCAGTCGTTTCACACTGTCGTCGCTATTTACCCCCACCACCAAAAAATCACCCAGTGCGGCTGCCTCTTGCAGGTAGGTAACATGTCCGGCATGCAAAATATCAAAACAGCCGTTGGTGAATACGATGCGTTTGCCTTCAGCTTTGATGGCGGCGGCGCGCTGTGCTGCCTCTTCGCGTTTCCAGATTTTTAAATCGGTATTCATGCGGTTTTGATTTTGCGCATTTCTATCATCATCAGCAGGTAACATATTCCGCCAATAATCATACTGAATAGGTTTTGGTAGGCAAGGTTAAAAATGCCGAAGGTTTCCGCATCCTGAGCGCTGAGGCCGTATACTGCCTGAAGGCCAAAGGATATGGCACCCCACACACCGGCACCGGCCGGCAGCGGAATGGCAATGCCTACAGCAGCGAAGATGAGCAGGCTGATGGCGCTGCCAAAACCCAGGTGCTCAGTGACAGGCAAGCTCTGCAGTAAACAATATCCACTTAGCATGTAGCAAAACCAGATGCCTACTGAAAACAGAAAAAACAAAGCAGGGCTTTCCAGTGCAAAAATGGTTTTTAATCCTTTGGAGAAACCCGAAAATAGGGTAGACAGTTTACCGGGTACTTTATCGGTTTTTTTCTTCTTTCTGAAGGTAAAATAAAAAAAAGCTATTGCAGCCAGCAAACCCAGTGCTATTAAAATATAGGGTGAATCTGACAGAAAAAAGATAAGTGGTGTTAATATGAAATTTTCGAAAAACCCATCAAGATGCTGGAATTCAAATATCAGTCCGGTGATACACACCAGCAGCAGCATAAGCATATCTACAATCCTTTCTGTAACTACGGTGCCGACAAGTAAATCGGCGGGGGCTTTTTCGGTTTTGGCTGCCATGGCGCAGCGCACCACTTCGCCTCCGCGGCTGGTAGCCACGTTGATAAGATATCCGCTCATCACTGCATAAAATGAGCGTTTTGCATTGAGAGGGAAACCTGCAGGGGCCGTTAGCATATTCCAGCGGTAACCTCTAAGCCAGTGCGCAAAAATCATTACGACTACCGATGCCCCTACCCATTTCAAATCCGAGGATACAACGGCTTTCCAGGTAGCGTCCCAGTCTGTTTTCAGCCCAATCCAAAGAAAGATGAGGGCAGTGAGAACGAGCAGAATCGCATTCGTTATGTTTTTTTTACTGATGGTCAAATCAGGCGGTTATTTCTGTCGGGGAAAATATTTTTGGGCTGATGGGCTATGGCCTCATCTTTGGTCATGATGGCAAAGGTCATAATAATCAGTTCGTCTCCCACCTGGCCTTTACGCGCAGCGGCTCCGTTCAGTCCTATAATGCCGGTGCCGCGGTCGCCGGCAATGATATAGGTTTCGAATCTTTCGCCATTGTTGTTGTTCACTATCAATACCTTCTGGTTGGGAATCAGCCCTGCGGCATCTACCAGATCCATGTCAATAGTGATGCTGCCTGTGTAATTCAGTTCGGTCTGGGTGATACGAACGTTGTGAATTTTGGCTTGTAAAACCTCAATCTGCATAAATTTTCAGCGAAATTAGTACAATAAACGTAAAGAGAGGGTTTCTTGTTTACGGAATATCATGAAAATACTTGCTGCACAGATATCCGTGGCACATAACGGCTTCAAATCCTTAACTTCGCGGTGTGCAGTTCACATCGGGCATTGTAGAGCAGGCCGTAGAGGCACTTTCGGGTTTTCCGGGCATCGGTAAACGTTCGGCTTTGCGTATGGTCATGTACCTGCTCAACCGCCCTGAACATGAGGTGGTGAACCTGGCCGACAGCATTCTGAAAATTAAAACCGAACTGAAATTGTGCCGTGAATGCGGGAATGTCAGTGACCATGAGGTTTGCAATGTGTGCTCCAATCCTTCACGGAATGCAAAAATTATTTGTGTGGTAGAAGATTTTAGCGATCAGATGAGCATTGAATCTACAGCACAGTTTACCGGTGTTTACCACGTGTTGGGCGGACTGATTTCTCCCATGGATGGCGTAGGTCCCGATCAGTTGCGCATTCAGGCGCTGATAGAAAGGGTGGAAAAAAATACAACCCAGGAAATCATCATGGCCTTCAGTGCTACTGTTGAGGGAGATACTACCATGTTTTATTTAGCCAAAAAACTCAGGGATTTCCCTGTGCGCATCAGTTGTATTTCACGCGGGATTGCCATAGGCGGTGAAATTGGTTACGCCGATGAGATTACACTGGGACGAAGTATTGCCAACAGAACAGAGTATAAAGTTTAAAAAGCCTTGCACCAGCTATCGGTCATCATCGTCAACTATAATGTGCGCTACTTTCTGGAGCAGGCACTGCACAGCGTGATGCGGGCAACCCGCAACCTGGACGCCGAAGTCTGGGTTGTAGACAACAATAGCGTGGATGGGAGTATGGAAATGGTAAAAACCCGTTTTCCGACGGTGAAATGCATCGAGAACAAAGAGAATCTGGGTTTTAGCAAAGCCAATAACCAGGCCATCCGCAGCAGCAATTCCCGCTATGTTCTTTTGCTCAATCCCGATACAGTCCTGCAGGACGATACCCTCGAAAAATGCGTGGCATTTATGGACGGGCATCCCGATGCCGGAGGGCTGGGTGTGCGCATGATAGACGGCAAAGGGCAGTTTCTTCCGGAAAGCAAACGGGGGCTGCCATCACCGGCAGTGGCCTTTTATAAAATGACCGGATTGTCGGCATTGTTTTCCAAATCCAAAACCTTCGGCAGGTATCACCTGAGGTATCTGGATGAGAACAGCGTTCACCAAGTGGATGTGCTCAGCGGTGCATATATGCTGCTTCGCAGCGAAACCCTGGAGAAAACCGGCTTGCTGGATGAGGACTTTTTTATGTACGGTGAAGATATTGATCTGAGTTATCGCATAACCAAGGCAGGTTATCAGAATTATTATTTCCCGGATACCACTATTATTCATTACAAAGGTGAGAGCACCAAGAAACGCAGTGCCAACTATGTAAAGGTGTTTTACAATGCCATGGTGCTCTTTGCCCGCAAGCACTACAGCAGCAGTATAGCAGGTCGTCTGAATGTTTTTATTCAGCTGGCAATTTACCTGCGGGCTTCACTTGCATTGGCATACAGAGCAGTTAATTCGGCGTTTCTTCCCGTCCTGGACTTTTTGCTGATGTATGCCGGTTATTTTGCAATTACCCGCTATTGGGAAGAGTACAATAAATATGTCAGAGGATTTTATCCCGATACGTATTTTACCCTTCATATTCCTGCCTACATATTGCTGGTTCTGTTTTGTGTGTACCTCAGCGGAGGGTATGACAAGCCCATATCGGTGAGGCGCATCATCAGAGGGGCGGCTGTGGGTGCGCTCCTAACTTTTTCTGCCTACGCCTTCTTGCCCAAGTCCCTGCAGTTCAGTCGGGCCATTTTGCTGCTGGGTTGTGCCTGGAGCATGGCAGCCCCGCTGCTGTTGCGTTTGGTGCTGAATTTTTTAAGGACAGGTAAGCCACAGCTATCAGAGGCAGGAGCCTACCGCATTGCCCTTGTGGCAGGCCCTGCGGAATCCCGACGCATCGAAGGGCTGCTCACACGCAGTATGGTAAAAATGGATGCCATTACCCGGGTTTCACCCGATGAAACAAGGCCCGAGGGTTTTGCGGGTGGCCTTGAACAGATGGCCGAAGTGGTTGATATTTTCAAGATCAATCTGGTAATTTTCAGCGCATCCGATGTGCCTTCCGCTGATATAATGAAGGTGATGAGCCGTCTTTCAGACAAAAGCGTTCACTTTAAGATTGTTCCGGAGGGCAGTCAGTTTGTGATTGGGAGCAACAGCAAGGATGAAAGGGGAGAGTTGTTTACCCTTGACCTCAGTTTTACCATCGAAAATTTGGAAATACGCAGAAAAAAGCGTATATTGGATATGGGTGCGGCCGGTTTGTTTATCATGCTTTTACCCTTTCTGGCCTTGTCCCGCAATGGACGTCTGCTTTTGAAAAACTGGATTAAAGTTGTTTTTGGCCGTGAAACCTGGGTGAGTTATTCCGGCAGGCCCAATACAGAATTTTTACCCAAAATAAAACCGGGTTGTCTATTTCCGGCTATGGTTTATAAAAATCCGGAACTCGAATCGGTGGTTAATCTTGCTTATGCCCGGGATTATCACGTCTATCTCGATTTTCAGACAATCTGGTGCTTTTTGTTTCGCCGAAACAGACAGTCATTAACTTAATCAAGAAGGCCAATGAACAGCTACGAGGTAAAGAAGTTTATAAAAATCATTTTGCTGTTATTGGCAATATTCATTGGCGGTCTGACCCTGTATTTTAGCCAGCAGTTAGCACAAAAGGTAGCACAGGAAGAAAAAAAGAAAATTGCTACCTGGGCAAAAGCAGTGAAGATTAGCGGAGATCCTGAAGTTGATGAGGCTAACCTCACTTTTTACCTGGAACTTATCCAGGATAACACAACCATTCCAGCCATTGTGGTGGATGAAAAGGGCAGAATAACACAGCAATTTATCAATCTGGATAAGAATCAGCTCGAAAAATCCGGATACCTGGAAAAAAAGAGACAGGAATTTGCCGAAGAAAACGAACCTATTCCCATCCCAATTGCCGAGGGTATTGTTTACAGGGTATATTACGGCGAAAGCAGTGTTCTGAAACAATTGCGCTATTATCCATATGTTGTTTTGGGCGTGGTGGCCTTGTTTATTCTGGTTTCCTATTTTGCCTTTTCAGTGAGCCGCAGGGCCGAAGAAAACCAGGTTTGGGTAGGTCTGGCAAAGGAAACTGCCCATCAGCTTGGTACCCCCATTTCTTCCTTAATGGGCTGGGTAGACGTGATAGAAATGGGTGAAATGCCCGAAAATGCCGGCGATGAAATGCGCAAAGACATCAGGCGTCTGCAAATTATTACCGAGCGTTTCAGTAAGATTGGCTCAGAGCCCATACTGAAAAAGGTAGAGTTCAATCAGACATTAAAACAATCGGTAGAATATATGAAAACCCGCTCCGGGAAAGGGGTACACTTTGATATACAATCTACAGAACCGGTTTACGTGATGCTGAATCTGAATCTATTTGACTGGGTAATAGAGAACCTTACCAAAAACAGTATAGATGCGATGGAAGGTGCAGGCAATCTTACCTATAAAATCCGCTCCAAGGCCGGCAAAATCTCCCTGGATGTTATGGATACTGGAAAAGGAATTCCCCGCAATCATTTTAAGTCTGTTTTTAAACCCGGTTTCACCACAAAACGAAGGGGATGGGGTCTTGGGCTTTCACTCGCAAAAAGAATTATTAACGACTATCACCGCGGGCAAATTTTTGTAAAAGAAAGTCAGCCCGGCGTTGGAACTACCATGCGCATCCTGCTTAACGAAGCAGTGTAATGGTTCCTTTTTCCGTGACGCGTTCGTCGTAGGCATTAATCAGGCTTATCTCCACAATATAGGTGCCCTGTGGCGCTCCTTCACCGTTCCAGCCAGCCTGTGGATTGTCAGTTTTGAAAACCAGTTGGCCCCAGCGGTTGTAAATCTGGAGTTTGTATGATTTTATGCCTCTTAACGAAGGTTTCCACACTTCATTGAGCCCATTTTCATCCGGTGTAAATGCATTTGGAATATGCAGATAGTAACCAATTCCCACTCGAACAATGCTGTTGAATGTGTCAAAACAGTTAAAGGCATTTCCCACAATCTGCTGTATAGGCCAGGTTCCTGTATCATTGGATACCCAAACGGAAGGCTGCTGTGAAGCGAAAAATCCGTGTGGCAGGTTCCACTCCCAGGAAGTTGCGCCGCTGCTTTGGTCGGTAAAGGTTACAGGCTGCAGTTCCCTGGGTGCGGACGGGGTGAAAGTAAATCCTGCTTTGGGTTTTGGGTTAACGGTGAGGGTGTAGGAAGCCGTATCCACACAGCCCAGGCTGTTGAATGCGCTAAGTTTTACTGTATAATTACCGGTATTAAAGCGCAGGGAGGTATCACCGCCACTGTACCGTTTGCCGTTAATCAATAAACGTGTAGCAGAAGTACTAACATTTCTCACATTGAAAACCCCGGGGTTACAGGCTGTGGTGTTGGGGAAGAATAGGTTGGCAAGAGGCTGTGCCACCACCTGAACCTGTATGTTCCGCTGCGGCTGGGTTACGGTACATCCATCGGTAACCACAATTCTGTAGCTGCGTGTGCTTGCCGGCGATAGTGTTATACTTGCGCTGTTGCCCGCACTGCTGTTATCGGATAAATCGGTCCAGGTGTAAATGTAACTGCCATTGCCTCCGGTTACTTTTACGCGCAATCGTGCATTTTCCCCTGCGCAGATAGCCGTATCCGGTGATGTAGAAATAGCCAGATTGGGGAGAACGGAGATTTTTACGGTTGCTGTATCGCTCAATATGGTGCATCCATCTGTGAGTATTACCCGGATGGTTTGGGTGACAGTTGGGCTTAGGCTCAGGCTGGAATTGCTGCCGAGGGACGTCAGCGGATTAGCCGCATCTTCCCAGCGATACTGATAGATGCCATTACCACCTGTGGATGTGCTTCTCAGCAGTATGGAATTTCCATAGCACAGCGTTGTATCATTGTTGGATACAATGTTCAGTGGCTGTCTCACATTGACTGTCACTTGTTGCGTGTCATTTTTTACGGTACAGCCGTCACTCAGTATGGCGCGGTAAACGGTAGTGGCGCCAGGATTGATAATATGGCTTGTGCCATTGCTCAGGCCTTGATTCCATTGTATCGTATATCCGGTGCTTAGCCCACCCGCAGGCGTGGCTTTCAGGGGTGCACTTCTGCCCAGGCAAATCGTGGTGTCCTGTTTTAGGCTGAGTGCGAGCTGAGCCCTAACATCTACGGTTACAAAGGCAGTGTCGTTTTTCACCGAACAGCCATCGCTGAGAATGGCTCTGTATGTGGTTTTGGCAGCGGGGGTGACAGACTTGTTTAGTCCGGTTCCCAAACCCTGGTTCCAGGTTACAATACGGGCGGTAGCTAATCCACCGCTCACATTGGCTTTCAAAGAAACAGCATTACCATTGCATATGAGGGTGTCTTTATTGAGGGTGATATCCAGTGCAGGTCTCACCGTAACTTTAAAGGTGGCAAAAAGGGTATCGGGGGTGCATCCATCCAGTGCGCGAACAGTGTAGTCCGTTGTGGTTACCGGATTGACCGGGTAATTTGCAGTGGTAATGTTGCCCGGTGTCCAGAGATATTTATAGCCGGATGGCAGGCCTCCGGAAATTGCCGCAGTCAGTGTTGTTGGGCGTCCCAGGCAAAGGGTGGTGTCCTTCCCGGCCTTCAGGCTTATGGCCGATCTAACATCTACCACAACGGAATCGCGAGCATCATAAAACGTGCACTGATCGTCCAGCAAAATGCGATAGGTGGTTTTGACTGTAGGTTTTATGGTAATGCTTTTGCCGGAAGCAAAGCCCTGCCACTGGAATGTATAGCGTGTGCTGTCTCCACCTGTGCCGGAGGCATTGAAGTTGAGTGAATTTCCTACGCAGATAGTGGTGTCCTTTGGTATTCTTAGTTTCAGGGGCGCTTTCACTGTCAGAATAGCAGCATTTGAAGGTTTACGTGTGTTGCAAAAATTGCTGGCCAGCAACCTGAAACGTTCTCTGTTATTGGAAAAAGTTAGGTTTTTCCGTTTAAGGGTATTGAGCGTGTCTCCGGGCAAATCGTTCCAGGTTGTGCCGTTGTCGGTGCTGCGCTGCCATTGTAAACTGGGCTTGAGGCCTGAGTTTACGCCCACCGTCCATACTGCTGAATCCCCTTCGCATTTCCATTGGTCGGTGGGGTGTGTGGTAAATGTTGCCTGTGTATCCACTGTAATGATTGCCGGTCGAGTAAAAACATGGTTCAGACAGGCATTTAAATAACGGTTTCGATAGAAAGTCCCACGCTGATTCCAGCCAAAATTAGGTATGGAAAGTGTATCGCCCGTTTTGCCAATCATGTTTTGCCAGGTTTTACCACTGTCTGTACTGATTTGCCACTGTCTGAACAGGGTAGCACTTCCGGAAGCGCTGCTAACGAGGGTTAGTGTGTTTCCTGCACACACAATTTGTGAAGTGGGTTGTCTGCTCACAGCAGGTGCAACCGGCGAGGCTGTTGGCGTAAACGACCTGCCGTTGGTACGGGGGCCACACTCTCCATTGGGGCCTATGGCTTCCAGTGCAAACCAGTAAGTTTTTCCGTTCACCAGACCTGTCACTGTGAAGAAAGTATCTTTTGTTGTGCCAATAGATTCCATAAAAGAATTGATACTTAGCAATACCCTGTAAGATGCAGCACCGGTAGTTCTGGGCCAATATAGATGCACCTGACTGCTGCAGGTCATTCCGTTGGGCTGACTGGCCCGGTAGAAAACATGGAAGGTGGTGTCGCTTACATCACTCAGGCTGCCGTTTTTGATGCGGATTAAGGCTTTACGGGTATTCAGGTTGGCAGGGGCATTGTTCCAGGTGAAGTAGCGGTTTGAGGCGGCAAGGCCTGTGGTAATGGTGTTCCAGGTCAATCCGCTGTCAGCACTGTATTCTATCGAATATGTACCTGTGGCCCCAAAGGCGTCCCATGCAATGGTTTGAGGAGCTGAAGACGTAGGGGGAACCATGGTTTCATTCCCGTTGGGATAACTTACCCGCACATAGTTGCCAATCTGACTGTGGGTAATGGTATAAATCTCATTGGTTGTGCTAATGGCTTTCCCTTTAACACGAATTACCCACTTACCTGATTTTGGATTGTCAAAGTAAAATTGCTCGGCATTGTTCAGGCTGTCTCTTTTGCGGATAGGGAGACACGTATGACAAGCCGGGTTGAGGGTCCAGGGCAGAAAGATATTGCCGGCGCTGTCTAGCACTTCCAGATCCAGGTCATTGATGAGCGATGGAGAGGCTCCGGCTGCAGCATACATATCATCCCATACCAGCATCACCTGAAAGCGCGCTGTTCCGGGTTTTACGTATACGGTATCGGTGCGGCTGTTTCCCTGCGTTACACTGTCTACTTTGTAGGTTTTTTCTTCCAGCACCTTCATGGAGCTGACGGCATTGATGCGCCCAAAGCCAAAAGCATAATCAGGTCCCGCATTGCCCAAATCATCGGCCGTGTTGCAAACAATGGCTTTAAGGGTATGGTTCAACGGTTTTTTGTTGCTGTTCAGTTGCTTGAATCGCTCATATAAAAGAGCTATGGTGCCTGTTGCTCCGGGGCAGCTCATGGAAGTGCCATTCCAGCCTCCCTGATAAGTGTTTCCGGGCATCGTGGAATAAACATTCACCCCCATAGCACAAATTTCCGGTTTCATGCGTCCATCGCGCATGGGGCCATAACTGTGAAATGTGCTGTTTCCGTCATTAAACTGCAGTGCACCTACTGTAATGTTATTTTTAGCTGCCTGATAACCTCCATTGATGGTTCTGTAGCCACCCGTGGCACAATTGGAGCTTCGCGAATTACCTGAGCTGAACTGATGGCTGAGGTATGGGTACATCGTAACCAGAATATCCAAATTACGACTAACGCCATCATAAGTTCCCCGGGTTGGACAGGGGTCCGAGCCATAGCCGTAGGAGTTATTCGTCATCACAATGCTGTCACGGAAGCAAGCGGTATCCATTTCTGCGGCAATATTTCCAAAGAAATCCCAGCTAAACAGGTTGGCTTTTGGCGCCATGCCTTGTCCGTAGGGGTCAATCACACCACTACCGGTAATGGTGCCACAAACATGTGTTGCATGATTGGAATTTGCTCCGGCAACATATGGATTTTTTAAA
>CAYSIK010000078.1:0-10360 GCA_964431045.1 uncultured Flavobacteriaceae bacterium
TACTTGGGCAACCACCGATTAATTGTTTCAGACATTGTGGGCGCAGATACTTTAAACCATATCAAAACCAACGGTAATGGTGAGCTGCGCACCAGCATTGCAAACAATGACAGCTTTACTTTTTGTGTTGGAGCAGGCACATACAACCCTGTAAAAATCACCAACAAAACCGGCTCTACAGACGACTTTATGGTGCGCCTGATAGACAATGTATATGACAGAGGCACAACGGGCAATCCGCTAAATACACCTCGAATCAAACGCACATGGTTTATTGATAAAATCGGAGGCCCCGCCAATAGCGGAAGCGGCATTGATATGGCATTTGATTGGTATAATCCTGATGTTTCAGGAACCATTACTACATACAGGCTGTATCACTACAATGGCAACAACTGGGACAAGCTTTCTGCCGGCACATATGCAACGCGAACACGCAACTTAAAATACAGCGGTTATACGGGTACGTTCTCGCCCTTCTCCATGGGCGATGAAGTTGTATTGCTTCCGGTTAACTGGCAAAATATTGCTTGTTTGCGGGAAGAAAACAATGGCACCCGCATCAACTGGGCCACAGCCAGCGAAACCGAATCGGACAGCTTTGTGGTAGAACGCGCCACCACCGCCGGGGAGTTCCGCCGTATTGGCGCCATCCCGGCATCCGGAAACAGCTACACCACCCGCCGCTACAGCCTTATGGATAAACAGGCGCCTGCGACCACAGTGTTCTACCGCATCAAACAAACCGACAAACAGGGCAACGGATCCTACAGTGAAATCTGCCAGGTGAACGCCGCCGGAAACAAGGCAGAAACGGTTAAAATATTCCCTAACCCCGCTGACAACAATATTTATGTGTTGCTTGCCGACGAGGCTGAGCAGGGAGGAGAGATCGTTATCAGCGATATCGCCGGCAAAGAAGTGATGCGAAAGGCGGTTCAATCAAACCAAACCACGGTTTCATCAGAACACCTTACCGCAGGTCTTTACACTGTTCAGGTTATAATGCCGGGCAAACCGGCCACAACCCAAAAGATTCTGATTCAGCACAGATAAATAAAAAGGGGCTCAGGCCCCTTTTTTATTGTCCATAAGGTTTTTAGCTTTGCACCATGAAGATTTTCGTTATCAACGGCCCAAACCTAAATCTTACAGGGACCCGCGAGCCCCATATTTACGGGACGGAAAGCTTCGAATCCTGGCTACCTTCCGTGCGTGCAAAGCACCCCGGCATGCAGATTGAGTATTTCCAATCCAATGTGGAAGGGGAAATTATCAATGCTCTGCAAAAGGCAGCAGCCGACAATACCGGTTCCGGCATCGTTTTAAACGCCGGAGCCTACACCCATACCAGCATTGCCATCGCCGATGCGGTAGCGGCGATTTCAATGCCCGTGATTGCCGTGCACATGAGCAACCCGCTTTCCCGCGAGCCCGAGCGCCAAACCGACCTGCTTTTGGGAAAGTGTCTGGGTGTAATCAGTGGTTTGGGAATGAAAAGCTATGAGCTGGCGATAGGCTATTTTGCCACCAAGAATCCGTAAAGAAGTTTTAAAAGTGTTTCCGGGCGGTACGTATAGTGCGTAACTTTGCATTATGGGACTCAGACAGGAAAAATTCGCAAGACAATTACAAAAAGACCTTGGAGAAATCTTTCTTCAGCACAAAGACTGGGTTGCGGGTCAGTTTGTAACCGTTTCCGGTGTTACCATCAGCCCGGATTTGTCCTCCGCCAAAATTTACCTGAGTTTGTTTAACACGCCACAAAAAGGCAAAGTGCTCGAAGCCATTGAGCTCAATGCCCGGGAAATCCGCATGGAAATAGCCAAAAAGGTGAAAAACCAGGTAAAAAAAGTACCGGAACTGCGGTTTTATGAGGATGAAAGCCAGGAATATGCCGCCAAAATAGACCAGTTGCTGGATTCTATTAAAAAAAGCTAAATAAATCCTTTGAACCTCTCTCGGTTTATAGCGCGCCGCTATTTTTTCTCGGGAAAAAACACCTCGGCAGTAAACATCATATCGGGTATTTCCGTGCTGGGATATGCGGTGGGGTCTTTTGCACTGCTGGTATTGCTCAGCGCCCTAAATGGTTTTGAGCGGATTATTTTTAAAACCTACGAAAACTACTACCCGGACCTAAAAATCATGCCCGCATCCGGCAAGGTGTTTTCCATTGACGAATCTAAAAAACGGGCAATTTCCGGTATTGTCGGTGTTGAAAAAATCGCTGCTGTACTGGAGGAAAACGCAATAATTCAATATGGCGACAACCAGGTGGTGGCTACCGTTAAAGGGGTGGACAAAACCTGGCCGGCGATTGTAAAAACAGACTCATTGCTGGTGGCGGGAACCCTTGTTTTCGAAAACAGCCGCGGGACATCCTTTGCCTGGTTGGCGGAGGGCCTTGTATACAAACTGGCCATTAACAACAATAACAATGCTGTTACTGTTATGTCGCCACGCAGAGAAAGTGTGGGGGTGGCACAAATGGAAATGAACGAGGATAATATCGGGGTTTCTGCCGTAATCAGAGCGGGAGAAGAACAGGACGACAAACTGTTGTTGGTGCCCCTAAGCTGGGCGCAGGCCTTGTTTGAAAGGGAGGGGAATGTCAGCGCAATGGAAATAAAAACCCAACCCAGTGCAGATATCTCACAAATCAAAAACGACATACAGCAGGTAATCGGCTCAGAAATGCAGGTTTTGGACCGATATGAACAAAACAGAGCGGTGTATAAAATGTTTAACACCGAGAAATGGGTATCGTTTGCACTTATGGCGTTTGTCCTGCTGCTCATCAGCTTTAATCTTTTGGGGTCGTTGAGTATGCTGGTGCTGGAAAAACGAAACGATATTAAACTGCTGAGCCATATAGGCATGCGGCTCAAAAACATACAGGCCGTGTTTTTCAAAGAGGGTTTGATGGTAGCGCTGGCCGGAACTTTCGCAGGATTGCTTTTTGGGGTGGCGTTGGTGCTGGTGCAGCAAAAATTTGGTGTAATTACCACCCAAAGCAGCATTGCTGCCGTATATCCTGTCGCTCTTAAAGCCTCAGATTTGCTTTTTATTACAGGTCTTTGCGGGTTTTTGGGGATAAGCAGTGCAATATATCCGGCATTAAAATCAGTTCAATCCCTTTAACTTTGCATTTAACATGCGCAAATCAATCTTTGTAGCAGGACTTGTTGCGGTATTGTCCGCCGTAAACCTGCAGGCACAGTCAGTAGCCGAACAGCAGTTGAACTTCGAAAGGGTGCGGGTTGCAAAAGCGAGAACAGAAGCGAGGATTCGCAAAATGTTTCGCGACAGCGGACTTTCAGAAACCCCAAAATATATTTACTGGCGCGCCTTTAAAATGGAAGACCAGCTGGAGCTTTGGGCAACAGACAGCAGCAGCCGCAACTACAAAAAAATAAAAACCTACTCCATTTGCCAAAGCAGTGGAGACCTTGGCCCCAAAAGAAGATTTGGTGACCTACAGGTTCCTGAAGGGTTGTATTACATCGAGAAGTTTAACCCACATAGCAACTATCGCCTTAGCATGAAGGTGGCATATCCCAATGAAAGCGATCTTGTGTTTGCCGATAAGAGTAACCCCGGAAATGAAATTTACATCCACGGAGGTTGCGCCAGCGTAGGTTGTTTGCCCATGACAGACAGCTTGATTGATGAAATCTACTGGGTAACCATTCTCTCTCAAAACTACCAGGGCTCAAAAGCCAAAATTCCGATTGATATTTTCCCCTGCAACTTTAACAATAAAAACTGGGCACACCTGAAGACTACCTATGGCCACAAACCCCAGCTGATTAAGTTTTGGGAAAACCTGGAAGAGGCCTATGCGTTTTTCCGAGACAGAAAAATCGCGCCCGGTTATTGGGTGGATCAGCAAGGAAAATACAACATTGTGTTTCCTCAAAACTACCACATCAACGATCCGAACCATTAAAATCACGCATGAAGTTTCTGGTGGTTGGTCTGGGAAATCCGGGAGAGGAATATCAGCATACCCGCCACAACATCGGATTTGATGTGCTGGATGAATTTGCTGCCCGCCACCAGGCAAACTGGACCCTTGAAAGGTATGGGTGGGTGGCAAAGTTTAGTGTACGGGGCCGGACCCTTGTTTTGCTGAAACCCAACACATACATGAACCTGAGCGGAAAAGCGGTTTCCTACTGGATGCAGGCTGCTTGTACTGTTGGATGACCTTGCGCTTCCTCCCGGCAAGCTTCGCCTTCGCCTTAATGGCAGTGACGGCGGACACAATGGATTAAAAAGCATTAACGAAACGCTGGGAACTTCGCAGTATGCACGGTTGCGCTTTGGAATAGGAAGCGACTTTCCCAAAGGCCGTCAATCGGAGTTTGTGCTAGGCAAATGGAACGCCGAAGAACAGGAAACTATAAAAGCCGCCACTGTTAAAGCCGCGGATGCGTTACTTTTGTACACCACACAGCCGCAAAACATTGCCATGACCCGCATCAACGCCGCCGGATAATGCCCAAAATAGAGACCATACTGAGCCCGGGCCTGTTCCATCTGTATGAAGATGAACTCGAACAAAAAAATGTGGTGGTAATTGATATTTTGCGCGCCACCACCACCATTTGCGTGGCTTTTGCCAATGGAGCACGCGAGGTTTTGCCGGTTGCCAAACCCGAAGATGCGTCCGCTATGCAGCAGCTGGGATGGATAGCCGCCGCCGAAAGACACGGTGAAACCGTGGAAGGCTTTGATTTGGGTAATTCCCCCCAGGACTATACCAGAGAAAGGGTTTCCGGACAAAAAATAGCAATCACCACAACCAACGGAACCCGCGCCTTGCAGATGAGCAGTGCTGCAAAGCATGTGTGGGTTGGGTCCTTTCTAAACCTTAACACCCTTTGTGATTATCTGAGCAGGGATAACAGCGACATTCTGTTGTTTTGTGCCGGCTGGAAAGACAAGTTTAACCTGGAAGACACGGTTTTCGCCGGTGCGGTGGCAAGCCTATTGGCCGACACCTTTTCCATTTCAGACGATGCCACCCTTGCTGCTATGGACCTGTATAAAAAAGCAGGGCAGGACCTACCCGGGTATCTGCAAAAAGCCAGCCACGTGAACCGGTTTAAAAGTCTGCACATAGAAACCGACCTGGATGTTTGTTTGAAAATAAACACGCTGTCAGTATTGCCTGAATTTAAAAACGGAACCATTCAAAACAGGCATCATGCCCGAGCATAGCTTAAAACCCGGTTTTTTTGAGTTTTTTATTGAACTTTCTGCAAACAACAGAAAGGGGTGGTTTGACGAAAACCGAATCCGGTATGAGCAAGAGGTGAAGAAACCGTTTGAAAACCTGGTTGCTTCGCTGCTCGAAGCTTTTGCAGAAACAGAACACATTCAAACCACCGTCCGTCCGGGTGACTGTGTCTTCAGGATAAACCGCGACATTCGTTTTTCCAAAGACAAAACACCGTACAAACTCAACCGCAGTGCTGTAATATCTCCCTTAGGCAAAAAATCACTGGGCCCCGATGGCTTTTATTTTGAGGCAGGTCCCGAACAATGTGCTTTTTATGCAGGATTTTATATGCCCGATAAAGAGCAACTTTTGCAAATTCGCCGGCACATTGCACAACATCCGGAATACTGGCAAAAAATCTTGCAGGAGAAAGAATTTAAATCCACTTTTGGTACTGTTTTGGGCGAAAAACAAAAAAGAATCCCAGCGGAATTCACTGCAGTAAAAAACCTTCCTTCTGAGGTGTACAACACCCAGTATTATATTCAGCACCTTATGGAGCCCGAGGTTTTTATTGAACAGAACCCGGTGGAAGTGTTGATGAACCTTTGGAAAAAAGCCCAAAAACTGACAAAATTTCTTTCTGACGCAACCCGTGTTCAGGATTGAGATATATTAACGAACTTTGCAACGTCGATGAACGAAACATCCTCCCAAAGACCCATTCGGGTGCTGGTTGCCAAGGTTGGCCTGGACGGCCATGACCGCGGGGCCAAAGTCATTGCGGCTGCCCTGCGCGATGCAGGAATGGAGGTTATCTACACCGGGCTTAGGCAAACACCCGAAATGGTGGTGCAGGCCGCATTACAGGAAGATGTAGATGCTATTGGTATCAGTATTTTATCCGGGGCGCACAACACGGTTTTTCCAAAAGTACTTGACCTGATGAAGCAGGCAGGAATGAACGATGTGTTGCTGACCGGAGGAGGAATCATACCCGATAGAGATGCCGAAGAACTTAACAAGCTGGGCGTGGCAAAACTATTCCCTCCGGGAACAGAGATGGCCGCCATTGTTGATTATATCGCACAGTGGGTGAAACAAAACAGACCTTTTTAAAACTTCCATGGAAACCATCTCCACATACGAAAACATCCTTACCAATATTCAGGAAGGTGTTCTTACCATCACCCTAAACAGGGAGTCCAAGCTCAATGCACTCACCTTAAAAACCCTGCAGGAAATACGCGCAGCTGTGGTAGAAGCGCAGACCGATGAAAACGTCAAGGGGATGATTCTCACAGGCTCAGGAACCAAAGCATTTGCTGCAGGAGCCGATATTAGCGAGTTTGCCCATTTTACCGAAGACCAGGCTACACGCATGAGTGCAGACGGACACGACGTAATGAACACTATCGAAAATAGCGAAAAACCCATTATTGCAGCCGTGAATGGGTTTGCACTGGGTGGTGGTTGTGAACTGGCCATGTGTTGCCACATGCGCATCGCTTCGGAAAATGCCAAGTTTGGCCAACCGGAGGTAAACCTGGGTGTGCCTCCCGGCTATGGCGGCACACAGCGCATGATTCAACTGGTTGGGAAAGGAAAAGCGGTAGAGCTGTTGCTTACCGGAGATAGCATTGACGCCCAAACAGCGCTTCAGCTTGGGCTTGTGAACCATGTGGTTTCCCTGGAGGACTTACTGCCAAAGTGCAGGGAAATTCTTGCAAAAATCAGCACCAAAAGCCCTGTTGCCGTAGGCAAAGTAATTAAATGCGTCAATGATTTTTTCCGCCCCAACGTAAATGGCATGCAGCGTGAGATTTATGAATTTGGCGAAGCTTTTGTAACAGAAGATTTCAAAGAAGGCACCGACGCATTCCTCAACAAAAGGAAGCCCAACTTTCCAGGAAAATAATTGGGGGCAAGCGTCAATAAAATGGTATTATAAAAAATCAAACTAAGTATATGAAAAACATCACCAAACTATTTTTTATGGGCGCTCTGGCGCTCACAATGACCACTTCCTGCAAAAAGGAAGAAGACAAAAACACTACACCAACACCTTCTGCCAATGCAGGTCTCACCAGCTGCAGTGTTAACGGCAAAGCCTGGACCAGCGGAAAGACAGGAACATACACCGGCCTTGACAGTTTTCCCGGTTGCGAAGCCTATATGGCCGGCGATACAATGACTTTTGTGTCTACCAGCTTTTCAGACACATCCGTTGTACTTGCACAGATAACACTTACTCCCGGCAGGATTGGAACCTATGCAGGAACCACATCTACAGAAGGCGGCATGTTTTATCTGCCCAAACTGGATGAAACAGCCCTGTTTCAGGCATTTTTGATGTACACCACCAGCTATTCTTTTACAATTACAAAGTGGGACAACATAAACAAGAAGTTTTCAGGGTCCTTCAACTTCAACATGGTTTCCAATACAGGAGGTGCCGGGTTTAATGTAACCAACGGCAAGTTTGAAGACGTGAACTATATGATTGACTAACCTAAAAAAACAATTCATAAAAAAACCCGCATAAATGCGGGTTTTTTTTATGTCATATAAGGCCATTCCCGAAGGGAATCATTTAGCAAATGTGAGTGTAATGTGCGCACCTGCTCAATCAGACTGTGGGTTTCGTCGTTGTGAATAGTATAATCGCACAGCGCTTCAATTTTTTCCTGTGGCCATTGTTTTTGCATGCGTTTCAGCACCTCTTCGCGTGTGCTTTGATCGCGGTTTATAACCCGCTGAATCCTCAATTCCTCTGGCGCAACAACACCGATGGCTTTGTGAACGCGCCTGTAGCTGCCACTTTCAAAAAGGATGGCGGCTTCTTTGATGGTATATGCCTGGTCCTTGTGGTCCACACACCATTTTTCGTAGTGTTCAAACACAAACGGATGTACCAGCCGGTTGAGTTTCTCAGCCTCTTCAGCGCTGCCAAAAGCAACCGACCTTAGAAAAGTTTTGTTGATGGCACCATTATCCATTACCTGTGGGCCATATGTGTCCAAGAGGAGGGTTACAAGCTCCTTGTTTTCGGCATAGAGGCGTTTTGCTTCGGCATCGGCGTAATACACCGGCACGCCCAGGGCTTCAAAAATCCGGCACACGGTGGTTTTTCCACTGCCGATTCCGCCGGTAATGCCAACGCGCATCACAACATCAGGCCTTGGGCTTGGGGTAGGCCGCCATGGTCATTTCCATGCTTACCGCCGCTTTTTCAGCCTTTATTTTACCTTCTTCAAGTTCAAGGACAAAATGCGTATCGGTGATTTGGGAAATTTTCGCATGAAAACCGCCGGTGGTAACCACGTGGTCTCCTTTTTTAAGTTCTGCCAGATAGGCCTTGGCTTTTTTCTGCTTGCGCATTTGGGGCCAGATCATAAAAAAGAAAAACACCACCATGATTAACATCAGGGGCAGCAACTGACCCATTCCTCCGGGTTGTCCGGCAGGAGCGGCTTGTAACAAGGGAAACAACATATATATCAATGATTATTTTGTTCGTATTCTTCGTCTTCTTCCGGCGTGGAAAACACGGTGGCCTTAAACTTAAGCAGCACCGATTCTATCGTAGAATTTTCAAATTCCACCGTAATAGACTTTTCATTTTCTAAGCCATCTTTCGCTCCACGGCCCGTGGAATTAAAAGTAGCATCCACATATCCCTCTTCGCCGGGTTTGATAACATCTTTTGTCCATCCGGGTGTGGTACAACCGCAGGCTGCCTGGCAATTGCGGATTAGCAAATCGCCTTTGCCAACGTTTTTAAATTTGTAGCGATGCTTGAGTTGCATTCCGGAAGTAACCTTATTAAAATTAAACAGGGTGTCCGTAAAAACAGGGGTTCCTTTCGGACCATTGTTCTTGGGGTTTGGGTTTTCGGCAGTGGCTTCGTTTTCAATTTTTTCGGTAGAAAGGGCTGAACCGCCGTTTCCGCAGGCAGCCATAAATCCCGCGGCCAGAAGAGAGAATAAAATCGGGAGTCTGTGTTGCATAATGCAAATATACTACGATTATTTATCCCGCAAACCCCTGCCGGATTTGACGATAATTCCGCTGTCTGCCAGCGACACCCGCAACTTGTCGAGCACACCATTCAGAAAACGGCCGCTGTTGGGGGTGCTATATTCTCTTACAATATCGAGGTACTCATTGATGGTAACTTTGAGCGGAATGTGTGGGAATGAAGTAAACTCCGCCAACGCCAGTTTCAAGCAGAGTAAATCAATAATGGCAATCCTTCCGGGATCCCAGTTTTCGGTCACGCTTTTAACATAGTCCTCATATTTTTCGCTGTTGGCCATAACCAGGTCAAAAAGCAAGAGGGCCATTTTTAATTCATCATCATCCGTGGAATAGGCGATTCCGGGGGCAATGTTTTCCGGCTGAGAGGCCAGGGTTTTTTCCAGTTCCCGTTCCAGTGTGTTTTCATCATCGTCCCAAGCCCCGTAAGTTTCCTGCATTGTCAGGTAAAAAGGCTCGCATTCGCCCAGCAGGTAGCGGTAAAACTCCTGCAGGAAGGTGAGTTGTTGATGTGGTTCAGGGGCATCGAACACGCAGTAGTCTGTGGTAAAATCCTGCTGAAAAAGCCATTCCGTAATCGCAGGAAAAGACTCCCCCAAATCGGACCAGTTTGCCGCGAAATAACGGCGCTTGTGCTTTAGGGTTTTGTCATAAAGCGCTTTGGCAATCGTATTGTTGTTTAGCATCCCCAGACGGCGAATTTTTTCTTTGTCAGGATAAAACTTTTTTACTTCTATTTCCTGCTCGCTGAGCAAATATTCATTTAAATAATGGGGCAGTTCCAGCAAAAAAACATAGACATCATATGTTGCCAGAAGGGAGGATTGTAAACCTTGTCTGCACTGTGCTTTGGCGGAATCGCCACTTTGCTGCGCCGCATACAAAGACTGCAGCGCTTTTATTCTTAACAACCTCCGTGAAATCATAGAACGATGCTGCAAAGATACAACAAACCAAACGGATGGCCTAATTATACAGGCGTGTTTGACGGTTAGTCCGGGTCGTAGCCAAACTGTTTCAGCATGTTTTTGCTGTTACGCCAATCTTCGCGAACCTTTACAAACAACTCTACAAATATGTGCTTGCCAAAAA
>CAYSIK010000079.1:0-10340 GCA_964431045.1 uncultured Flavobacteriaceae bacterium
CAAATGGCCTCAGAGCGCATTTGCAGAGCTCTGCATGCATTGTAAAAAGTTTCGTAATGGTGCTTGTTTAAAACAGTGTTCAAGGGGCCCCAAACCTCCCTATAGAGAGAAACAGCCGCGGCAAAATCATCACAAGTCTCTACTATAATGCCGGCCTCGGTGCATTTTCGCAAGTTTTTACGTGCATCAGCATTGTAGCCTGCAGCAATCTGATCGTAAGGACGGTTCAGATTCAACAGCAAATTGCAGCGTTGCTTTGTGATTTCCGGCAACAAAAATGCAGGGTTTAAGTGAAGTCCCACCTTTAGAAATTTGCGCGGGATGGCCTTTAAAAAAGCTGCATAGCCAACGGAAAATCCGTCCGGCGCAAATAAGCCCAGCTGTTGACAAAAAAACGGCTGATAAACCAGTGGTATACCCCATTTGCGTTTCACCGGAAGGGGAAAAACAGCCTCGTAGTTTCCATAAACCAGCGCATCCCAATATTGGTTGCAAATGGCATTCAGGTAGGTAGAGCCGGCATATACCAGCGGCCTGCAACTGCGGGCGATGCAGGCATCCCACGCTGCCAAATCTATATTTTTATGCCTGATGTATTTTATGCCAGCCATGCCTCAAAAACAGTGTTCCAGCCACGCCATTCAGGTTGCCTGCCCAGCGATTCGTTGTGAAAAATAAAACAAAAATCACCACCATTTTCGCGTACACGTTCCTTGAGGATTTTTCCCGCAACAACAGCCTGTTCCGGGGTTTGCTTTGCATAGTGTTTGCACGTGGCTTCCATGATACAGAATGGATGAATCCAAAGTTCGGTTTCTTGTTCCTTACTCAAATCGTACCATAAAAATGAATGTGAGGTACCTGCCCTGAATCCCGGGGCATCCGGATACCCCATGCTATAATCGTTTTTAAAGCCCGCTTGCAACAGCCTTTGGTAGGTTTTGGGAAAAGACAACAGGATATAGTGCATGCGGTTGTCGGTAACCTTGCGGTGAAGGGACTGCTCTAACAATAGTTTTTCCTGCAACAGGATGTTGGTGTCGCCAAAGGCCTCAAAACTGGGGTGCAATCCACATCGTAAGCCATTGTCCATATTTTGGATTGTCTGCAAAAAGGGCTTATAATTCAGTTTTACCTGTTTATCATAGCGGTTGTTTTGTGCGCCGCAGTGCCAGAAAACACGCGCTTCGGGATGTTTTTTCAGTGCTGATTGAATGTATGGAAATGCGTAGTTTGGATCTGTTTCCGGTTTGGCGATGCTAAGAAGCCGCTGCGGCAGGCTTAACGGATTTTTAAGAGCCGCCCCCACTGAACGCAGCAAGCCGCGACCGGCATGCGCAAAGGCAATGTCAATATCCAGGGTGGGCGTGACGCTGAATTTTTTATTGTAGGGCAAACCCCAGGTTGAAAACATGGCGTTTATGGCCCTATCGCAAACAAGCTCTTCCAACACCCCCTGCTGAAACAATAAAGAGGCCGATGCGGGAAAACGGCCGTGTTTATCTGCGGTAAATGGCTGATATTCTTCGTAACGTGTGAGGCACCAAAAAACCATGGCCAACAAGTCAAACCGCTGCCGGTTTTCGTCGGGAAAAAGGCAGAATACACCATCAATAAGAGCGACAGAGGGTGTGTATCCATAACGGATTCCGGTTTCATCCAAAAACCCCGAGCGGAAGATAGGGTAGCCAGGCAAATCCTTGTTTGAATAATGCAATTTTACCGCAACATCCGAATTCAGGTAGTCCGTCTCCATTTCCGTTACTTGGACCGAAATATCGCCACAGCGTCGGAATATTTCCCGCACTGCATAGGCAGTTCGGGAGGTTGATCCGGGTATATACAGAATAATTTCCGACACGGTTTGAAGTGCAAATTACGCGGAATGGGCTGAATAGCCTACAAAATGATTTTTGCACAGATTCAAAGCACGGCAAAGCATGGCTCCGGTCATATTCTTGACACATATGCCTTTTTAAGTTTGAATAAATTTATTGCATATGAAAAAAACATGGACAATGGCAGTTTGCCTGATGGCATTGGGTGTATTTGCCCAAAAACCCGAAAAGGGCAATGTAACCACAGAACTCGGAGTGTCGCTTGGAACAGGTGGCAACACAGTGAACACGTTTGGCATCAACGGACGTTATTTTTACAAGCCGGATTTGGCTTTTGTACTCGGGTTGGGTGGTTCTTATTCCATCGATGTAAATAACTATGCAGAAAACGCTGACGGCACGGGAGATGAAGGCAAATTTACTTACCGAAGCCGCTACACCGAAGTCAGCCTGGGGATTCAAAAACATTTTACAGGCACTTCACGCCTTAGTCCTTTTATTGGGGCAGATTTGCTGGTGGGGGCAGAAGGAACCCATCAGGAGGGCGATGATGCAGGCACTACGGGTTATGTTAAAAATTATAGCTACGAACGCGATGCACAATCTGCGCAGTTAGGCATCAGGGCAACGGTGGGCTTTGATTTCTGGGTAACCAATGGGTTGTATGTAGGAGCCATTTACCGCCCTGTTACACTGATTCTTCAGCAACAGGACGACATTACCACCACGGCCGGCAGCAATGGGTCAACCGTTAAAACGGTGACCCCGGGTGGAAGTTATGCTACCCTTTCAACGTTTGGTGAAGTGGGAAGTGTCCGTGTCGGATGGCTGTTTTAATGCGGTGCACAGATAAAAAAACCCGGCTTTTGACCGGGTTTTTTTATGGATCAATAAAAGTTTATTTTCCGGCTTCTGCAGCAGCCTGCATCAGCGCCCTTGTGGTCTTACAGCTCACGATGGCGTTTTCTTTGGCATCCAGAATTTCAAATTCTCCAGGTACCACATTTTTCACCTTCACACTCTGACCAATTTCAAGGGTATCGATATTTACGTCGATATAATCAGGCAGGTTTTTCACCAGGCCACGCACACGCAGGCGGTTGATTTTCTTAACCAGTTTACCACCGGCACGCACACCGGGCGAGTTGCCCACCACACGCACTGGGATATCCATTACTACGGCACGGGAAGCATCAACAGCCATAAAGTCGGCATGGATGATGGCTTCAGATACAGCATGGAATTGCAGGTCCTGCAAAATGGCATCATAGGATTTTCCGTCCAAGTCAATCTTTACTTTGTAAACGTTGGGGGTGTAAACCAGGTTTTTGAAGTCGGATTCATAAATGGTGAAATGCAGATTTTCTCCTGCACCGTACATAACGCATGGCACTTTACCTGCGTTTCTAAGGCTTTTGGCGTTTGAGGTGCCGCTGCCTTCTCTTTTTTCTGCTTTGAACAAAATGGTTTTCATATTCAGTAGTTACGCTTATTTTTATGGGTTACTTTTTAGGTCAAGGTTGGTCTGGCTGTTGTGAATCTGTTTGAACAGAGAGCTAATGCTTCCATTTTCATGCACATTGCGAATTGCACGGGCAAAGAGGGGAGCCACAGACAGCACTTTTATTTTGTCGAGATGTTGTTTCAAGGGAATGGTGTCGGTAACCACCAGTTCAGTGAGCACGCTATTGGCGATGTTCTCGTAGGCCTTGCCGCTCAAAACAGGATGGCAGCAAAGGGCACGAACGCTGCGGGCTCCTTTTTCCATCAGCATTGCCGATGATTTGCATAGGGTTCCGCCGGTGTCGATAATATCATCTATCAGCACTACGTCTTTATCCTGAACATCGCCAATTACAGTCATGTTGGCAATCTCGTTGGCTCTTTTGCGTTCCTTGTCGCAGATAACCATGGGCAGGTTGAGTGCTTTGGCTACTTCGCGGATACGGTTGCTGGCGCCCACATCGGGTGCGGCGATCACCAGGTTATCCTGGGGCAGACTGCGGATATAGGGAACAAAAATGATGGAACCTTCCAGGTGATCCACAGGCACATTAAAGAAGCCTTGAATCTGGGGAGCGTGCAGTTCCATCGTCATTACGCGGTTTGCACCGGCGGTGCTCAGCAAATCTGCAATCATTTTGGAGGCGATGGAAACGCGGGGCTTGTCTTTGCGATCCTGACGGGCAAAACCGTAATAGGGAATGACCGCAGTGATGTAATTGGCGCTGGCTCTTTTGGCCGCGTCAATGGTCATCAGCAGTTCCATCAGGTTGTCGGTGGGCGGAAAAGTGCTTTGAACGATAAACACATCGCAGCCACGAACGCTTTCGTTAAAAACGGGCTGAAATTCTCCGTCGCTGAAACGGTTTACGGTAAGATCGCCTGATTCCAGGCCATAGTATTCGCAAATACCTTTGGTGAGAGAGGCAGAAGCGCTGCCCGCGAAGATTTTTACTGGGTTAAGTAGTGATGACATAGGCTCTGTATTTTACTGTCTCCGTGCCGTACAAAAGTAAAGCACAGATATCATCAAATCAGCGTTTTGTTGTCCGACTAGGGCTCGAACCTAGACTCTTCTGAACCAAAACCAGACGTGTTGCCAGTTACACCATCGGACAATTTTGGGAGTGCAAAGGTAGAATAATTTTTTTAATTGTGCAAGGCAGAGCCGGTTTGCGTTTTTTATAGGCATCCCAAAAGTAACAAAAACCAGCCCTTTTCATTGTGTTTGCAGGTTGTCAATCAACCGTACGCCCTCTATATAACCCGCAAAAACAACCGCTTTTTTTGTTGAAGTATCTGTCGCCGGAACCATATCCGGCAAAGCAATCGTTTCCAGGTATTCAATTTCAATGCCCTGTTCTTTGAGTAGTGTGCGCGCACCCTCCGTATTGCCGGTTTTTGCAATCATTTGTAGCGCCTTGTGGATGCTTCCTGCTTTTGCCAGCCCACCGCTTGATAGCCTTGCATTGCGGCTGCTAAGGGCAAGTCCGGAAATAGGATCTCTTTCTGTGGGTATGTTGTGCTGACGGATAGATGGAAAATGCCGGGCAATCAGCTTTTCCACGACCAGACACTGCTGCAGGTCTTTTTGGCCAAAAAACACATCGCTTGGTGAAAGCAAAGAGAAAAAACGGTGCAACACCTTAATTACACCTTTAAAATGCCCGGGACGGTGCAGCCCCTCAAAAACATTTTCAAGGCCACCCAAATCCAAGTCCACCTCTGCGAGGCCGGAAGAGTAGAGGTCTGTCGTTACCGGAATAAATACGGCATCTGCTCCGGAATTTTTGAGCAAGGCCAAATCCTGTGTAATCGTTCTTGGATATTTATCCAGGTCTTCGATATTGTTGAACTGCGCCGGATTTACAAAAACACTGACCAATACAGGTTTGCCCAATGCCTTCGCTTTTTCCACCAAAGCAAGATGCCCTGCATGAAGCGCCCCCATAGTAGGCACGAAAGAAAAAGCGTCATTTTGACGTTTTGTCCACCGGGTAACACCTTTAATATACTGGAAAATTCTCAACGAAAAGAAAAAATATCAATGCAAATAAAGGATTTTGAACAAGAAAAGTTTTGAAATTAAGGAAAAATTGTGTTAATTTTGTAAATCGTAATCTTCCCAATAGAGTTCCCATACATGAGTATCACCAAAAAACGCGTTCTGTTTGTCAGTTCAGAAATGGCCCCCTTCCTCGAAACCGAAAGTGCACAGGCCATCATCGCAAGAAATCTTCCCCAGGCGCTTCAGGAGCGCGACAATGAAATCCGTATTCTGGTTCCCCGCTTCGGGGTCATCAATGAAAGAAGAAACCGCCTCCACGAGGTAGTTCGCCTTTCCGGAATTAACATTTCTATCGACGACAACGACAACCCCCTGATTATCAAGGTTGCCAGCATTCCCCAGACCAAAATGCAGGTGTATTTCCTCGACAACGAGGATTATTTCCACCGCAAGGCAGTTTTTCAGGATGAAAAAGGACAGTTTTTTGATGACAATGACGAGCGCACCATTTTCTTCTGCAAAGGGGTGATGGAAACCGTAAAAAAATTGGGCTGGGCTCCTGATATTATCCATTGTCAGGGTTGGATGACCAGCCTGATTCCCGTATATCTCAAAACTGTATACAAGGATGAACCCGTATTCCGGAACGCCAAAGTGGTTTACAGTGTTTACAACGACACCGAAGAATGCCTGGGTTCCGACTTTTCCCGCAAGGCCAGCCTGAATGAGATTCAGGATGCTACCATGCAGTGTTTTGCGGATGGAAACATTAAAAGCCTGCACCAGGGGGCTGTCAGCTACGCCGATGCGGTGGTTACTTCCTGTGATGAGGCTCACCGTTGTGTAGCTGAACATATCAGCTCCAAACCAGTGATGCGCCATACCGACGACCCCATTGGTGAGCAATATGTGAGCTTTTACGAAAAAGTGATTTCACAAGCACTGTAAAACCGCGAACTTTGCACCTGTGGTAAAAGGTCTGTTCCGGCTGCTTCCGGTAATATTGATTTTGTTTGGCTGCAAAAGGCAGGATGGAAACATTGTGCTGGATGGGCAAGGCAATGCCGGCCAAATGCAGTTGTATACAACAGACACCCTGAGCATCACCGCAGTAACGGTTCGCGAAGACTCGTTGCCCGGAAACAACCTCCGTTATGTGTTGCTGGGCAGCATGAATGACCCTTTACTGGGAACCATTTCTTCCGGAGCCTATGCGCAGTGCGGCCTGCTGGAGCCCAATTCAGACTTTCCGAATACAGAAGAACCTGATTCAGCCGTTTTGTTCATCCCGTTTATCAACGGACTGAATTTTTACGGAGACAAACAAACCTATCAAGGCTTTACTATCACGCCGCTGAAAACCGGAATCACAGGAACCAATACTTACTATCAGGGCGATGTGCTGGATACCGATCCCACATTGGAAACCCGCTACTACGGCCCGGTTTATAATTATAAAACCGACTCCATTCGCTATAAAAAAGGAAAATCTGCCATCACCCCCGGAATCCGCGTGCGGCTTTCTTCCGGCATGGCCCGCAAGCTTATGCAGCTGCCCAAAGATGCTTACACCAGTCAGGAAAAACTGATTGAGAATTTTCCGGGTATTGCGGTGTTGCCCGAAAAGCGCGATTTGTCTGAGGGCAAGGGTGGTTTTGGGGTGTATGACTTCAACAATGTCATCAGCTTTGCCTACAGGGCAAAAATCCTGCTGTATTACCGCGATACCGCTACCCAGGTGTTTACCTTTACAGGGTCTAAAAACACCATTAACAAGGGCATGCCAGGGATTTACAAACCAGCAGTTATCCAGCAACTCAACAACCCGGCTCAGGCGTTTGTTACCACCTTCGCGCAGTCTCCCAATGGTCTAAAAACCCATATTCGCATCCCAAATTTGCTTAATCTTGGGCAACTTGGCAATATTGCCATCAACAAAGCGGAACTTCAGTTATATGTGGCACCCGGCACCGCTACAGCATTGCACCCGGCACCGGGTCGTCTCAATTTGTTTCAGCCAGCAGGAAAAACCAGCGACCGTAATACCTTCGTGGAAGATGGTGTTTCAGACAGTTATGGCGGAACCTACAATGAAGCTGCCGGCAGTTATCGTTTTACGCTTACCAAGCACATACAAAACCTGCTGAATGCCAAGAAGTTCTACAACGAAGACCTCAATTTTGGCCTGTATCTGGCGGTTCCCTCCGATCAGCCGGTGAGCGGCGCCCGGGTTGCTATAGATCACAGCAAAACCAAACTGATTATTACCTATACCAAACTGAATTAACCTATACTTGTTAGTTGCATGATGGACAAACGCAAACCCTACCAGCTGGTAAGCCGCGAGTGGAAGACAGAAGATACCGTAATCCTGGTAAACGGCGTGGAAATCGGCAAAGAGCTGATGCTGGCCGCAGGCCCCTGTGCTGTAGAGAATGAGGAGCAGGTGTTTACCATCACCGAGTTTCTGGCCAAGCAGCAGGTTCGTTTTTTGCGTGGCGGTGCCTACAAACCCCGCAGCAGTCCCTATTCTTTTCAGGGATTAAAAACAGAAGGCTTGCAATTGCTCAGAAAAGCAGCCGACAAATATGGAATGGCTGTGGTAAGCGAAGTGATGAGTGCCGACAAGGTGGACGAGCTTTGTGAATATGCCGACATCCTGCAGGTGGGCACCCGCAACATGCAAAACTACCCACTGCTGCGTGCGTTGGGTAAGATTAACAAACCTGTTTTACTGAAACGCGGCATGAGCAGCACCGTGGAAGAATGGCTGCTGGCTGCAGAATATATTTTAGTAGGTGGCAATGAGTGTGTGATTCTCTGTGAGCGCGGCATTCGCACGTTTGATACCGCTACACGAAATACGCTGGACCTGGGCGCTGTGGCGCTGGTAAAGCAACTCAGCCATTTGCCGGTAATTGTAGATCCCAGCCAGGGTACCGGAAACCGCAACCTGGTGGCACCCCTTTCGCTGGCGGCCATTGCTGCCGGTGCCGATGGTCTCATCATAGAAGTGCACAACCAGCCCGAAAAAGCCCTCAGCGACGGCGAACAAAGCCTGTATTTCGACCAGTTTGCGGCCATGATGCAGCCCCTGGCGCAGCAGGGCGCCATGCGCAACAAGCACTTCGATTTTCAAAAACCCCGGTTGCCCGAAGCCGAAACAACCGCCTGATTGGGGCATTCAACTGAATGGGGTTGGGGGTAAACTGTTCCAGGAAAAATCAAAATGACTAATTAATTTTCGTAAATATAAAAACATTGTCATTTTTTGCAATGGTTACAAACTATTAGCGTATATATAGAAAACAAAGATTTATTTTGTAGTATGATTCTACCAAATAAATGCATGATTTGGCGCCAATGCGTTTCGGCTGCCATAATTGCCTTATTCATGGGATGTCTTTGCAGCGGCAGGCTCCATGCGCAAACTGGAAACCCGGGAGTAAACTCAAACCCGCAACTGGAAAACTGCTGGCAAAAAATAATAGTTGAAAAAAACGGTCAGAATGGCCCATATCTTCTGTTGAAAAACAATCAGGGTAAAGCAGAATTTAAAATAACACACTCCGGAAACCCAACTTCATTCAGATACTTTCAAATCTGGCAGAAGTATAAAGGGGCAAATACAGGCACAAGTATAGATTGGGGTGGTTTATACGACAGTGGATATGAGATTAAATATTTTGATGTAGCAATACCACCAGACACCAGCATAAAACTACCCGCAATACTTCATGGCCCCGTTGCATCTACCAATTGGAACACACGAAACATTACGCTTGATTTGGATGAATATGATGAGTTTCGGTTAAATTTGTTTAGTGAAAATGAATCCGTTCCGGGAGGCCCCAAGATTATTAACCCTATTGTTACCAACGCCCTGTTGAAATTTGTAGATATAGCCGATTATATGACCATTAAACCCAAAGAAGGCACCTGCCACACTTTTTCATCGTTTAATTTTGATGTTGATGTTAACCTACCCGGTTTTTGTGGTAACTTTTTAAAAGGAAAACTTCGACTGGCAAACCCCAACTCGCCCAATAACATGGGGTTGCCGCCAAATTGGCAGTCTGGAAATTTGTATCAGGATATCGCGACATCGTTTACATTGCCCCAAAATTGTGAAGACACGCTAACAGATCCATGCATTTACGCAGGTAATCCACCACCATACCCCGTTCCCTGCAGGTGCGTAGATTTTATCATGGATTTTGAAATAGCACCGTGTTGGGAAAATTTAGGAGATTGCCCCAACCTATTGGGCAGTATACCCATTAAAATTTGTTGCAGATGTGATATGACCAGGGTAAAAATTAACGATTAACAATGATGCGGTTTTATATTATGATATTATTGGGCGTTTTTGCCTCAGAGGCTAACGCCCAAACCCTGCAGGGTCGCTTGATGGACATGCAGTTTAGCATTGAGGAGCCGGTAACGGACCAATGGTATAAGCTGCCCAATACGGTAACCGTAATAATGAAAGCAACCAATCTGGGGCCGGATACTGCATGCGCAGGGGATACCCTTGTGTATGGATTTATTCTTGGGGCTCATTACCGGTTTTTAATTAAGAAAAAGGTTGATGTTGAAATTAAACCTTCTGCATTTGTTTATATACAAGACACAATAGCCTTTAATGATCTTCCATCACCGCCGTTAGCCAAAAATGAAGGAAAGATTGCTTTAAAACTTTATGGGTGTTACATGCAAAACAGAAGCAAAACCGGCCCTTGTGGATCTATCAATAAAGGGTATGATGCAAACATGGGCAGGGGTTTAAACAACATGGACACGGTCTGGATATCCTACACCAACGCCCAAAGCAATACAACCTCCACCAATCTCCCGGCCAATGCGGTTTATCCCAATCCTTTTCAGGACAAAATACAGGTTGGATATGGTCAATCCTTGCGGCAAATCCATATCAGCGATGCGGCAGGCCGTGTGGTATTCACACAATACATGGCTGGTGAAAAGCAAGC
>CAYSIK010000080.1:0-10330 GCA_964431045.1 uncultured Flavobacteriaceae bacterium
AGGTTGACTAAGTGACAGATTGATAAAAAAAATTAGTCCAATAAAAACCACCCTAAACCTTAACTCTTTATCTTTCCCCCACTCCCTCCGGGCTTAATTCCCGGAAAACTGCCTTTGCTGCCGCCTGAAGGTATGGGCGCACTACTGCCGCCTGAAGGGCGTATTTGTGGTTGCGCTTCAATTTCATCTTCCTGTTTTGCAGGCGCTTTTGGAGTAACCCTGCGGAAGTTGGTTGGCGAAATCTTCTTACCGGTGCTGTCGCAATTGCAGGGACACATGGGCAATTCGTTCCAGGTATTGGTGCTGCTGTCGTAATACTCATAAGTGGGCTGTGAATATATATAATATGGTTCGCGGTAGGTGGTTTGGGTGTTTGTGGCAGGCTCATAGTTTTCATCATCACCCAGGTTAAACAATAACCCAAACTTCACCTGATAATATTCGGGCGCCACACTTTTCTTTACCAAATTGTAGCTCAAACCATTAAATGAGCTTTTGTCAAGATCCACTATTTTAGCATTGCTGCCGCTAATCCAGTCAAACCGGGCATCCAGCGAAACCACATCCGAAATGCGCCAGCGCAGACCGGCTCCGGCACCGGTCATAAAACTCATGGATGTGGCTGCATTAATCAAATCACTGCTCTCTGTATTGGCCAGAGGGATGTAGCTCTGCACCTTTTGGTTAGTGCTGTAAAACCTGGGCCCGGCGAAGAAATTCACATAAGGAATCAACTTGTATCGTGCATATTCTATGTGGCCGCGGGCAAAAAAGTCCATGCTGAAGGTGCTGAGCCTTGTCCAGCCACTGTCGCCGTTGTTGGTATTCAGCTGCACATTGCTTTTGTTGCCCTTTCCGTAAAACTGCATGCCCCAGTCCAGTCCCAGATAGCCGCCAAACGGTGAAGCCGGCAACAAATTGCGGCTCATGAGCTGCAGGTTGAAGCCCGCGTTGTAGCGGTCGCTGTCTTTCAGTGCGGGCGTGAGTGCATGCTGTGAGGTGAAGTGCATACCGATGAAACCATCGCGGAAAGTGTAATCGTTCTTTTTGGCAACCGGCTTTGTGGTTGAGTCAGTGCTTACCGCTAAATGATTTTGTTCGCCCAGACTTGTCATCAACAAGGCTGAAGCAGCAATGATAGTAGTTATACTCATTCCGTAATTAGGTTTTTAAATTCAGTTGAAAATATTTGCTTGTAGTACCCATCAATACAACAAATACCACACCAACCCCCATTTTACAGTGAACAAAACACGAAAATACCAAGCTGCATCAACCCTCCCATGTATTTTTCGTAACTTTGTGAAGCGGAACCATGGAATTCAACCCACTTAAAACCATAAGCCCGGCAGACGGCCGTTATCACAAATCCACACAAGAATTAACCGGCTATTTTTCTGAAAGCGGCCTTATCCAGTATCGCATTCGTGTAGAAGTAGCCTACCTCATTGCTTTGGCTGAGCTGCCCGTTCCCGGGATTGATTTTTCAGAATTACTCAAAAATGCCGATGCACTTACCCAATGGAGTCACAACCTACCGGAATCCGACATCCTGCGGGTAAAAGAAATTGAAAAAACCACCAACCACGACGTAAAGGCCGTGGAATATGTGGTAAAGGAAAAACTCGATGCAATGGGCCTTTCAGCTTACCGCGAATGGGTACATTTTGGTCTTACCAGCCAGGATGTGAACAATACAGCCGTTCCGCTCAGTATCAAAGATGCGCTGGAAAATAGCATACTGCCACAGCTGCAGGCAGTGATCAATAAACTTTCGGAAATGGCCGCTGCGTGGCAACACATTCCCATGCTGGCCAGAACCCACGGACAACCGGCCTCTCCTACCCGTCTGGGCAAAGAAATCCGGGTGTTTGCCGAAAGGCTGCAAAACCAGCTATTGCTGCTGAATACCATACCGAATGCGGCCAAATTTGGCGGCGCCACCGGCAATTTCAATGCACACCACATTGCCTACCCGCAATTGGACTGGGTGGCATTTGCCAACCGATTTGTAAACAATAAACTGGGACTGAACCGCAGCCAGACCACCACGCAAATCGAGCATTACGATCACCTTGCGGCACAATGCGACAATTTCAAGCGCATCAACACCATCCTCATTGACTTCAGCAGGGACATATGGACCTACATCAGCATGGAATATTTCCGGCAGAAAATCAAGGAAGGCGAAGTTGGGAGCAGTGCCATGCCGCACAAGGTCAATCCTATTGATTTTGAAAATGCAGAGGGCAATCTGGGTATTGCCAATGCCTTATTTGAACATTTGGCAGCGAAGCTTCCCATCAGCCGTTTGCAAAGAGACCTCACCGACAGCACCGTACTCCGCAACATTGGCCTGCCATTTGCGCATACCCTCATTGCCATTAAAAGCCTTATGAAAGGCATGGACAAACTGCTGCTGAACGAGGCTGCCATTCAAAAAGACCTTGAAAACAACTGGGCAGTAGTGGCAGAAGCCATTCAAACCATTCTGCGCAGGGAAAACTATCCCAACCCTTACGAGGCATTGAAAGAACTGACCCGTACCAACGAAAAAATGAACAGGGATTCATTCGCCCGGTTTATCGATACCTTAGACGTTTCTGATTCCGTAAAGCATGAACTCAAATCCATTTCTCCGTTCAATTACACAGGGATTAGCGAAGGTTCCAGGTAAGCTGCTGGAATTTTTCTCGAAGCCGTTGGTTAAAAAGCGGCTGAGAATATTTGCCTACATCACCTTGCTTGGATTGATTCTGATGATGATACTTTGGTTTGCCTTCAGAAACCAGATTTTACAAATGGCATGGGAAAAAGCGGTGGCAAAAACTGCGAAGAAAGGATACACACTCACCTGCGCCGACAAAGGTTTTTCAGGCATTTTTACGGTAGGTTTTGACAGCCTGCACCTTCATAAATCAGGCAACACACTCCTTTTTTCCCAAAAACTTTCCGTATCTGTGGATGTATGGAAAACCATATGGAACGGGCCGACCATCGGAGGAATAAAACTGTTGAACACACGGATTACAGCGGTGAATGATGAAACAGGTTGTAATTATTGTGGATTGATAGAGAAAAGCGAGCGCAGTCAAAAACCAAAAGACCCGCTGGTACAGAGGATTTTCAACCTCATAAAACGCGGACTGGCCAAAGTTCCGGGAACTATAGAACTGAAAAATGTTTCTGCAGAATATCGGGATACGGGTAACGCTATTGGCCTCGAAATACCCAATCTTATCTATGATGGCGATGAAATATCAGGAGCGCTGGGAATTCTTGAAAACAGCAAAAAAAACACCTTCAGGATATCCGGTGAATTAGACAGAAGCGACATTACCGGCACTTTGGTTGTGGAGCCTTCCGGCAATAACCAAAATGAACTGCCATTTCTCAAAAGCAGATTTGGGGTAAGCGCCGGTTTTAAGAAGGCTGATTTCTCCTTGGAAAATTTCGACATGAGTGGTGGCGTGCTTCAAATACAGGCTAAAGGCGCCGTGCAGGGCATTTTTGTGAACGACAAAAGACTGGCCGATACCAATGTAATAATACGGGAATGTGCAGGCACGCTGGTGGCCAAACTGGGAAAGGATTTCATCGAAATAGACAGCAGCAGCAACCTGAAACTGAACAAGATCAGCACATTCCTGTATGCAAAAGCCGATCTGGGTGCAAACAAGCAGTATGATCTCAAATTCAGAGCAGAAAAAATAAAAGCCTCTGATTTTTTTGAATCCCTGCCCGAGGGCATGTTTCAGAATCTAAGCGGAATAAAGGTTTCAGGAGAACTGGAATACCGGATGGCAGCGCATCTTGATGATAAAAAACCCTTTGATTGCACCTTTTTCAGCGAGCTAAAACCCTACGATTTCAAAGTCGTGGAGATGGGTAAAACCAATCTCCGGAAAATGAACGGAGAATTCAGACACACCTTCTATGACCGCGGCAAACCGGTTCGCAGCTTTATGGTAGGGCCTTCCAACAGCAGCTTCACCCCTATCTCGGAAATTCCGCAGATGATACAAAAAGCGGTGATGACGGGTGAAGATCCTGCCTTTTTTAGCCATAACGGATTTTATGCAGAAGCCATCAGACAAAGTATAGCTCAGAATTATGTGCGCAAGAGATTTGCCCGGGGCGGCAGTACCATTTCTATGCAGCTGGTTAAAAATGTATTTCTCAGCCGAAAGAAAACCCTTGCGAGAAAAGCAGAGGAGATTCTGATTGTGTGGCTGATTGAAAGCCAGCGGCTTACCAGTAAATCCCGCATGTTTGAAGTATACCTCAACATCATTGAATGGGGGCCCGGTGTGTTTGGGGTTGGCGAAGCTTCGCAATTTTATTTTGCCAAGCCAACAGCAGCGCTGGAACCACTGGAATGCGCGTTTCTGGCCAGCATTGTCCCAATGCCCAAAAGCTATGCCTATTTTGTTGACAGCGCAGGTTACGTATCGCAAAAGAATTGGAACTTCGTTGCCATTCGCAATAACATGATTAAACGCGGTGATATTTCAGCTGCCGATTCGGGTAGTTTCAATGTAAAAATTACCGGGCCTGCCGTGCGCGGGCTAAGGCGTCCAAAACTGGCAGACAGCGCCGTTCTCGAAGAAAAAGAAGAACTGCTGGATCTGGGAGAATAAAAAAATCCCGCGGTTGCGGGATTTTTCTTTTTAGATAAATATTATGGTTTAGCGTCTGTCGCCACCCTCAGGTCTTGGGCGTGCTTCGCTAACGGTGATTTCACGGTTGTTGAAAGAGTAGCCGTTCAGGTTTTCAATCGCTTTTCTGGCTTCATCGTCGTTTGGCATTTCTACAAAACCAAAGCCTTTGCTGCGGCCTGAAATACGATCCATAATAATTTTTGCCGAGGACACTTCCCCGATTTCTTCGAACAATGACTTAAGATCGTTGTCTTTAGTTGCATAGCTCAGATTTCCAATGTACAGGTTCATAAATATCTATTTGAGTGACCAAAGGTGAAGTATAAATTTTAAAAAACCTAATATTTTTAAAATTTTTATACAAAAATCCATAATAATCGGGCAAAAAGCCCTGTAAATCATGACATTTTTTCAGACTCCTCCCTCATGAATCAAAGGTTTCAAGACTTTTTGACCGAAATCACAACCAGGTGCCACATCATTGCTGACAAGTTTTCATTTCCGTAAGATTGGACAAGAATTTGTAATTTACTGAATATGAATCTGCAAAATTTCACCATAAAAGCACAGGAAACCATTTCCAAAGCACAGCAATATGTAATTGGTGCAGGACAACAACGCATAGAAAATGTTCATCTGCTGAAAGCCATTATCTCGGAAGATGGCGAAATGTGGCAGTTTATTGCCGGCAAACTGGGGGTCAATGCAAAACGCGTTGAAGAGGCCACCCATGCTGCCGCAACTTCTTTACCCCGGGTGGAAGGCGGCCAGGTATATATTTCTCAGGAAACCACCAAAGCCGTTTCGATGGCCGAAAAGGCCATGTCAGAAATGGGTGATGAATTTATTACCAACGAACACATTCTCGCAGGAATGCTGGATTGCAAAGATTCAGCCGCAAATATTTTGAAAGATGCGGGTGTAAAACGCAATGAATTGCTCAAAGCCATCAAAGAACTCAGGGGCGGGCAAAAAGTGAGCAGCGAAACGGCCGAAAACCAATTTAATGCGCTGAGAAAATATGCCATCAACCTGAATGATATGGCCCGCATGGGCAAACTCGATCCTGTCATTGGCCGTGATGATGAAATCAGGAGGGTGCTTCAGATACTCAGCCGGCGAACCAAAAATAACCCGGTACTCATCGGTGAACCCGGCGTGGGAAAAACCGCCATTGCTGAAGGCCTCGCCCACCGCATCATTCGCGGTGATGTGCCGGAAAACCTCAAAACCAAAGTAATTTACAGCCTGGATATGGGCGCACTCATTGCCGGTGCCAAATACAAAGGCGAATTTGAAGAACGCCTGAAAGCCGTCGTAAAAGAGGTTATAGGCAGCGCAGGCGAAGTGGTTTTGTTTATTGACGAAATACACACCCTTGTAGGCGCGGGCCGCAGCGAAGGCGCCATGGATGCGGCCAACATTCTGAAGCCTGCCCTCGCCCGTGGTGAGCTCCGCTCTATCGGTGCCACTACCCTGGCCGAATACCAGAAATACATTGAAACCGACAAAGCACTCGAACGCCGGTTTCAGAAAGTAATGGTGGAAGAACCCGACACACAGGAAACCATCAGCATTCTTCGCGGTTTGAAAGAGAAGTACGAAGTACACCACCAGGTGAGAATCAAAGACGAAGCCATTATTGCTTCTGTGGAAATGAGCCAGCGCTACATCAACGACCGCTTTCTGCCGGATAAAGCCATTGACCTTTTGGATGAAGCAGCGAGCAAGCTGCGACTGGAAATGAACAGCGTGCCCGAAGACCTGGACGAACTAAACCGCAAAATCATGCAGCTGGAGATTGAGCGGGAAGCCATAAAAAGGGAAAATGACCAGACCAAACTGGGAAAACTCAATGAGGAAATCGCAAATCTCAGCGAAGAACGAAATTCACTGAACGCGCAGTGGCAAAACGAGAAAGCCGTACTCAGCCAGATTCAGGAAAAGAAAGAGCTGATTGAGCAATACAGAATAGAAGCCGAACAGTCGGAAAGAGAAGGCAACTACGGGCGCGTGGCTGAATTGCGATATGGTCTTATTAAGCAGGCAGAAGAAGAACTGTTTGCCCTGACCGTGAAAATGGGTAACGGCGACCGCAAAAGCATGGTAAAACAGGAAGTGGACTCTGAAGACATTGCCGATGTGGTAAGCAAATGGACCGGCATTCCCGTTTCAAAAATGCTGCAGAGCGAAAGGGAAAAACTGCTGATGCTGGAACAGGAACTACACAAACGTGTGGTGGGCCAGGAGGAAGCCATTGGCGCGCTCTCCAATGCCATCAGGCGCAGCCGTGCCGGATTGCAGGACCCCAAAAAACCCATTGGTTCGTTTATTTTTCTGGGCACCACCGGAGTAGGAAAAACCGAACTGGCAAAGGCCCTCGCCGATTACATGTTCAATTCCGATGCCGCCATGGTGCGCATTGATATGAGCGAATATCAGGAAAAGCATACCGTAAGCCGCCTGATTGGTGCGCCTCCCGGCTATGTGGGTTATGATGAAGGCGGACAACTCACGGAATCCATCCGCAGACGTCCTTACAGCGTGGTATTGCTGGATGAAATAGAAAAAGCGCACCCCGATGTATTTAATATATTGCTGCAGGTGCTGGATGATGGACGCCTTACCGACAACAAAGGCAGAACTGCGAATTTCAGAAATACCATCATCATCATGACCAGCAACCTGGGCAGCGATATTATCAGAGAGAACTTTGAAAACCTGGAAACCGGCGATAAGGATGCCATCATTGCTTCAACAAAGACAAAGGTTTATGATTTGCTGAAACGCAGTATCAGACCGGAGTTTCTGAACCGCATCGATGAGGTTGTGATGTTCGAACCGCTTAACCGGGAACACATCCGCAGCATTGTAGAAATGCAGCTGATAGAAATACAGAACAGGCTGAAGGAAGCCGACGTGGCATTATCCTGGACAGAAGAAGCCGTTGACTGGCTGTCTCAACTGGGCTACGACCCGCAATTCGGGGCAAGACCACTGAAACGTGTGCTGCAAAAACGGGTACTGGATGAACTCAGCAAAAAGATACTGTCGGGGGAACTGAGCAAAGACGGGCAAATCCGCATGGACTATCAGGGTCAGGACTTGCTGTTTGTGAATCCGTAGGTTTATTCTTTATCCCATAGATCGAAGGTGCGGATGTTGCCACGGGATTGTCCATTGATGGCCAGCACATCGGAAAGGGAGATACGGAGCATTTGCTTTTGGAGGCGGTTGTATTGCCAGTCCATCTCGGAATTAAGACCTACGGAAGTTAATTCCGGTATCGGGCTGTCTTTGGGATAGGTTTTATACAGATAAGTTTTTACTTCCTCCATTAATTCCGGCTTTTCCAGTTCACCTGCCTTATTTCTGGCATGAAACACGATCGTGTTGCGGGTTCCGGCAGGTACTTCAGAAGTAAAACTGCCTAGAATTGCGTAATCTTTTCCACTCATGGGTGAGCGTACCGGTTTAATTTTAAGGTACTCGGCGTCCGTGCGGATGGTATCACCATACATGCTAAAAACATAAGTAATATCATGCATAACCGTTTTACGCACCAATTGCTCTGAATTGAGTAATTGTTTGTAGTCTTCAAACTCTGCACTACTTATCAATTTGTTCGCGGCCTGGAAAGACAAATCGCTCAGCATCTGATCCCTGAATGCTTTCCAGTTGAGCAGTTCAACCGCCTTGCCCGAAACCGCATCAAACCGAATGTGGTATTCACTACGAAGCAAGGGATCGTTCTTTTTTACGGGCTGACTGAACTTTTCGTCCTGATAATAATTGAGTTTATACTCAAAGGGCTTTTCCGTCTTTCGCACAACCATGTAAAAAGTATCAAGTTTCAAATCCAGAAAAAAATCATTCACATTGGTAATGTATTCCTGTGTAATCACACGGTAACTGAACCATTTGGACTGTTTGAGCGATGACTGAACGATGAGGGTATCACCTGCCAAAACCTTGCAAACACTTACGTTGACCGCAAAAAGAAAAAATAAAAAACGAATCATCCGGTACATAGACGACTTATGTATGCAAATTGTTTACCAAAGTGATATAAGTAAGCAACAGAATTGCATGTAACGGTAAAATCCCGACCCATAAGGCCAGGATTTCTCCACTCGTCAACACATAAACTATCGCCTCAATATGATTCTTTCAGCCACCCAGCCATTGGCTGTGGGGTACTTCACAAAATAGATTCCTGAACTGTAGTTACTCAAATCGGGGGTAAGCACGTCGCCTTTTTTGCAGGTGAAACGCTGCAGCAACTTACCACCAATGTCTGCAATAAATACTTCCCTGATATCGGCCTCCACGTTAATGGTTAAAGGACCCACGGTGGGATTGGGATAAATTTTTACCCAGGAAATGGCACCATATTTCCCCTTTTCTCGAATGATGGCACTGTCGCGCAGTGCTGCGCTGTCTTTGGCGCTAAGCTTTAAAGACTGTGTGCTGTCGGTCGGCTCGAACGGATCTACCGTTATTCTGAGGGAATCGGTGTGGTAAATGGCATTGGCATCCAGGTATTTCTGGCAATTGGGCACAATTGAAAACTCCGATGTTACGGCCAGCATTTCATCGAGCAGGCTGCGCACGGAATAAATATCGGTGCTGGGCTCAATATGGGGATTGCCGATGCCACTGTGGTTGGTAAGGAACAGGTATTTTCCATTGGTCTGCAAAGCGATATTGCGCAGCATAAACTCGGTAAATTTATCGGTGCCGCTGCAAGCCACAGGTACAATACGAATGCCTTTATCTGCAGCCATGGCAACATATTTCTGCAAGGTATCATAGGTCGGCTGATCGGGATGGCAGGGAGCGTCCAGCATCAGGAAGATAATGCGGGCGCGTGCGGTACTGCTCCAGTTCATGTTCAGCACTGCCTGCTTCAGCGCCTGATCCAGTGCTTCGGGATAATCTCCGCCGCCGGTTGCCATCTGGTCGAGAATAAAATTGTCGGTCACATGCGAATTGCTGCTGAAAGGAGAAATACGGTATACGTATTCATCGCCCTGATCACGGTAAAATACGGAACCCAGGCGCAAATTGATATCCTTATTACGTATTGCAATAGTTTTAATGAAAGTGTCCAAGTCCATTTTCAGGTGGTGAATTTCATCGCCCATGCTACCGGTAGCATCCACCACAAATGCTACATCCAGCTGATCGGCCATGCTGCAAGGGCCGTCCATGATCCAAAAATTCATGCCTTTTTCAAAGGGTTGTACCTTATCCATTTTCTCTGTTCTGCCGAAGGCCGTAACTTCGGCTGTCAGGCGCACTTTTGCCATTTTTGCACCGGTTTTGGCCATCATATACCACAATTCGGCTTTGCCTGTATTGTCGGTGCGGGCTTTCCACAGCGATTCGCCTGCGCCTGACTTTAATTCCACTGCCGCATCTACCACCGGCACACCGGCAGGTGTGGTAACCTGCACTACATATCGGTCGCCTTTATTTACATAGTGCTTATACAAATTGGAATACTGTGCAAAAACGCCTTCATGCAAATCGGACCACATTTTCCATTTACCGAAATCGAGAATACTTCCTGCAGTCAGCCTGCCTGCAGCACCGGCCGAGGCAGCGGCATAACCCGGTAACTCCATTGCGGCACTGCCCGCTCTGCTACCGGCATATTTTTTATA
>CAYSIK010000081.1:0-10254 GCA_964431045.1 uncultured Flavobacteriaceae bacterium
CACAGGCTTGTTGCTTGTGAAAGCCGGGCCAATTGCTTCGCGCACCTTTGCGGCGCAGATAACGGTATCGCTGGCGGTACAACCATTGGCATCGGTATATTCCACGTACAAATCAAAACAGCCACCACGAACGTCCTTAATCGAATAACAGAATGGGTTTACCACACTGGTATTCTGGAAAAACTGACCGTCACCTACCACATATTTTGCAGAGCGAATGGGCGACCCATTGGGGTTCTTGGTGGAATCGCTAAAGCAGAAAAGGTTTCCGCGGAAACACTGTTCGGGCTGGCTCAGCAATTTAAGCTTGGGAACCGGACTGGTTTTGATGGTGAGCTGAATATTCGATGTACATTTTGTACCGTTGATGGTAGTGATGTAGCGAATGTTTTTCACACCGGAGGTTTTGAACGCATAGTTCAGGTTTTTCTGACCTGAAGCGGTGTTTTCCCCATTGAAATCCCAGTCATGGGTAGTACCTGTGTTAGCGCCCTGAAAAGCAATGGGCGAACCCACGCAGAGCGCTCCGCTGTACTGAATGGTGCATTGTGCTGAAGCAAAATTGCCTGCAAAAAGCAGGGCCAGTGCCGGCACAATCTTTTTGAAGATGGCTGTATAACCTTTCATAATGTTGTTTTTCCTGTTTTGGGAAGCCTCAAAAATATTGTTTTTGAGGGAAATTACCACATTTTTAGTGATATTTTTTGAGTTTCTCTGTTGGTTCATCACATTCATACGCTGTTGTATATCGTTGTAACTAATTATTCTTTTGGGGTTTTACCTGTTCAGTAATATGGTTTTTGTCTAACTGACCGGCTGCTTTGATAAAGGTCTTTTATAGGTAATTGTTACCCTGTAACTACCTGAAGGACATTCCACTGCGGCGCATTTGCCATTCCATCTAAGTGCAGGATTATTGCTTACAAATACTTGTTTGCCGTAGCGGTCAGTAACAATCTGATTGAACTGCTCCACATCGGGTAACGTAATCACCAGTTCATCATTAAAACCGTCGCCATTGGGAGTAAACACGTCGGGAATACTGAGGCCCTGATGGCGTTGACGGGTAACCACTTTGTAAATACCTGAGTCTATACAACCTGCGGCTCTGAAAACCATTACTTTCACATCATATTCGGCATTTAAATCCGGGTAAATATGCTGAGCTGGATTGCCCGAACCTGTCTCTCCATCGCCGAAATTCCATGACAGATAGGATTCTGCCTGCACCCCGTTCAGGCTGAATGTCCAGTTGTTATCGGCACCTGCTTTGGTAGCGTTAATTCTCATGTTTCTTCCGCAAGGTGCATTAACAGCTGCATTATGCTCCTCCACTACCAGTTTTTGGCTTTGTTTTTCCTGATGCTGCTGAACCTGTACTGACTGATTATTACCGCTAACGGCTTCGGACCCTTTATTTCCTTCAGTATTACTGCTGATTTGGAAAGGAAGCTGCTGCTGATACACCTTCTGTTGCTTCGTTTCGGAATGCTCAGTCTTTTTGCTCACCGCCTGATTCGCAGCTTCATAACCGGACTCAACCTCAGCATCGACCTTTTCAGCCCCGGGCTTAGATTCTGAAGTTTTAGGGGTCTGTACCTCAACTTCATCTTTGTCAGAAGAAAGAACTGCTAACGAACCAGCTACGCCGATAGCACCGATGACAACCCAGGTCCAGACAGATTTTACTACCAACGTAAACAAACCCGGTGCAGTGCCGGACAGGCCGGCTGAAACTGCTTCCCACACCCCCGGAGGCGGTGTCATTCCGCCGTCTTGCAATCCGTTGCGAAACAAATCATCTATGGGATTCTGCTCGTTTACCATGGTTTATTTTCCTGTCAGTTTGATTTGCAGCATCTTTCTTGCTTTGAAAAGCTGGGTTTTACTGGTATTTTCACTGATCCCCATAAGTTCTGCAATCTGGCTGTGGTTATATCCTTCAATTGCATACAGGTTGAAGACGGTACGGTAGCCTACGGGCAAGGTCTGTAATAGTGCGAGCAGATCTTTCATACCAAGATTGGGAAATACAGCGGCTTCCACGCCCAGTTCCGTATGGTTTTCCAATTCATCGGCAAAAGGTTCCTGTTTTAACTTTTTGATAAAATCCAGGCAGGTAGTCACCGCAATTCGCTTTGACCAACCCTCAAAAGAGCCCTGAAATCTGAAATTCTTCAGACTGTCAAACAACTTGATGAAGGATTCCTGCAACATATCTTTTGCGTTATCTGTAGAGCCGCAATACCGCAGGCAAATGGCATACATTACAGGGGCATATTTCTGATACAACGCTTGCTGGGCGCGGGAATTTCCGTCCAGACAGGCTCTTACCAGTTCGCTCTCCGTGATGTCCGCATTCAATGATGCCATGCAGGTATTTCATAGTCCCTGATTAACCTAAAGAAGATTTTCGGTATCAAAGGGTTGCTTCGCGATTAAAAAAAATTAAAATAATCTGCTAATCTTGAAAGAGAGGTCCGTGAAAATCATTTTCACGTTTCCATTGCGCTCCACTTCATATATAGCAGCATCCAGGGATTCAAAAATGCCATAGATTTTTTTGGGCGACATCAGTTTTCCCAGTTTGGCTACAAATTCTTTCTCATGGTTGTTAAGCCCATTGCGCTCTCCCAGAAAATCCATAACCGTGATAGCCCGCATAATTTCTATGCCGTAAAGCAGAAGCCCCTTGATGTATTCACGTCCTTTGCCACTGATTTCTTCGGTCCATTTGGCTGAAAGATGCAGGTTTTTTTTGTAGCAATGTAGCATCCATTGTCTGAAGGGCTCCATATAGGGACTTTCCGTATTGGACGCCAGTTCTAAGGCTTTCAGCAAATCACCACCCGACATCATGGAAAAACGGGACGCCTCCTCGGAAGATATCTGCATTTTTTCAGCCAGATACTCCGTCAAATCCGCTTCATCAATGGGAGGAACCCGCAGTGATTGCGTACGTGAAACAATGGTTCCAAGCAACTTGTCCGGCTGACTGCAAACCAGCAAAAACAAGGTATCGGGCGGAGGCTCTTCCAAAAATTTCAGCAATACATTACCCTCTTTTCCCAAAAATTCGGGCAGCCACAGCAGCAAAATTTTGTATTTACTTTCATAGGCTTTCATAGACAGGTTGCGGATCATGGCCCGGCACTCAAGAATGGGAATATTACCCTGTTTGTTTTCCGCACTCAGCTGGCGCATCCAGGATTCATAGCTAAGATAAGGCTCGGACAGCAATGCCTTTCTCCACAATGGATACAGATCTGTACATGTATCGCCCGCACTGGAAGGAAAAGGGAATGAAAAATGCAGATCGGGATGCGTGTAGGATTGCATTTTTCTGCATGCATCGCACACACCGCAACTGTCATCCGGCAGAGGATTTTTGCACAGTAAATAAGCTGCAAAAGCAAGGGCCAGCGGCAAATTTCCGGCACCCGGCTGTCCCAGCACCAGCTGTGCGTGGGGAATACGCTCGGCATTTGCCATTCCGATGAGTTTGGCTTTTAGAGGCGCCTGCCCCGCAATTTGTTTAAACTGCATGGCTTTTTTGTGTTTTAAGATACCGCTGCACAAAAATGATAACACATACGGCAAAAACGCCTATAGCAATAGCCTGACTGTGACTCAGAAGTCCATTTAGCACAAAGCCCCGCTCCTCGTCACCCCGGTATTTTTCGGTAAAAAACCTGCCAATGGCATATACCATCCCATAGGTTAAGAAAAGCTGTCCGTCAAACCATTTTTTTCTTTTCATCCCTACCATCAGACCTATGGCAAAAAACAATATCATCGCATCCCACAGCTGGGTAGGATACAACGGCGTATTCAAAGGCGAAGCATGACAATTGGGATTGGTGAAAATTATCGCATTGGGGCCATTGCTCACTTTGCCATGACAACAACCTGCCAGCAGACACCCAAGTTTACCAAACGCATGAACCAAAGCGCCTGCAATTCCGGCATAATCAAAGGCCACCCAAGGGTTTATCCCTTTCTTTTTAAACCAAACAATCAATACGGGCACCGTAAGAAGGAAAGAGCCGTAAAAAACAAAACCATTGCCAAAAGATTTAAAAAGCAACCCGGGATTGCTGATATAAATGGAAGGACTTTCCAGCCAGAAAAAGATTTTTCCTCCAATAACAACGGAAGCGAAACACCACAGAAACATCTCGCTTACATCATCCGACTTTAAACCATGATTTCTAAGATTAGCCAGCATATAAGCATAGGCCAGCATTACCCCGATAAATATCATCAGGCCATAGCCCTGTACTGTTAAAGGCCCCAGTGAAAAAATCTCGGGATACATGAAACAAATATAAAAAACAAAGATTTACGCGTTTGTATATGTGCGTATCTTTTCTGCAACCGCTGCCAGATCTTCCTGTGAAGGCTTAAGTTTAGGTCGTGTAAAGTTGATATCTCCCACCTCATTCATGGGTACCAGATGAATGTGTGCATGTGGCACTTCCAGTCCAATTACGGCTATGCCAATGCGCTTGCATGGGATTGCCTGCCTGAGTCCTGCCGCCACTTCACGGGCAAAATCCCATAATGACTTATAGGTATCTGAATCCAGGTCAAAAATATAATCCACTTCATTCTTGGGGATTACCAGAACATGCCCTTCTACCAGTGGCATTACATCCAAAAAAGCCAGAAACCTGTCTGTTTCTGCAACTTTGTGACAAGGTATTTCACCCGAAACGATGCGGCTGAAAATGCTGGGCATACTTACAGTGTGATATCGAGAATCTCGAGCTTTACCTTACCGGCAGGTACAGTGATTTCTACTACCTCACCCTTAACTTTTCCGAGCAAACCGGCACCGATAGCACTTTTTATACTGATTTTATTTTCTTTCAGATTCGCCTCAGTTTCACTCACCAGTTGGTATACAGCTTCTTTACCCACATTGTGGTTTAGCACCTTTACCTTGCACAGAATGGACACTTTGCTTGTATCCAGCTGAGAACTGTCAATTACGCGTCCATTGGCAATCAGCGTTTCCATTTGTCTGATTTTATCTTCCAGATGACCCTGTGCCTCTTTGGCAGCATCGTACTCGGCATTTTCACTCAAATCTCCCTTATCCCTTGCTTCGGCTATTGCCTGCGTAATGCGGGTTCTTTCTTCGGTCTTCAGAAAATGCAGTTCCTGCTTGATTTTTTCAAGTCCTTCTTTGGTAAAATATTGAATATCGCTCATGGGGCTGTTTAAAAAAAGGTTGCACCGATGTTTTACAACGGTGCAACACTGCAAAGTTAATAATAATTCTTGTTTTGTGATTATTCGTCTCCGCCGCCCAGTCCGATTCTCAATCCAAACGAATGTGTTCCGTCAAAAGGATTGGTAGCGCGGTAACTGTAATCGATAGAAATTACATTGGATTTGGATTTGATATCATAGCTAAGGCCACCGCAAAGCCCGGTGAAAGCGCTGGTGCGGTTTTCCTCATCAAATGCCCCTTCCTGATATACGAATGCGGTTCTTACAGAGATGAAATTTTTGTAGGTATACTCAAGACCAAGGGTGGTTTGGTTCGCAGTGAATGCATGGTTGGTAAAACCAAAGCCTACGGTTAGCTTGTTGTTGTAGGCATCTGCATCCTTATCAAGACGAATGTCATAGGAACCACTTATATTGAGCAGGGAAGGCAATTTGATCTTGTCAACCTTGGGCTGCATGGTTTTGGAAAAATCTCCGTTGGTAATAATTGCCTTGTAGCTCAAGCCATCACCCTGATGACGCATATCAGGACCGATATTTTTCATGGATACGCCGAACTTCACGTCGTTCTGTTTAATCTTATTGGCAGTAGGGCGCAATGTAGTTGTGTACTGAACACCGGCATCCAGGCTCATTCCCATAGCACGGGCATCAGGAATGCCCTCGTTCACAGCTCTTACCACCAATCCGGCAGAAATATTGTTGCTGAATGATTTGCTGTATGCCAGGCCAATGTTGGTCATATTTACCCTGTACGTGCCGATACCGCCATAGGGATTGCTTTCAGTGGTGATTTCAATGGGCTTGATACCAAACTGCATTACGCTTACACCGAAAGTTCCTTTATCACCGTCCTCGCCCATCTTCTGGCTAAAGCCGAAATTGTTAATGGCGATTCCGGAACCAACGAGCCACTGGGTTCTGTTAAATGCGAGCTCTGTTTTGCCGACACTGCGGTCCAAACCTGCTGCATTCATATACATGGCTTCCACGCCTGTAACACCGCCACCGTTTGCCCAGCCCCAGCCGCTGCTGCGAGCCCAGCCATTGATGGTGAGTTGCATGGCTCCTGCCTGCCCCTGACGCTCAGGATTTCCGGCATGCAGTGCGGAAATACCTGCCAGCATGCTTAGGGTAATTGCTACTATATTTTGAGTTTTCACTGTGTTGTTCTTTTAAGGTTTAATAAGTATCCAGATCAATGGCATGCATAATACCGTACCAGCGCACAATTTTCTCACCCAGCCCGGGAGCTTTCACATGTATCAGATAAAGGCCGCTTGAGATGGGCACATTGTTGCCGTTTTTCAAATCCCATTCGTAATAGGTCTTTTCATCGGCTTTGCTGATTTTACGTATGAAGTTACCTGCCATATCGTAAACTGTGATGGTGCAGGTTGGAGGCAGATTCGTAATCTTAACCCTGCTATCAATAGGGCTGTTTTCGTATTCGCTGTATGCCCTGTAAGGGTTAGGAACCACATTCACCAGATCCAGGCTCTTTTTACCCACTTCTTTATTTACCGTAGGTGCAATATCAGCCGCATCAAAAGAGTACATGGGGCGTGTATTGTTCAAGGTACTGCCTGTATTGAATGAGGTGTACGCTTTCTGGATATTAATTTTAAACTTCACATCGGTTGGCGGTACTCCATTCGTCATATCGTAGCCGGCTGCCATGTAGGTTGGGATTACCCACATTGCCTGACTCAGGAAGCGACGCTTTTCGAGGGTACCTGTAGGAACGTTTGCCAAACCGGTACGGAAACGATTGAAGTTACCGTCATCTTCGCCATAGTAACGCTCGCCTTTAATTGCGCGGTTTGTCATGGTCAGGCCGGTGCCGAACACATAGATAAAGTGTTTACCGCCCAGTGCGGGATAATTACCATTATCGTTATACACTTTGTCTGTGGGATTCCAGATCATATCACGGCCATTTTCACCGCCCAGATAGCTATCTTCACTGAACGCAATATTCAGGCGCTCACCGGTTTCCATGTTAATGGCATAGCCGGGGAACCAGCTGAGTCCGGTACTACCCGACTGAGGATTCAGGTTGCGGTCACGTGATGTTCCGGCACGCATAGAGAATTTATAAATAGAACCTTCATTGCTATTGCGAACTTCATCATCCGACATTTCCAATACTGCACAGCGTGTCCATTTGCTTTTGTCCTTGGTAATTACCAGTTCTATGCTGGCCACTTCCGACAATGGATTATCTGTAGCACCGTTGCTGGTCCAGGCAAAACCATAGGTATTGCGACCATTGCTGGGATTGAATGCTGCACGTGCAGTGAGCGCATAGGGAGCAATCCTGCCATTCCATATTCTTTCGAATGCCTGTCCGGGATCAAGTGCAACACCGCCCGCATCGGTAAAGTCGTGAAGTGTTGGATCAAAAGTTCCTCCCCGACCATTGGTGCCGGCGCGAATCCAGTTTTGCCAAAGAGCACCACTGGTAGCTGTACTTTGTGCATCATTGTCAGCAACAGCAGTCAGCCACTGTTTGCCGTTATCTTCCCATTCCACAGACCATGAAACCAGGCTGTTGGATGGATCGGCTTCAGCATTTTCACCCGGATTTTTCACCTGGTTAATTTCGATGCTCAGACCCCAGTCAGCCAAACTAACGTTGGGATTGGGGTTGTTGAAGGCGCGGAATTTGCCTTTTGAGGGATACTCAAAATTACGCCCTTGCAACGATTCAAACTTGGTGCCCAGGGTAGTGTCACCGGCAATGGTGTCGCCTGTGGTCTTGTTTACCAATACCCAATAAGCGTTGGCAGTCATTGAATCGCGGAGCAAGGTACCATTTGAAGCAGTACGTTCTTTGAAGTAAAGTTCGAACTTGGCATTGGGAACCTTCACGGGGTCAATTACCTTTACAGAAACAGGGCCCATTCCCCCCATGTAGGTAGGGTTGTTGCTGATGCCGTTCTGCATAATTTCGTCGATAGTCTCTTTGGTAAACTCCAATACGTTGCCACCGTTTCCGCGACCTTCAATGCGGGTCAATTTGGGTCCGCTGCCGTAATTACTGTTGAGAGCCGTTCCAAAGTTTTCGGGTTCGGTCTTATGAGGAACAGCCCTGTAAACCTTGATATTTCTGCGACCTGCAAGGAACTGATTTGGATCTGCCTGCAGAGGATCATCGGAAATCGTCGCATAGGAAAGAACCAAGTAATAATAGGGTTTAAAATCCACCAAATCGGTATTGGATCCGGTAGCAAACAGGTCCTTCTTGATGCTGTAGCTATGTTGTACGCCTTTGTCGGCACCATCTACCTTTTCAACAGGTATCAGGGTTGCCAATTTGGGGTCATACACTTTATTGATAATCTGAGCGCGGTTGTTTTTGATATCGCACTGGAAGAGCAAACGGGCTTTATCAACATTGTCCAGATCACCTGTATTTACAGTCCCATCCTTCAGCTGATATATCATATAACCTTCAAACTTGTAGGTTTTGGTCTGGTTGTTCGCATCTTTATAGGTTTCCTGATAAGCCTCAACCTTATCCGAACCGGTATTCAGCATTTTCAGCACCAGCTCCTGATTGAGTTCCTGAATTTCCACATCGGGAGCATTGGGTCCATCCAGAATTTTAAAGTTGTTGTTGAACAGTGTTTGGGCCTTATCAGAAGCGAGCTTTAGTACATTCAATGAACCCAAAGCACCGCCACTGGTGGTTCTTGCCCAAACTACACCTACTGTAATACGCTGCACCTGACCTCTTTTCAGTTCGAAAGGTCCGGTACTCTGTATAAAACGACGGTCACCGGGTTTGTTTCCACTGGATTTTTCAGTCCAGCTACTGCCCAGGTAATCGGGATCTGTGTTATCGGGGAACATGTATTTTGCAGGCTGGCTGCCACCGAAACCAGTACCACCGCGGGTTACAGTCTGTCCGCCAAGCCATTTGCCCTGCAACAGGTTGTAAAATTCGGGAGCCAGGTCAGGGTTACCGCGAATAGGGTCAGCATCGTTATTGTAATACATAAAATGACTAAGCCCCATCTGATTGCCTGCGGTATCGGTAGGCCCTTCAAAATAATCTACACCTATGGTAGGAGGATTTAAACCGTAACCCAGTACCCCTTCATCTTCATCGTCACCATTGTAGCAATAGCCAAGACTGCGGTTCACATCGCAACCCACATAGTCATCGGCATAGTTACCTAAGTCAGCATCCACCCATTGGCCCATGTAACAATCATTCAGGGTTGTAAAACCACGGTTGATGATTTTGGTGCTGTAGAATGTCATGTTGTTTACTTCGTCATTGGTAGCGAAGGCAAAACCCGTGGTTTGACACTCTACACCAATGGGCTGACCCTGTGTTTCAGAGTGAATGTTTCCGCGGTCATTGAAAACCCACCAGATAAACATGTCAGGCTGTCTGTCAACACCATTTTCACTAACGGGGCGTCTTTCGTCCAGCACAGGGTGTTCACCCAAGTCAGGCTCATAAACACCATCATTGTCTATGTCTTTAAAAGGAGCCAGGTAGCGCGCTTCCTTTCCGGTCATGGTAGCACGGTCTCTGCCTGCAGGCCATTCACGGATATCGTTGGTCTGAGAAATAAACTTGCTTTCCTCATACTGCTCAAGGTCATCGCGGGTAACTTTCCACATGCGGTTGTAGTTCTTACAGCGCACAGGATCAGTAGAAGCAGTAGAAGTATCCAGCGGACCGGGCCAGAAGTCTGAACCGCGCTGACGGTAAGTCATCGCTGCCAGCTTTAGGCTTCCGCCGTTATCCTTACCACCTATCCAGATGGCACCTGAGAAGAGAGAATGCTTGCGTACAGCGTTGGGATCGGTAACCTTGGGTATTTCGTACTTGGGGTTATTCAGGTCCCACCACATATCACCACCATTGAGCAGTTTGGTTCTAACATTGTTAATATCAAGGTCGGCACTGGTAGAGGCCGGCTCGCAGGTATTGGCACACATTATAAGGCGCTGGTCTTCGTTTTGGGTAGGACGAACCCTGGAGGTTCCTACCAC
>CAYSIK010000082.1:0-10228 GCA_964431045.1 uncultured Flavobacteriaceae bacterium
GGCAGATTGTTTGCCGGTCAGTGATTTTTCAACATGGAAGCGGTTCAGATAATACTTATACTGATATTCTGCAGTAAAGCCCACACCTTTGGTAATACCGTTATAATTATCTGTGGGCTGGCGGTACATCACTTCCAAACTCAACTGATGGGCTTTTTTCTGGTCTTTACCTACAAACTCCCCTGTCATCCACAAACCGCCCCTTATCAGGTGTTGCGGGCTGAATTTTAAAATGGTGGAGGGAATCTGCATGTCGCTTTTGGTTTGCGCAAAAACCGCTGTTCCGGCCAGTACTGCGTTTAATATGAAAATAATTTTCTTCATAGGGTAAATGATTAAACAAATATACAGGATTCAGGACAATTGCCCCTAAACTGCCAATCTTGACATAACAAAAAAGCGACCGTAGGCCGCTTTTTTGTTATGAAAATTAACTTGGGCGAATAACCGGGTTCGAACCGGCGACCCCCAGTGCCACAAACTGGTGCTCTAACCAACTGAGCTATATCCGCCGTAAAGGGCTGCAAATTTAAGGAACATTCATCATTTTCTCAACAGGATTTCAATACGTTTTATCATCTTTGCACCTATCCAAGTGCAGCGACCCACACATATTCTTCAGTTTTGCAGCTGGTATCCCACCCCGGAAAGCCCGCTGAATGGCATTTTTTGCCGTGAGTTTGCCGCTTTGCTCTCCGCGCGTTGTAAGGTCTCGGTCGCTTATATTCGGTATCATTCAAAAGGTGGTAAGCCCGAAATAATAAGGCACACACAGCCGGGTTTTGAGGAGTTTGAAATCAGCATTCCCCGAAAAAGCGGAATTTTTGCTCCTTTCTACCATCAGTACCAGGTGAAAAAACTGTTGAATCAGTGCCTGGAAATGTGCGCTGATATAGATCTGATACATGTGCAGGTGGGCTGGAAAGCCGCCTGGGATGCTGCATTATTTCTCAGGAAAAAGAATATCCCGCTTGTGGTTACCGAGCACAACACCGACTGGCTTCCGCAGGACAGGCAATACCCCGGCTGGAAAAGGCAACTCACGGCATGGGCCATGCGCAGGGCTTCGGCCATTAGCGCCGTTTCAGCCAACCTGGCAGACACTATTTCTGCGGCTACCGGCAAACCCGTGCAGGTAATCCCGAATCCAGTGGCCCAAGAGTTTACCAACGCTAAAATTGCTAATGCGAGACCGGGTGGCCCTGTCTTTCTGCATGTTTCGAATTTTAATCTCAGACAAAAGCAGACAGATACAATCATACGCACCTTTTCTCAGTATGCGCAGGAAAATCCCAATGCACGTTTGCAGCTTAATGTGCCTAAAGATGCGTTTAATTTCTTTAAATCTGCCAATCCGCATTACAGCTGGGATAAGATTGAACTGCTCGTACCCAATGACGATAAGGCCATTCTGCTGAAGCGCATGCAATATGCCGATTTTCTGCTGAGCTACAGCCGTTTCGAAACTTTCGGTCTTGTCATCGCCGAGGCCCTGTGCCTGGGCGTGCCCGTCGTTTACACCCCCTGCAAAGGCGCCGATCTGTATATCGATGAAAAAATGGGAATTGCGTGCGTTGCTGATAACGAGCAATCCTTGTTGGAAGCCATGCGCAAATCCGTGGATTTTTCGGCGGACAGAAGCTATATTGCCGCCAAGGCCCGTGAACAATTCAACGCACAGGCCGTGTTGGATGCGTACGAGGCACTATATCAAAAAATGATACCCTAACCATGTGTGGAATTGCCGGAATATTCAGTCTCAAACCCATGCCCGCGGCGGAAATGGCAAGGATTTGCCTGCAATTTTCGGAAGATCTGGCACACCGCGGTCCGAATGACGAAGGTTTTGTATTGCTGGACAGAAATTGGAAACCCCATGCATTTGCCGGAAATAATACCTTACCGGCACTTCAGTTACCACACATACAATCAGCAGAAGGCGAATACCTCGGAGCCTTTATTCACCGAAGACTCAGCATCATTCAACCCGGATCACAAGGACATCAGCCATTTTATAACGAAAATCATATTTTGTCCTACAACGGCGAAGCTTTTAATTTTACAGACCTTGACAGTATGCACGGGTTTCAAAACCAAAGCAGAACGGACACAGAGACGGTTTCTAATCTGTTAAAAACCCGCAGTGCAGAAGCTGTGCAGCAGCTCGACGGTTTTTTTGGCTTAGGCTTTGTAAATCTCGGAAACAGTATGTTGCATCTGCGCCGCGATACTACCGGTGTAAAGCCATTGGTGTATGCCCAAACCGAAACTGCATTTGCATTTTCATCGGAAACCAAGGCACTGCGCAATTTTCTGAATACGGTCAGCATCAATCCTCAGGCGGTTTTTCACCATTTATGCGAAGGGATTGTATTGCCGGATCAGGGTTTCTACAACGAAATAGAAATCGTGCAGGATGGGTTGGATGTGAATCTTCAAACGCTGGAAACAGCTGTTGTATACTACCCTGAAAACGAGGAAAAACCTGCATTTGACCTGCTTTCGCAGTTGCAAAGCAGTGTGGACAGGCGTTTGATGTCGGATGTGCCGCTGGGTTTTGCCGTGAGTGGCGGACTCGACAGCGCCGCGGTGATTGGACTTGCCCGTCATTCACTCGGCCCGGATGCGCCACTGCATTTGTTCTCTGTCGTCTCTTCCGATCCGCAGTCAGATGAAAGACATTGGCAGCAGCAGGTGGCGGAATACAACCATGCCGAGTGGCACACATTTGCCATCGAAAATGCGGGGTCCCATTTGCTGGAAGAGGTTGCCCGAGCTACCGATTTGCCACCCATCGCCTGGAACAACCTCGCGCATTTTGAACTTTGCCGTTTGGCCCAATCGCATGGCGTAACGGTCTTTTTCAACGGACAGGGCGCCGATGAACTTTTCGGTGGTTATCCCGATTATCTCTACCGCGATTTTTGGGCATTACAGGGCACATTTCTGGGCAAAAACCAATTGCCGGTTTCCTACGGAACTGCCCTAAAAGAAAACCTGAAACTACAGGCCAAAACCTTCTTGCCATTTTTGTCAGCCATGGCGGCGAAGAAACAAGCAGGCGGGCTTATCAGCCGCGATTTGTGGCAATATGATTTGTATTTGCCGAGGCTTTCTCACCTGCGCGCCGACCATAAAATGCACGCTGATTTTTATGGGCAGAAATTGCGTCAAATGCTCACATGGGAAGACCTGAACGGCATGGCCCACGGACTGGAAAGCCGCAATCCTTTTGCTGATAATATGCAACTGGCCAAATGGCTGAATGTTTCCTTGAAGGATAAAATCAAAAACGGCTACACCAAAGGAGTGTTGCGCGATGCGTTGAAAGATGTGATGCCCGAAACTGTTCGCTGGCGGTTAGACAAAAAAGGATTTACCGTGCCGGATACGGCACTTACCTGGAAGAACCGCAATGCCTGGGCCGGCAATGTCATGTCAGATGTGCTGGATGCCTTTTCGCCGAGGGCGAACAGAGAAATATTACTGAAAAACCTGAAAGAAGAGGATGAGAATGGCCTGAAATGGTATTTTCGCCTCGCCGCATTGTCGGCTTTCCTTCAACAATCCCACGCATGAGCAATAGCAGTGCCTTAAGTACGTTTGTAAGTCAGTTGTTGAGAACTGCGCTGGCGGCGGTATTTGTGATTTTGTGCTCGCGCTGGATGGGGCCGGAGGGCAGGGGAGAGCTTGGATTGGTGCTGTTCTGGGCAGGTTTTCTAATGATGGGCAACGATTTTGTGGGCGGCAGCAACCTTGCCAATGCCATGCAGCGTTTTTCGCTATCTGCCTTGTTTCCTTTTAGTGTTGCTTGGTCGGTATTTGTGTTGCTATCCGGATTTGTGTTGCTTATGATTTTTGGTTCCGGGACTAAAATGGCCTGGATGGTGGGATTGGTTTCCCTTCCGATGGTATTGCTCAACATACAATACAATGTGCAACAGGGATTGGCCCTGGTAAAAGAGCGCAACCGCCTCCAGCTGGCGTTGGAACTGTTAAAAGTATTGTTTTTAGTAGGTTTTGTATCATCATGGGATAAAATGGATATGGGCGTGGGAACAGCCATTGCTTCGCTGTTTTATGCGTATTTGATTGTGTTGGCTCTGAGTTCATGGTTGCTCAGAAAACCCATTCTGCTTGCCTTTAAGAATGCAGCTTCTCCTCCCGGGGTCTTATTTACGGATGGTTTCTGGAGCCAGAATGGCCACCTGGCGCAGTTTCTGGCCTATCGTCTCAGTTTATATTCGCTCACTTATCTTTTGGGAAATCATGCAGCGGCAGGCATTTATGCCAATGCACTGCTCATTGCCGATGCCATCTGGATTTTTGCCAATAGTTTTGGTACCATCGCACACGTCAGGATTTTGCGCAGTAAAAACGAAAATTTCAAGGCTGATATTACCCTGCGCTATGCGGTGTTTGCTGTTTTCGGAACAATTGCAGCCTGTCTGCTGCTGGCAGTATTGCCCTCATCGGTTTTTATTTGGGTTTTTGGAGCAGGATTCGAAACCTTAAAAGACACAACCTTGCTGCTAATTCCGGCTATTCTCGCGGTGGCAGCTTCCAGTTTATTCAGTCATTATTTGCATGCGGTAAATCGCTTTAAGGCATTGTTTGTGGCAAATCTCGCCGGTCTTTTATTGCAGACAGCTGCTGCTTTCTGGCTTATTCCCAAATGGGGGATTTACGGAGCCTGCGTTGCCGCGGATACCGGTTTTATTCTGACACTGGTAGTCGTGTATATGTTTTTCAAAAACCAGAATCCCCATGCCCGGCTGAAGGGGAAGCTTCGTTTCAAGTTAATTCTGAAAATTGCGGTTCGAATGTTAAAAAAGCGTTCAGCCCGGTTATAGCATTTCGTGAATCCAAACGGCCACGTGGCCATCAAAAACGGCGTATTCCATAATGAAATCCTGTTGGGTTCCCGGCTTGTGGAACGTTGCAGAGAATCGTCCTGAATCTCCTGTTTCAAACGGGCCCACGGTCATGTGTTTTTTAAAATCCACTTCCTTTTTGCCGTACCATTTGTACAGGCTTTCCTTAGCACCCCACATAATCAGCAAGCATAGGCTGTGATGGGTTTTGCGTATGTTTGATTTGTCGTCTGCGTTGCAAAACTTATCCTCAATCCGCAGAATTTTAGGGCCCTGCGTTTCAATGTCAATGCCGGTGGGATTGTTTTCGTCGACAATTGCGGCCGCATAGTTCCCGCTGTGGCTAAGGCTAAGATGTGGGGTCTCTCCTTCAAAATGGGGTTTTCCGGCATCGTCTTTGGCCAGTATGCCTCCGGGAACCAGGGTGCGCAGCAGCAAACGGCTGCTCAGAAAATGCAATCGCTTGCTTTCGTGAAGACCCTGTAAAAAAACAATCTCCTCCGCGGTTGGGTTGTACATTTGTAAAAGCGTTTCTTCATTCTCGGTAATCTGCCAAAAGGCGATTTTTTTACCGGGTTTGGGAAACATAAGACGATCCAACGGCATGGCTGCGAAATTACAGGCAAAGCACCTCAAAACATACACCGGACATCAATCGGCTGTATATGCCCTGTGTGCCGATGGTTCGGGTGGTTTTTTTTCAGCCTCCGGCGATGGAATGCTGGTGCACTGGCCTGCGGGAAAGGATGACGGGCAGTTGGTTGCGAAGGTTCCGGGAAATGTCTTTTCCATGTTGTACGATGCGGAAGAAAAGCAATTGCTGGCAGGTTCCGGACAGGGTGATTTGTTTGTGATTGCCGATGTGTTTGGCTCAACTCCGGGCGTGCGCAGGTTGCTGGCTCACAATAAAGGATTATATCGGTTGCTGAACACGCCGGATGGGCTTTTGAGTGCCGGTGGCGACGGACGTATTCTGCGTTGGAACCGTCAATTCGAAATTACGGCAGAAATAAACAATTCCGGCGCAGCAACCCGCGCATTGTGTTTGGATGAAACCGGCAATCTGTGGGCGGGCAGCAGCGATTTTGCCATTCGTGTATATGGTGCGGACGCGGTGTTGCAGAAAACCCTTCAGGGCCATACACAAAGTGTTTTCGATCTGTGTGTTTTGCCCGGAAATCGGATGCTGAGCGGTGGCCGCGATGCAACGCTGAAGATGTGGTCAGCAAACGGTGATTTGCAACAAACTATCCCGGCCCATTTGCTGCATATTCATTCTATAAAATTGCATCCCGAAGGCAATTGGTTTGCCACAGGCAGTATGGATAAAACCATGAAAGTATGGGATGCTCACAACCTTGAATTGCTGAAGGTCGTTGACAATGATAAATTGCCTTTTCACACATCTTCCGTAAACAGCCTGATTTGGCTGGATGAAACCCGAATCCTCAGCGCCGGCGATGACAGGCGGATTGTTTTGACGGAAATAAAAGACTGAATATACGAAAAAAATATCACATTTCCAAACGAATTCCGTTGGGTGTGATGTCGATTTTGCGGGCTTTGTAAAGGGTTCCCACTGCCTTTTTCCAGGCTTTTTTGCTCATGCCAAATCGCTCGTAAATATCTTCGGGGCTGCTGTTGTCGGTGAGGCCTATATAGCCATCGTTTTCGCGCAGCGTCTGCAGTATGCGTTCTGCCATATCGTCCACATGCGCCATGCCGCTTTTTTGCAGAGACAGGTCGGTTTTGCCGTCGGGACGAATGTGTTTGATGTAGCCGGTGAGTTTATCGCCGGTTGTTAAAGGCTGAAAAACTTCGTTTGAATAAATGATTCCGCTATGCTCTTTTCCTATGATGGCGTTGTAGCCCAAGGGTGTTTTGTTCCAGATGAGCAAATCAACGGCATCGCCTTCTTCATAGGGCAGCGGGGTGTTGTTCAGAAACTTGCTGATTTTGGCTGTTCCGGCAAGTCTTTCCGATACTTTATCAAAATACACATACACCACATATTTCCTGCCGCGCATCATGGGAACGTTTTGTTCGCGAATCGGAACCAGCAGGTCTTTTAGCAATCCCCAGTCCATAAATGCGCCAAAGTGGGTGGTGGATTTACAGGTAAGCGCAGCAAATTCGCCAAGTTGCACATAGGGCTTTTCGGTTGTAGCTACAATGCGATCGTCCGAGTCGTAGTACACAAAGGCATCTACCATGTCGTCCGCGGCAGCACCGGGTGGCAGGTATTTGCCGGGCATCAGAATTTCGCCGCCATCGCCATCATCCAGAAACGCCCCGAAATCTACCAGGCGGTTTATTTTCAATCGGTTGTATTTGCCCGGGATGGCTTTCATGACGCAAAGCTACGGACTATTGCCCGCTTTTGGGTATTTGTCCACAAAACACCCACCCCGATTGACCTTCGGTTATCAATGTATATTTTCGCTCCATGATTTTGTCCGACAAGCGCATACTGGAAGAAATTGACAAGGGATCCATTAAAATTGAGCCTTACGACAGGCAATGTCTGGGAAGCAACAGCTACGATGTTCACCTTGGCAAATGGCTGGCAACCTACAAAGACCATATTCTGGATGCCAAAAAGCACAATGAAATTGAGTACTTTGAGATTCCCGAGGAAGGATTTGTGCTGTATCCCCATGTTTTCTATCTGGGTGTGACTGAGGAATACACGGAAACGCATGCGCACGTTCCTTTTTTGGAGGGCAAAAGCAGTACCGGACGTCTGGGTATAGACATACATGCTACTGCAGGCAAAGGCGACGTGGGTTTTTGCGGCAACTGGACCCTGGAAATCAGTGTGAAGCAGCCTGTGAAGGTATACCGTGGTATGCCCATTGGCCAGCTGATTTATTTCCCGGTTGACGGAGAAATTGAGGTAAAATACAACCAAAAGAAAAACGCCAAGTATTCCGGTCAGCCCGATAAGCCTATCGAGAGCATGATGTGGAAGAACCAGTTTTAGACTGCCTTTCTAATAGGGATGGGATGGTGCAGCGTGCGGAATTTTTCTGCATATCCTAATCTTTCCTCCATTGCTTCGGTGTTTAACCATTTGAGTGGATTGTTAATGAAAAATAAGCGGTAAGAACTTGCAGGCCACTCATCAATATGTGGGGTGAATCCATGTTTGACGGGGTTTTGGTGGATGTAAGCGAATAACCGTAAGAAATAGGATTCTGTAGTAATGGTTTTTCGACGGACATTTTTCTGAAAAAGTGAGCCACGGCGGTTGTACTTTTTGTTAAATGCCTTGCTGTAGGCGTTGAAAAGGTTGGAAAACTGCTGGCTGAAGAACCTTTCTTTTATCTTGGCGCCTTCTGCGCCAAGACCTTCCAGGTTTATAAAACCTGGAAGGTCTTCGAACCCCCGGGTTCGAAGTAAAAAATGAAAGTGATTCGGCATCAAACAAAAAGCATAAGTCTCTGCCACCGGCCCAATGTGCTTTCCATACAATTCGAGAAAATACCGGTAGTTCTCGCTTTCAGCAAACAAATTGTCACGCCCGTTGGCATGGTTGAAAATGTGGTAAACAGTGTTAGGTAAAAAAATCATAAAAATAAAATTAAAAAAAGAATATAAATGTAGATAAAATGCAAATATAATACATTCTTCGTGTTTTTACCAACTTCGCCTATTGCCTATCTTTGTACCCTCCATGAACAACGAGGATCTGTTTAAAAAAGTCGTTTCCCATTGCAAAGAATACGGGTTCGTTTTCCCTTCCAGTGAAATCTATGATGGCCTTGCCGCCGTTTATGATTACGGCCAGAACGGGGTAGAACTGCGCAACAACATCCGCCAGTACTGGTGGAAAGCCATGACCCAGCTGCAGACCAATATTCTTGGCATCGATGCGGCTATTTTTATGCATCCCAAGACATGGAAGGCCAGCGGACATATTGATGGGTTCAGCGATCCTATGATCGATAACAAGGACAGCAAAAAACGCTACCGGGCCGATGTGCTTTTGGAAGATCACCAGGAAAAACTGCGCGCCAAAGCCGATAAAGAGGTGGAAAAAGCACGTGCCCGCTTTGGTGATAACTTTGATGAAGCCATGTACCGTTCTACCAACCCCCGGGTGGTAGAATACCTCAATGGCATTACCCACATCGACAATACCCTGAAAGAAGGCCTTGAAACGGGCAACCTGGGCATGATCAAAGCCCTGATAGAAGAGCTCGGCATTGCGTGCCCGGTAAGCGGCTCCAAAAACTGGACCGATGTACGTCAGTTCAACCTCATGTACAGCACCCAGATGAGTGCTGTGGAAAGCGGTGAGGACAGTCTGTATCTGCGTCCGGAAACAGCCCAGGGGATTTTTGTCAATTTTCTGAACGTTCAAAAATCTGGTCGTGCCAAAATTCCCTTTGGCATTGCCCAGACAGGTAAGGCTTTCCGCAACGAGATTGTAGCCCGTCAGTTTATCATGCGCATGAAAGAGTTTGAGCAAATGGAGATGCAGTTTTTCTGCAAGCCCGGCACCGAACTCGAATGGTATGCCTACTGGAAAGAACAACGCCTGAAATGGCACCTGGCATTGGGGACCGGCCAAAATAGCTACCGCTACCACGACCATGTGAAACTGGCTCACTACGCCAATGCCGCCGTGGATATTGAATTTGATTTCCCCTTCGGTTTCAAAGAGGTGGAGGGCATTCACAGCCGCACCGATTTCGACCTGAGCAAACACGAGGAATTCAGCGGCAAAAAACTCCGTTATTTCGACCCCGAAACCAACGAAAGCTACATTCCCTATGTGGTGGAAACGTCGATTGGATTGGACCGTTTGTTTTTAGCGGTATTGTCCACGGCCTACCAGGTGGAAACCTTGGCCGATGGCAGTACGCGGGAGGTTTTGAAGTTCCCCGCACCGATTGCGCCGGTGAAGGTGGCGGTTTTGCCGTTGGTGAACAAGGACGGATTGCCCGAGAAAGCACGTGAGATCTTCGAATTACTTCGTTTCGATGTGAATGCGCAGATTGATTCCAAGGAAAGCATCGGGAAACGTTACCGCCGTCAGGATGCCATCGGTACGCCATTGTGCGTAACGGTGGATCACGATTCTTTGGTAGACGGCATGGTTACCGTTCGTGATCGCGACACCATGGAGCAGGAGCGTATTCCGATTTCGGAGTTGCGGGGTAGGGTTTTAGCGAAAGTGGAAATGCGGAATTTGTTTCGATAAATAGAAAATACGCTCCCTGAGGTTCTCTCGGTGCTCCCTGAGGTTCTCGAAGGTGCTCCCTGAGGTTCTCGAAGGGAGCGAATGGTGTCTTCGAGAGCCTAAGACACCAGTTAGGGACCGACGTTAGGTGAGCTTAGAAATCGGA
>CAYSIK010000083.1:0-3661 GCA_964431045.1 uncultured Flavobacteriaceae bacterium
AGAAGAATGTCACCACATCTGCAGCATTCTGGGACGTGAACCCAATTTTACCGAACTGAGCGTTTTCTCGGTGATGTGGAGTGAACACTGCAGTTACAAAAATTCCATTGTTTGGCTGAAAACCCTACCCCGTGAGGGAAGCAAGATGCTGGCCGAAGCGGGAGAGGAGAATGCGGGATTGGTCGATATTGGCGACGGACTGGCCTGCTGTTTCAAAATTGAAAGCCATAACCATCCCAGTGCCATTGAGCCTTACCAAGGTGCGGCAACCGGTGTGGGTGGTATCAACCGCGATATTTTCTCTATGGGAGCCAGGCCCATTGCCCAGCTCAACAGCCTGCGTTTCGGAAACCTGAAAACCGATCGCACCAAGTGGCTGATGAAAGGCGTGGTAAAAGGCATCGGCGATTATGGAAATGCCTTCGGTATCCCCACCGTGGGCGGCGAAGTTTATTTTGATGACTGCTATGAACAGAATAACCTTGTAAACGCCATGAGTGTGGGTATTGTGCCCGTAGGCAAAAGTATTTCCGCCGCAGCGGGCTCTCCTGGTAACCCTGTTTATATTTTTGGCTCTGCTACCGGTAAAGACGGCATCCACGGTGCTGCCTTCGCCAGTAAGGACATGAGCGAGGACAGTATACAGGATTTGCCCAGCGTGCAGGTAGGTGATCCTTTCTGGGAAAAACTGATTCTGGAAGCCACCATGGAGCTGATTGAAACCGGAGCTGTAGTAGGTATGCAGGATATGGGTGCGGCAGGTATTACCTGTTCTACCAGCGAAATGAGCGCCAAAAGCGGCGTGGGAATGGACGTGTGGCTGGATAAAGTTCCCATGCGCCAGTCCGACATGAAATCATGGGAATTGCTGCTCAGCGAAAGTCAGGAACGTATGCTGGTGGTGGTAGAGAAAGGGAAGGAGCATCTGGCAGAGGAAGTGTTCAGGAAATGGGAAATTACCTACGCCCACATCGGCCAGGTAACCGATACCGGACGCGTTCGCTACTATATGAACGGCACTTTGGAAGGTGATATTCCTGCCGAAAGTCTTGTGCTCGGTGGCGGAGCGCCTGTATACAAAAGGGAATGGGCAATCCCCGCATATTTTGCGGAGATTGAGAAATTTGATATAGCCTCAATCGCAGACATATCGCCGGAGGAAGCCAAAACTGCCGCGCTGCAGCTTTGCGCAGAACCCAACATTGCCAGCAAGCGCTGGGTGTATGAGCAGTATGACAGCATGGTGGGCACCGTAAACCAAAGCACCAACAGGCCCAGCGATGCTTCGGTGGTGATGGTAAAAGGCACCAACAAGAGCCTGGCACTTACCGTAGATTGCAACAGCCGCTACATCTTTGCCGATCCCGACAAAGGAACGCAGATTGCCGTGGCCGAAGCATCCCGCAATATCCGTGTTACAGGCGGTGTGCCTACCGGTGTTACCAACTGCCTGAATTTTGGTAACCCCTACAACAAAGAAGTTTATTACCAGTTCAAACACGCCATCGACGGCATGGGCAAAGCCTGCCGCAAGTTTGATACCCCGGTAACCGGCGGAAACGTGAGTTTCTATAACCAAAGCACCAATGGCAATGCAGTTTATCCCACACCGACCATCGGAATGGTGGGCATTATTGAAAAGCCCGAACACCGCATGACACTGGATTTTAAACAGGCCGGCGACCTCATTTACCTGGTTGGCGAAGCCAAAAATGACCTCGGCAGCAGCCAGTATCTGGCCAAGCTAAAAGGCGTGGAATTTAGTCCCTGTCCGCAGTTTGACCTGGATGAAGAATACGCGGTGCAAATGGCGGTATACAATGCCATTACCTCAGGATTGCTCAGCAGTGCCCACGATATCAGCGAAGGCGGCTTGTTTGTTGCATGCCTGGAAAGCGCCATGGCGGGCGGAACCGGTTTTGATATCTGCACCCTCTCCGGAATCAGAAACGATGCCTGGTTGTTTGGGGAGAGCCAAAGCCGCGTGGTAGTAAGTATTTCCGAGAAAAACAAGGCCGCATTTGAAAGTGCCATGCAGCAAGCAGGCGTGAAAACCCTGCATATCGGAACTGTAACAGCCAATGGTGTTGGGGTAAACGGTCAAAGCTGGGGTGAAGTGCAGGACTTTGCCAAGCCCTACAACACCGTTATTGCCGAGGCCATAGGGTAATTCACTTTTTTATGGATTTAAAAGCTTAGGAGAAAAAAATTGGGTTAAAAATATCGGGAATGATAAAAAACCGGATTGCCGATATTATCTTTGAGGGGTGGAAAAGTGGTATCCAAATACAGGGCTGGATGCGGAGCAGCAACAGCGCATTCGGGATAAGAAAACCCGGCTGGATGCATTGCGCCCTTTTCCGGGAGCCGCGCTCAGGCGCCTGCAACAGGATTTTGCCGTAGAATGGACCTACAATTCCAACAGCATTGAAGGGAATACCCTCAGCTTGCGCGAAACCCGTGTGGTGTTGCAGGATGGACTGACCATAGGCGGAAAAACCCTGAGGGAACATTTTGAAGCCATCAACCACCACAATGCCATTGCATGGCTGGAAGAAAAAGTTACCCCGGGTTATGTGATTTCGGGTGCCGATATTTTAATCCTGCACAAAATGGTGATGACTGCCATCGATGATGAGTTTGGTGGCAGATTCCGAACCGGCAGGGTGCAAATAACCGGAGCCAATTTTATTCCGCCCAATCCCCTCAAGGTGCCCGATTTGCTGGATGAATTGCTGGAATGGGTTCGATGCAATCCTCAAAACCTCGATCCTGTGAGCCTTTCGGCGGTGTTTCACCACCGTTTTGTGTGGATTCATCCTTTCTTCGACGGCAATGGCCGCACAGGTCGGTTGGCCATGAATATTATCCTCATGGGTCTGGGTTATCCGCCTGTCATCATTCTGCGCACCGACCGCAATAAATATTACCGTGCCCTGAACGATGCCAACCAGGGGAAATTTGAAAAACTGCTGCTGCTGTTTTTTCAGGGTGCCGAGCGCAGCCTTGAGCTTTATTTATCTGCCCTTGGCAACGGTTATGATGATTACCTGCCGCTTACTCAGATTGCCAATGACCCTGCTGTGCCCTATGGGCAGGAATACCTTAGCCTGCTGGCCCGCCGCGGTGAGCTGGAAGCCATCAAGGAAGGGCGTGTGTGGTACAGCACCAAAAAAGCCGTTAAACGCTATATAAATCGGTAAGGGCAATTCACGAACTTTGCACCGTGAATCCCTTACCTTCCATTTCTTTCTGGGAACAGCAATGGCTGAAAAATACCGATATCCTGGTCGTTGGCTCGGGCATTGTAGGGCTGCAAAGCGCACGTCACCTCAAGCTGCAGTGGCCGCACCGCGAAGTGTGGGTGATAGACCGCGCTCCGGTAAGTCTGGGCGCCAGTACGCGCAATGCCGGCTTTGCCTGTTTTGGCAGCATGGGCGAAATACTGGATGATATTGAGCGCACTGACGAACAAACCGCCTTTGCACTCTATGAAAAACGTTTCCGGGGCCTCAAACAACTGCTGGCCGATTTTGGAGAAACCTCCATCGGATATGAAAAAACAGGCGGTTATGAGGTTTTTAAACCCGAAGCCACAGCAGAATGCGAACAACTGTCTGCCAATATCGACAGGGTAAATTCAGCATTGAAAGATATTACA
>CAYSIK010000083.1:3671-10199 GCA_964431045.1 uncultured Flavobacteriaceae bacterium
CATTTCTGCTCAAAAGCACCGCCAAGCTGGGCATGAAAGTGCTGGAAAACGGCATTTTCACCCCACTGGAAGGCATGGTGCAAACCCATTTGCTTTACAAAAAAGTGTATGATGCCGCCGTGGCAAGCGGAGTAAGGGTTTTAGGCGGACTTACCGCCCTGCCTCCGGAAAAACTGGATAGCGGGAAATGGCGTGTTAATACCCACGAAGGATATACATTGGATGCACAAACCCTGGTGGTTTGCACCAACGGCTATGCCGCACAGTTGCTGCCCGAACTGGAGGTCATGCCAGCCCGCGGGCAGGTGCTGGTCACTTCAGCCATTCCCGGTCTGGCCTGGCGCGGCCTTATGCATGCCGATAAAGGCTACATCTATTTCAGAAGTCTCGGAACCCGCATTCTCATTGGCGGTGGCCGCAACCTGGATTTTGACGGAGAAACCACACCCGAACTGAACACCACGGAGGCCATTACCCAATACCTGCTTCGATACCTGCAGGAAGTGGTGGTGCCGGGCGAGAAATTTGAAATAACGCACCAATGGGCAGGAACCATGGGTATGCACCAAAACCGCACCCCCATTGTGCAGCGGATAGATGCCGGCCTGTATGCCTGTGTGCGCATGGGTGGCATGGGCGTAGCCCTCAGCGCGATGGTGAGCCGCGAGCTGGCCAGATTGGTAAAAGAAACCCGATAATTTCATTGCGGCACTTTTTTTGATAACTTTGAAGTATGCGTCCATTGCTGATTTTGTTTTTTATCATGGCAGGTTCCCTGCAAGCCCAAAGTGCGGGTGAAGTAGAGGTAGAAATCAGCCGTGGCGATACCTTGCAGATAGGCAAGGCCAAAGCCGATGTTTTTGAGCACCTGGATATGTACCGCAAAACCCGCTGGGCAGGGAATGAGCCGTCTTACGATACCGCCACAGGCAACGGATTTTTTCAGTCTTTTTTTGCCACCGGCGATTTTGATGTGGCCGAACTTCCAAAGGCCTATGCAGGCCGAAAGTTTGTGGTGCTGGGCGTGGAGGTGCTAAGCAACAAAAAAACCGGACAGCCCATGAATATCATGTACCTGCAGAGCGAAAAGCCCAACCTGATTATTTGGGTGGATTTTGACAAGGCTTTCGAAAGCGGTGAGCTGAAGTTGCCGGATTGATTTTCTCCAAAAAATTTGGAAATTTCCCCCTTTTTTAGTATATTCATATCTGATGGACAATTACGACATCTCAACCCTGCTGGGTACTTACGCCAAACTCGCCGAACTACACGAGGAAAATCCCTTTAAGATAAAAGCACTTTCTGCGGCTGCATTCAATATCAAGAAGTTTAAAGATCCCTTGCAGGACATGAACGATGAAACCCTTGCAGGCCTTCCCGGTATTGGCAAAAGCGTATTGTCTGCCATCAAAAATCTGCTGCAAACGGGCACTTTCCCCGAGCTGGAGCAACTCATTGCCAAAACCCCGCCCGGTGTGCTGGATATGCTCAAAGTGAAAGGGCTTGGGCCCAAAAAAGTGGGTGTAATCTGGCGCAAAATGGGCATTGAAACCATCGAAGATTTGCTGGATGCCTGCCGCGAAAACCGTTTGGTGGAGTTTCCCGGTTTCGGACTCAAAACCCAGCACGAAATTCAGCAGGCCATTCAGTTTGCCCTCAACGCCCGCGGCTGGTTTCACTTCGCCAGGGTTGAATCACCGGCCCATGATATGCTGCAAAAGCTAAGGCAGCAATTTCCGGCGTCACGCTCAGAATTTACCGGCGATTTTCGCCGCAATGCCATTGTGTTGGAATCGGTGGCGATACTGACAAGCATCTCTGAAGACAACTTGCTGGAATTTGCTGTTTCGCATCAACTGGAACGCCACACCGATACCGAACTCAAATTTCGAGATGCCAATGGATTTTTGTTTGCCTTCGAGATCGCTACGGAGGCTGAGTTTGAAAAGCAGTGGTTCCTGGGAACAGGCAGTGCGGCCCATTTTGAGGCTTTGGGCGTAACTGCGCAAACTGCATTAACCGGAAATTCAGAAACCGAAATTTACCAAAGCCTGGGCTTCCCGTTCGTATTGCCCGAACGACGCGAGGGCATTGGAGAATTGCAGGGTCGCGATGAGCCGCTTGTTGAGTTTTCAGACCTAAAAGGAATCCTGCACAACCATACCACCTACAGCGACGGACTTCACAGCCTGCGCGAAATGGCGGAACATGCCAAAAAACTGGGCTATGAATACCTCGGAATCTGCGACCACAGCCGCAGTGCGGGCTACGCTCAGGGCCTCAGCAACGAAAGGGTGCTTCAGCAAATGCAGGAAATCGATGCGCTGAATGCAGAACTTGCCCCGTTCCGCATATTCAAAGGCATAGAAAGCGATATTCTATCCGACGGCTCGTTGGATTATGAACCCGAAATGCTGGGCCGCTTTGATTTTGTGGTGGCCAGTGTGCATTCTACGCTCAACATGACCGAAGAAAAGGCTATGCAGCGCCTCATTAAGGCTATTGAAAACCCGTACACCCGCATTTTAGGGCATCCCACCGGCAGACTGCTGCTGGTAAGAAAAGGCTATCCAGTAAATCACCGCTACCTGATTGATGCCTGTGCCGCCAATGGGGTAAGCATCGAACTCAATGCCCATCCGTTTCGCCTGGATATAGACTGGACGCACATTCCCTATGCCATGGAAAAAGGCGTGCTCATTTCCATCAATCCCGATGCGCACGAAAAAGAAGGTTACCACGATATGTATTATGGCACGCTGGCGGCCCGTAAAGGCGGACTTACCCGCAGCTTGACACTAAACGCCAAAACCCTTGCTGAATTTGAAAGTTGGCTATCCTTAAAAAGGACTTAATTTCGCAGCGGGTCTATGAAAATCCTCATTCTCCGCTTCAGTTCCATTGGCGATATCGTGCTTACAACGCCGGTGATGCGCTGCCTGAAAGCGCAGTTGCCCGATGTGGAGATTCACTATGCCACCAAGCTGCAGTATGCCGGAATCTTGCAAGCCAATCCCAATATAGATAAGGTAATTACCCTGCAAGGCAGTGTTTCCTCACTGGCCAAAACCTTAAGAGCTGAAAAATACGATGCGGTGGTGGATTTGCATGCCAACCTCAGAACCCGTCTGCTTCGCAGCCTTATGCCCGGTGTGTCTTTTACAGTTTTTCGCAAGCAGAATATGCGCAAATGGCTGTTGGTGAAGAAACTTACCCGAAAACCCTGTGAGCATGTGGTTTTCAGGTATATGGAAGCGGTAAAAAAGTGGGGCGTAATTTACGATGGCAAAGGGCTGGATTATTATTACAAGGATTGTGAAATCCCGAGTTTGCCTTCTTCTTATGTGGCCTATGCCATTGGCGGAACCTGGACTACCAAGCGCATGCCTGAAAACAAAATCGCGGAATTGATGGAATCTTCCAATGCGCATTTTGTTTTGCTTGGCGATGCCAATGATGCAGAGGTGGGGGAGTCCATCGCAGCAAGGTTTCCGGACCGGGTAAGCAACATGTGTGGCAAGCTGTCGTTGGATCAAAGTGCGAAAGCGATTGCAGGCGCCTCCAAAGTGCTAACCCACGATACCGGCCTGATGCACATTGCAGCGGCTTTGCAAAAGCCCATTGTTTCGATTTGGGGCAACACCACACCCGACTTTGGCATGGGGCCGTTCTTGCCTGATGCAGTAAAAACCGGACCGGTTTTGGTTCAGGCAGAAGGTGTTTCCTGCCGGCCCTGCAGCAAAATAGGATTTAACGCCTGTCCCAAAGGCCATTTTGATTGTATGCAAAAGCAATCCGCCACCGAAATCAGCAGGCTTTTGCAGCAAATGTGAAATTGCTTGTTTGAACTGTGTTTTTTCCTTGCAGTTCGTAATTTTTTCCGTATTTTCGCGACTTCGTAAAAACCGCATTGACTCAATCACATGAAGAATAATCGTTCCGTTATTGTATTCTCGGTCGTTTTGGCCATCGCTTGTTTATTTCAGCTGTCATTCACCTGGAAGGTACAAAGTTTTGAAACCAAGGCCCAGCAATTTGCCGAAAAGCAGCAGAAAAAAGGTCTTAACTATGGTAAGGCTTACCGCAACTACATTGACAGTATGGGATCCCGCGAGATTATCTATGATCTGGGAATCGCCAATTACAACTATTTTGAATGCAAACAGCGTGAAATCAACTTAGGTCTTGATTTACGCGGTGGTATGAACGTAATTCTCGAGGTGGATAAAGGAGCCATTGTAAAAGGCATGGCCAATGATCCTTCCGATGCTGATTTGCTCAAGGCGATTGCACAGGCAAATGAAGATGAGAAAAATAAAGGCGGTGATTATGTTGACAATTTCATATCGGCATTTTCAAAGATTGCACCCAACCGCAAAATAGCCAACCTGTTTGCCAAGAGCAACAATCCCACAGGTATTCAGACTTCCAGCAGTGAAGCAGATGTGCGTCGGGTACTTGCCGCTGAAACCGGGACCGCTATTGACCGCGTTTATGATGTGGTTGAGAAACGTATCAACCAGGCCAACGTAACCCAACCTACCATTCAGAAAATTGACGGTGGCAGAATCAGCGTTGAATTGCCCGGTGTAGACAATCCCCGCCGTCTTGAAGATCTGGTAGAAAAGAGTGCAAACCTTGAGTTTTATGAAGTGTACGGAAATACACAAAAGGGGCTTGAGGCCAGCAAGATGCTTGAAACACTTTACAAGGCAGGCAAACAGTCAGCCTTGGTTGCTAATTCAGATAGTGGCTTGGTAAAAACCACAGATTCAACCCAATTAAAGAAAGATTCAGCAATTGCCTCACAAACCAAAGACGACGGACCACTCGGCAAATACCTTCACAGGCTGAAAGGATATTCCTATTTTGCGTCCTTGGGCAGCACAATCGCTTGCGTGCGTGGATCGGAAAGAGATGCTCTTGTTGAAGAACTGAAAAAGCCACAATACAGCACCGTAATGGACGGTGTGATGAAGGTTGCCTTCAGCGCCAAACCCATTGATTTGGGCGAATTGAAAAGCAGCCTGATGCAAAATGAAAAGAAGAAAGAAAGCGTTGCCGATAAACTCATTGAAGAGTACGCTGATCAGCATTTGGTTTACTTGCTAAAACTGGACCGCGATGGCAAAGCTGCACTTGCCAGTGAAGAAGAAAATATTATCTCAGACGCCCGTTCACAAACCAATCAGACAGGGCAAGTAGAGGTAAGCATGGAAATGACGCCGCAGGCGGCCAGCCGCTGGGCACAGATCACGGGAGCCAATATCAACAAACACATAGCCATTGTGCTGGATGACCGTGTTTATTCAGCTCCTGTGGTAAATCAGAAAATTAGTGGCGGACAAAGCCAGATCACAGGAAACTTCGACATTAAAGAAGCCGATGACCTGGCCAACGTTTTGAAAGCCGGTAAACTCCCTGCCCCTGCAAGGATTGTTGCCAGTGACGTAGTGGGACCTTCACTGGGTGAAGAATCCATTGCCAGAGGAACCAGCTCGCTTTTGGTAGGCTTTGTTGCAATTCTTATCTTCATGGTGCTGTACTACAACCGCGCCGGTGTTTACTCAATCATAGCCGTATTTGCCAACATGTTCTTGATTTTCGGCGTACTGGCCAGTTTGGGCGCATCGCTCACCTTGCCCGGTATGGCAGGTATCGTATTGACCATCGGTATGGCTGTGGATGCAAACGTTCTTATTTACGAGCGTATTAAAGAAGAACTGCGCCAAAAAATAAGCCTGGCACAGGCTGTTAAAAATGGCTACAAATACGCACTATCCGCGATAATTGACTCAAACTTAACAACGCTTTTGGCAGGTATTGCCTTGCTTATGGCAGGTTCCGGTCCCGCTTACGGTTTTGCCGTGATTTTTGTAATCGGTGTGTTTACCTCCATGTATACTTCACTGCTGGTAACCCGCTGGATGCTGGAAAATCGCGTTAACAAGAAAAAAGACCTGAAATTCTCTTTCCCCTACAGCGAGAATGTATTGAACAATACCAATTTCGATTTCGTTAAATACCGTAAACGCGCGTATGTACTTTCTCTGCCTATCATTTTGTTTGGTATCGGCGCTTTCATATACAAGGGTGGTTTGACCACAGGTATTGATTTTAAAGGTGGTAATGCCTTTATCATACAATTTGATAAGTCAAAAGATGTTTCTGTGGGTAAGATTAAGGAAACCCTTGACAAAGCTTTCCCCGGAAGCAGCAACGAAGCCAAAACATTTGGTAAAGAAGGGCAGTTCCGGGTAATTACCACGCACAGACTCAATGAGAACAGCAAGGAGTCGCGCGACAAAACTACCGCCGAGGTGGTAACTGCCCTGAAAGACTATGGTGTAACGGCGGAATCCATCAAAGGAACTTCCAAAGTAGGTTCGTCTGTGGCTGCCAGCACACGCAACAAGTCAACCGTACTGCTGATTGTGGCTATCTTCCTGATGTTTGCTTACATACTGCTGCGTTTCCGCAGCGCTGCATACGGTTTGGGTGCGACCATAGCACTTGTGCATGACGTGG
>CAYSIK010000084.1:0-4186 GCA_964431045.1 uncultured Flavobacteriaceae bacterium
CACTCCTACCACCTACAACATTCAGGGTGGAGGAAAGTTAACGGATACGGTTCTATATGTGTCTTTTAGTGCAACGGGTTCTTACAATGTCACCCTCACCGCAATAAATCCATCGGGCAGTGTGCCGCTAACACGCAATAACTACATCAACGTAAGTACCAACTCATCAGCAAAACCGGCCGTTGATTTTGTTGCCGTAAAAACAATGATTAGTATTGCCGAAAATGCTCAGCTGATTGATATGAGCGCCAATACACCCACGAAATGGGACTGGACCATCACACCAAGGACATTTGCCTATATGGGGGGAACCGATTCTACCAGTCAGTTTCCTCAGGTGAAATTTTCAGCCACCGGAACTTACACTGTGAAACTGGTTGCAACCAATTCCAATGGAAACGGATCGCTAACCCGCACCAACTATATCGTGGTTGCCAGCAGCCAGAATCACACTGTGAATAAGGTAGATGGGCTGTTTGTTTATCCCAACCCCACACACGGCATTCTGCGCATTTCCGGTGCAATTCCCAACCAGAATATCAGCATCATTGCGGCAGATGGCAGGGTAATTCAAAAGGTTCTCAACGGAACAGCACTGGATGTCACAGATCTTCCCCAAGGCACTTATGTAGCTAAACTTTCTGAACAGGGCATTGCCTGCAGATTCGTAAAACTGAATTGATAAACTCCGTTTTGCATAGAATTTTTAAAAACCCGGCTTTGTTCGGGTTTTTTTCTTTTTTGCTTAAGGTTTTTTTGTGGAGCATGGCCCTTCAGTGGGTAGGCAGGCTGCTGTTTCTCTTTCTAAAAGGTGCTTCACAGCAGCTAACCGCAACCGAAATTTTACAGACCTTTTTTGCCGGTTTTCCGCTTGATCTGGCATTTGTTTCCTATTTCGTAGTTTTCAGTATTTTGATGTATTGGCTGGGAACTGCACTGCATCAGCAATTAGCCAGATTTTTAATTATAACACTGGGCATTGTGTTTACACAGGTTGTCATCATTGTAAGCCTTGCAGATGCTGAAATGTTTGCCGTATGGGGTTCGAAATTCAACCGTCAGGCTCTCCAGTATTTATACAGTCCGAATGAGGCGGCAGCTTCATCTTCCGAGGCCAGCTGGACATGGATATTTATATGCTGGATACTTTTTACAGTCCTGTTTTTTCGCTATCTCAGGGTTATTTCCGGAAGTATTGTCAAATCACCAAAATCCACCGGGCAACATATGTTTATAGCCGGGAAAACCATTTTTACGGCAGCCCTGTTTGGTATTGCCATTCGTGGTGGTTTTGGCAATATACCAATCAATCAAAGTATAGCCGTATTTTCTGCAAAACCGGCTGCCAATATGGCAGCCATTAACAGTGGATGGAATTTTCTGTATTTTTTAATCAATAAAAACGAGATTATCGATGCAGAGATTTATCACTATTACAGATCAGGCGATGATGAAAGGGTTTTACATCAATTTTACCCTGATACCGTGGTAAATACGCCGCTCAGCCATTTGGAACAGCCCAATGTCTGCATCGTGATAATGGAAAGCTTCTCTGCATATGGTTCACAGCACCTGAAAGGCATTCACAATGCTATGCCCTTTCTTGACAGTTTGCAGAAATCCGGGTTTTACATGAAACGCGCCTTTGCCTCCGGAGATAGAACAGACAAAGGTTTGGCGGCGGTAATAAGTGCCTGGCACGGGCAACCCTGGCAAAGCATTCTTCATGAACCTGACAAGGCAGCAAAACTCCCTTCGCTCGCAAAACTGTTTAATGCAAAAGGGTATAAATCCGGTTTTGTATATGGTGGAGATTTGGGTTTTTCGAATATGCGGTCTTATTTGTTCTCAGCCGGATTTCACTCAGTAAGGGACCAAACAGATTTTAATAGCGCTGAGGTTACTTCAAAGTGGGGTGCTCATGATGAATGGGCGTTGAAGAAGCTTTTAAAAATCAGTGACGGGTCCAAAGAACCATTCTTTCATGTTTTGCTCACACTCAGCAGCCACGAGCCTTACGATGTTCCCGGAGGGCCTTATTTTAAGGGGGTATCCGCACAAAAAGAATTGTTGAACAGTATTGGATATACAGATGACTGTATCAGGCGCTTTATAAAAGAAGTGAATGCAAGCCCATGGTTTAGAAATACGCTTTTTGTTTTCGTTGCCGATCATGGCCGTGATTTGGGTTATCCCGAAACGCAGTTTGATCAGTCAGGGCATTTTCATGTTCCCTTGTTTTTTTGGGGGCCGGCCCTGAAGCCTGCGCTGCGTGGTGTAAGTTCCAATCAAATTGCATCCCAGTGCGATATTGCAGAAACCCTCAATCAGGGTTTGCTTTTAAACCGAAAAAAGTACTTCGATTATTCCGCGAATCTGCTGGATAACGGACGAAAGTCTCCTGCAGTTTACATTTTCAACAGCGGTTTTGGGGTGGTACAAGAAAGTGCTGAAATTGTCTTTCACAATCAGCCGCGCCGGCTAACTTTAAGCCATGGTAACGCAAAGACATGTGACAGTCTGTTGAAGTTTGGACAGGTATTTCAGTATCGGCAGATTGTAAATTATCTTAAATATTAATATTTTCTTGAACGGGTAACATTTGGCCGGGTTTTTGCGTCTAACAATTAAAGGGTATTGTTATTTTAGAATAAAATTGCTAATTTTGAAATGAAAATGGCTCGTATCCATAATTTTTCAGCCAAGTTTAAGGTTATTTTGGTGCTCATTATTCTTAATGTGATTGGTTTTTTTGCGGCCCAGCGTTATTTCTCGGGTCAGGAAAGCAACAATACCCAAAAAGAAATGGTGGAAGAAAATCCCTCACTGGGTGCAAATGTGGAAGAATCCGGTATTTACAGAGAATGGGGCATTCGTCTGATAGCCCTGTTTATGGGAAGATAACCGCAAGCATTGTCTTTACTCCGAAATATATTTTCAGCAGTCTACAGGTTTGTAAACCAGTCCCGGTTATACCATCTGTTTTTTTGGTGCTTATATGCTTTTATCGTGGCGGTTTCTCTTCAGCCCGGTAAAAACCTCCGCGAATGGCTGTTGTTTTCGTCACTTATTCTCACATTCCACGCGGCTGTGAGCTATGTAAACAATTACTTTTTTGTCAATAAATACCTTTACACGCGTCAGTATGTGACTTATGTGCTGGTGCTGATACTTACGATTGCAGCCACCGCATTTCCGATTTCTGTGATTATCCATAAACTGGTGAATAACCGTGACCTCAAAAACATGGTATGGTCCTGGAATTTTTTTATTCTGATTGCCCTATCCATATTGTTCAGTGTGGTGCTGAGTATGGTTTTGAAACTGTTTAAAAACTGGTATCAGGGTGAACAGGCAAGAAGAAGACTGCAACAAATCAATACGGAAACTGAGCTGAAATTTCTAAAATCACAAATCAATCCCCATTTTTTATTCAATTGTCTGAATAATCTGTATGCATTGACCCTCAAAAAGAGTGATCTTGCTCCTGAAGTAGTACTGCGACTGAGCAATATACTGCGGTATGTGCTTTATGAGGCCGGGGACGGCAGGGTGCCATTGTCTAAAGAGGTCCAGTACTTAAAAGATTACATCGATCTGGAAAAAATAAGACTTGGTAACCGAGCTGAAATTGCTTTTGAAACTTCAGGTAATTTGAGTGAAGCTCAAATTGAGCCTATGCTATTTCTGACATTTTTGGAAAACAGCATCAAGCATGGTGCTTTTAATACCCTTTCGGATGCATGGATTAAAATAAACCTAATGGCTACATCCGGAGAAATTGTGTTTGAGATATCCAATTCCAAGCCTGCAACTATGGTTGAAACCTTAAATGGAGAGGGAGGCATAGGGATGGCCAACCTAAAGAAGCGACTGGATATAATATATCCCGAAAAATATAATTTGGAAGTGAGAGATGAGGAAACAGAATATCATGTTAAACTTGCATTAAATACTTGAAATATGTCGGAAACATTGCGTTGTATATGTGTAGATGATGAACCCCTGGCACTGGAGGTAATGGAAACCTTGCTTGAAAGCTATCCGGGACTGAAAGTGGAGAAAACATTCAGTCATGCACTGGAAGCCATGGACTACCTAAAAAACAACAAAGTTCAGGTTGTTTTCAGCGATATTAATATGCCGGGTGTAAGCGGAATAGAATTCGCTCGCAGCATAGCTGACA
>CAYSIK010000084.1:4196-9838 GCA_964431045.1 uncultured Flavobacteriaceae bacterium
AGAAGCACTGGATTTTCTGCTCAAGCCGATTTCTCCCGACCGCCTGGCAAAAACAGTAAAAAGACTGGAAGAATATTTTGAATTGCGTACCTCTGTACAAAAAGAAAATTCAGAACTTTCGGAAGGCTCGGTTTTTGTAAAAAGCGATGGAAAACTGCTCAAAGTTGCCTTCACCGATATTTGGCTGGTGGAAGCTTTCGCAGACTATGTGAAAATACGGACCTCGGATGATAAGCGCATTGTAACCCTGCAAACCATGAAAAATATGGAGCAGGGCCTGCCATCAGACCGTTTTGTGCGGGTGCACAGGAGTTTTATTGTGGCCATAGACAAGATTATTTCCGTACACAGCAGCAGTATCAAAGTGGGGAATAAAGAAATACCCGTTGGCAAAAATTACCGCGACGGCCTGATGGAAATTGTACAGAAACTAAATACCCTCAGACGGTAGTAGTTAATAACCATGATAGGCTGCTGAAGCCCTTTCAAGGGCATGAGAAAATGCTACAGCATTTATGTTTGATGGAGTGTGGGTGTTTATCCATGCCAGTAGCCCTTCGGTGGGTATGTTGCCGGTGAGATCATCCTTGGCAAAAGGGCAACCACCAAATCCAAGTACAGCGCTGTCAAATCGGCGGCAACCTGCATTCCAGGCAGCTTCAACCTTGTTTTGCCATGCGTCCGGTCTTGCGTGAAAATGGGCCCCGAAAACAACTTCCGGATGGCGCTGTGACAATACACTGAAAAGGTAACTGATATCATCTGTCTTTGCCTGCCCCACTGTGTCTGCAAGGCTAATGGTTTTTATGCCCTCCTTCACAATTCTGTCTGCCCACTCAATTACCGCATCCCTGTTATATTCTTCGCCGTATGGATTGCCAAAGGCCATGCTGATGTATACCACCAGTTCTTTTCCTGCGATGTGGGCAAGTTCATGAATTTTCCGCATGCGGATAAAAGCGTCCGTGGTACTGCTGTTGGTGTTTCTCCGCTGAAACGTTTCATTAACACTGAATGGGTAACCCAGATAATTGACCATGGGATAGGCTATTACCCTTGCTGCGCCTCTTTCGTTGGCCACAATAACCAGTAATTTGGTGTTGCCTTTGTCATTTCCTATTTGGTTTAAAACCTCGGCGGTATCAGCCATCTGGGGGACTGCGGAGGGATTGACAAAGCTGCCGCAATCCAGTGTGTGAAAGCCACAGGCCAGCAGTTTTTTCAGGTAATCAACTTTCACATCCGTCGGGATGAATTGTTGTATGCCTTGCATGGCATCCCGCGGACACTCAACTATTTGCAGCTCCGTAATCACAGATTTTCCAGAATATAATTGGTAATCTTTTTATACAGGTGGGCACGATCCGGTCCTACCACATTGTGTTTGTGGCCGGGGTAAAGGTAAAAATCCACATTGGTATTCATTTTTTTAACGGCTTCCTGCAGGTACATATAGCTGTGTTGCGGTACAACCACATCGTCATCCATACCGTGAATCATTAACAGTTTTCCCTGAAGCTTGTCGACATAACCCAGCAGATTGGCCTTTTTGTATCCGTCGGGATTTTCAGAAGGTTTATCCATATACCTTTCGGTATACATGATTTCATAGTACTTCCAGTCAATTACCGGACCACCTGCCACGCCCAGTTTGAATGTACCCGGAGACCTGGTCATAAGGGTGGTTGTCATGAATCCTCCAAAGCTCCAGCCGTGAACCGCCATCCGGTTTGTATCAATAAAACCTCTTTTTATAAGCTGTTCCAAAGCAAAAAGCTGATCGTTCATTTCAACGGTACCGAGTTTTCTGTGGGTAGCGCTTTCAAATTCAAAACCGCGGTTGGAACTTCCCCGGTTGTCGACCGTATATACGATAATGCCTTTTTGGGCCAGATATGCCATCCACAGAGGCCCGCCGCCCAACCAGCTTTCTGTCACCATTTGCGCGTGAGGTCCTCCATATACGTAAACCAAAAGCGGATATTTCTTTTTAGGGTCAAAGTCAGGTGGTAAAAACATACGCCCGTAAAGAGCGGTATTGTTGTTGTTTAGTATAATCGGTTCAATCCGAATGTCGCCGATTTGGTAATCTGACAGCGGGTTGGGGCCTTCAAAAACCGAGTTGATTAGGGTACCATCCAATTGATGAACACTGTATCTGCGCGGAATTTGGGTGGATGTAAATATATCCAGGTAGGTTCCGGCATTCGTGTTCAGTAAAACCTTGTGTGTGCCCGTTCCCTTGGTTATTTTCACCGGATTTGGATTACGGTCTCTGAACTTGTAATGGTAGACATGTCGTTGTAAAGGGCTTTCCTGTGTACTTTCATAGAAAAACCCCTGATTGTCCCTGGTAAATCCCAAAAAGTCGGTAACTGCCCAGTTCCCGTTGGTCAACTGTATGGGGTCGCGCTGGTCATCCATTAGGTACAGGTGATTGTATCCCGATTTTTCACTCATCCATAACCATTTGTTGCCTTCACCGGGAATGAAAATGGGCGGGTGCTCCGGCTCAACATACTTTTCATTTGTTTCTTCGTAAACCACTTTTTCCAGTTTGCCGTCGTTTACCCTGTATTTGCGCAGCTGCATATGGTTCTGTTCCCGGTTTACCCAAGCCAGATAGATAGATTGTCCATCTGGGCTCCATGCAATATTCGTGAGATACTGATCATAGGGCCCGTCTGTGTTTAGGTAAATGGTTTCTTCCGTGAGACAGTTGTAAATACCTACTTTCACGGAGTGGCTGCTGTCTCCGGCCATGGGATAGCGGATATAATTGTTTTTGGCCGGTCCGTTTGCAATATCTGTGAGCGGATACTGGGTTACATGGCTTTCATCCATTCGGTAGAATGCCAGTTTCTGACCTTCATTGTTCCAGAAAAACCCTTTGTTAATTCCAAACTCATTTCTGTGTACGGATTGACCATAAACGATTCCGTTTCCTCCGTCTTCCGTAATTCTGCGGGGGCCGCTGGCGGTTGTAATGGTGATGTTATCTTTATCTATCAGTGCAACATTCATGGAACTTTCAGCAATTTCGATGGCATCGTAGCTTTCTGTGAACTTGCGTTTGGTAATGAGGGTTTTGTCTGAAGTATTGTAGACAAAGAGTTTTCCTTTATTTATAAACCAGCATTCCTTTTCTGATTTCCAGGTCAGTGCAGGAAATGATTTTACATCGCCACCCTCCGCCATTGCGAGCGCAGAAAGGCCTTCCAGTGTGAATAAGGTATCGCTGTTTAGGGTTGTAGGGTCAGTGGAGAGCAATGCTTTGCCTTTTATTTGGGTAAACCTGTTGCTGTTTGGAATCCACTGAACTCCGCGAAGTCCGGAAGGTGAAAATTTGGGATTGAAACAATCTTCTATGGTTAATACCTGATTCTGTGATTGAAGTTGAGTCTGGTAAATCCCGAAGGTTATGTATAACAAAAGCAGTTTTCTCATGGGTATCTTTGTACTTCGCAAATATGGTTGCAAATTTGCGGCCGATTTAATTTTCATGCAAAATACAAAGAATTTAATAGAAGAAGCCTGGGAGAACAGAAGTTTATTGCAGCAACAAGCCTATGTGAATGCAATTGAAAGTGTGATAGAAAAGCTGGATAAGGGGGAACTCCGCGTGGCAGAGCCTCTGTCCGACGGGAATTGGCAAAACAATGACTGGATTAAAAAAGCGGTAATCCTGTATTTTCCTACCCGTAAAATGGAAACACTACAGGCAGGACCTATGGAGTTTCACGATAAGATGAAACTGAAAACCGGTTTTGCGGCGCTGGGTGTGCGGGTGGTGCCCCACGCGATTGCCCGATACGGCGCTTTTTTGGCTTCGGGCGTCATCATGATGCCGTCTTATGTTAACATTGGCGCTTACGTTGATTCGGGCACCATGGTGGATACCTGGGCAACAGTGGGCAGCTGCGCGCAGATTGGTAAGAATGTACACCTGAGCGGTGGTGTGGGAATTGGCGGGGTGCTGGAGCCCGTTCAGGCTGCACCTGTAATCATTGAGGATGATTGTTTTGTAGGCTCGCGCTGTATTGTGGTGGAAGGTGTCAGGGTTGGCAAACAGGCCGTTTTGGGTGCGGGACTAACCTTAACCATGAGTACGAAAATCATGGATGCGGAAAGTGGCGAAGAATTGCCCCGGGGATATATTCCGCCGCGCAGTGTGGTTATTCCGGGTTCTGTTAAAAAGACATTTAAGGGCGGCGATTTTTATGTTCCCTGCGCTCTGATCATCGGGCAGCGAAAAGAAAGTACCGATACCAAAACTTCGTTGAACGACGCGCTCCGCGATTTTAACGTAGCTGTCTGATGAATATCGGGTTTGATGCAAAGCGGTATTTTCACAACCGAACCGGGTTGGGAAATTACAGCCGCAGTGTGGTGGACGCTTTGCTGAAAAACCATCCCGAAAACAGGTATGTGTTGTTTGCTCCCGGACAGGAAGGCAGAACCTTGCCCTCAGGCGCTGAAGTGGCAGAATCTATCCATAAAGGTTCCCTATGGCGGCTGATGGGGGTTAGAAAAGACCTCATTAGAAAAGGAATTCAGGTATATCACGGACTGAGCAATGAAATACCGCTCGGGCTTGACAAATCAGGAATTAAAACTGTAGTAACGATTCACGATCTCATTTTTAAGCGATTTCCGGATTATTACCCTTTTACAGACAGGGTTATTTATAACTTGAAAACCGGGTACGCCGCACGTCATGCTGATATGATAATTGCCGCGAGCGAAACCACAGCAATCGATATTCAGCGGTTTTATAAAACAGATCCATCCAGAATAAAAGTCATATATCAGCCCGTAGATAAGGTTTGGTATGAGATTCCGGCTGAATCACCTGTGAAATCTCGCTACATTTTGTATGTGAGTAGTTTTACACAGCGGAAAAATCATGGAACACTGATAGAAGCTTTTGCTAAAATTCAGAAACAAACCGACTTACACCTGGTACTGGCCGGGGCGGATGGTGAAACGCTTGCGAAATGCCGGTCATTTGTTGCATCTGAAAAACTTTCAGACAGGGTTCACTTTTTTGAGAATTGTGATTTTTCAACCCTGCATGCATTGGTTTACGGAGCATCACTCGTTGTGAACTGCAGTTTTTTTGAAGGTTTTGGCATTCCGTTGGCAGAAGCTGCTGTGTGCGGAAAGCCCATGGCGGTATCGGATATTCCGGTTTTTAAGGAGATTGCCGGTACAGCAGCCCGGTATTTCAATCCCAATAATGCTGATGAAATGGCAGCAGTGATGATGGAAAGCATGGCTACGGAATATCAGGCCGAAAAGACTTTAGGCAGGGAAGAGGTGCTGAAAAAGATTGATCCTGCAGCTATTGCCAATAAAATCAACGATCTTTATCAGTCGCTGTTGTAAAACCTTTTTAGTGGGGGTGCCACATTCTGCGCTCTTCAGATTTGCCTTCCGGCATTTTAAAAGCCCTCAGATTGTATGTGAACGTGAGCATGTAATAGCGCTGCAATACATTGGTCTGGACGTCTTCGTAATAGGTTTCTGTTATGTTTCTGCTAAGGCTGTTATTTTGCTTCAGTAAATCAAAGGCAGTAAAGCGAATTTCGGCAGCTTTCTTTTTCAAAAACTTATACCCGATACCGGCATTCCAGAGCAAA
>CAYSIK010000085.1:0-3432 GCA_964431045.1 uncultured Flavobacteriaceae bacterium
ATTCTTTCTGACCGCAAGCCACATAAACGCAGTATACAGGTTGTCCTTTTTCAAAAAATTCTTTTTGGTTGATGATGGTATCAAGGGCAATGGTGGTTTTACCGGTTTGCCTGTCACCAATAATCAATTCGCGCTGACCGCGGCCAATAGGAATCATGGCATCAATCGCCTTGATACCCGTTTGCAAGGGCTCTTTTACCGGTTCGCGGAACAATACACCGGGTGCTTTTCTTTCCAACGGCATTTCAAACAATTCGCCTGAAATGGGTCCTTTTCCGTCAATGGCTTCACCCAGGGTATTTACAACACGGCCCAACATGCCATGACCTACATTGATACTGGCAATTTTACCGGTGCGCTTTACTTTGTCGCCTTCTTTGATTTCGGTACTGCTACCCATCAATACGGCACCCACATTGTCTTCTTCCAGGTTAAGCGCTACGGCGCGAATTCCGTTGTCAAATTCAACGAGTTCACCGCTTTGCACACCAAAGAGTCCGAAAATACGGGCAATACCATCCCCCACCTGGAGAACGGTTCCTACTTCTTCTAAACTGGCAGCACCGCTGAAACCGGAAATTTGTTCCTTGAGGATGCTGGATACTTCATCAGGCCTTATTTGTGACATTATTATATTTTTTTAAGCTAGGTTGAGTTCTTTTTTCATTTTGTTAATCTGACCGATAACAGAGCTATCATACATTCTGCCATCAAAGAGAATGGTCAGTCCGCCAATGAGTGCGGAATTTACTTTTTGTGTAATTACTACTTGTTTACTACCGGCATGTTTCTTTACAAACTGTTCTATACCGGAAAGCGTATCTTTATCCAAAGCAATAGCACTGGTTACTTCAGCCAGGGTAATACCGTTTGCTGTGTTATAAATATGATTGAAGGATTGTGCCATTTCGCCCAATAAGTTTTCACGGCTTTTATCTGCCATCATATCAAAAACAGACAGGGTAATTTCATTGAATCCCTTAAATATCTGACGGAGAACCTCTTTCTTTTTACTTTTATGTAGCAAAGGGCTTTCCAAAAAGGATGTTAATTCCGGTGAAGCAGCAATTATATTCAATAGATTAGCGGCATCTGAGGCAACAGCATCGAGTTGCTTTTTTTCTGCGGCAATATCGAAAAGACACTTAGCGTAACGGGATGCAATCTTCATGAATTAATGGGTTATGCAGTGGCTTTTTGTTGCTTATCCAGTTTGCTGAGCTGATCGGCAATAAGTGCTTTCTGGGCATCATTGTTTTCCAGTTCTTTTTCTACAAGCTTCTGGGCTATATGCAATGAGAACTGAGCTACTTCCTTTTTCAGTTCGTCCAGCGCGGCATTCTTCTGGCGGCTGATTTCGTCATTAGCACGTGAAATGAGACGTTTGGCTTCCTCATCGGCAGCATTTTTCGCCTCACTCACAATTTTTTCCTTGATTTCACGGGCTTCTTTGAGAATGTTTTCTCTTTCGGCGCGTGCTTCTGCCAGCAGATTTTCGTTCTGCTGATTAAGTTTTTGCATTTCAGCACGCGCATTTGCGGCTTCCTGAAGCGATTTTTCGATGGTTTCTTCCCTTTCCTTCATCGAAGTGAGGATGGGCTTCCACGCGAATTTTTTGAGGATGAAAAGCAACAGCGAAAATGTTACCAGCATCCAAAATACAAGGCCTATGGCAGGGGTTACTAACTCCATGTTTTTTGTTTTTCTTTTTTTGAGATAAGGTTGCCCGCCTGAGCGGGCAACCGGTTGAGATTAGAGGAACAGAATCAGCAGACAAACAACGATTGCAAAGAACACGGCACCTTCAATAAGTGCAGCGGCTACAATCATGTTTGCACGGATATCACCCAGTGACTCGGGCTGGCGTGCAATGCTTTCCATGGCGCTTCCGCCAATACGACCAATGCCAATACCGGCACCGATGGCAGCCAATCCGGCACCGATAGCGGCACCCATTTTACTGAAACTTGCGGCAGCAACCTTAGCGTCGGTAGCTGCATCGAGAAGAATGGTCATTAAACTCATAGTGAAGTGATTTTATTGTTGTTTTTATTAATGGTGTTCTGCGTGATGATGCTCTTCAATGGCCATTCCTATGTAAATGGCAGTGAGCAGGGTAAATACGAAAGCCTGAAGAAAAGCAACCAGCAATTCAAGAAGGCTCATAAATAAAGTGAAGGCCACGGAAAGCGGACTAACAGCATAGCCCAATCCCGGATTCATAGCACCAAATATAAAAATGAGGCTGAAGAATCCCAGGATGATAATGTGACCTGCAGTGATGTTGGCAAAAAGACGAAGCATTAAAACAAATGGCCTGAGAATTACACCCAAAATTTCAATGGGTACAATGATAAGGTACATGGCTTTTGGCACATCGGGCAGGAAAATGTGTTTCCAGTAGTATTTATTTCCAATTACATTTACAGTGAGGAAAACCACAAGAGCCAAAACCATGGTGATAGCGATATTACCGGTAACGTTTGCTCCACCCGGGAAAATCGGGATGAGTCCGAATAAATTATTTACGAAAATAAAAAAGAAAATACTGAGAATAAGGGGCATATAGCGCTCGTACTTGGGGCCAATTGATGACTTAGCCACGTCGTCTCGCAGAAACAATATCAGAGGCTCAATGATGTTAACAAATCCTTTTGGTGCTTGTCCGGGGCGCCTACTGTAGGTGCGGGCAACAGAAATCATGATAACAAAGAGCGTGATTACTGCAATGAACATGGCCAAAACATTTTTTGTTATGCTCAAATCATAAATAGCTTCTTTATTTGATTCATTTTCCCAAATTACCTGGTTCTTTTCATTGAGTTTGAAACCATTGTGGGCATCGTGACCATGGTTAAAATGCGAACTGGAGAAAACGGACAGACCCTGACTTTTTGTATAAATGATTACTGGCAAAGGAATGGATGTGTGACCCCAAAGATGCCAGTCGTGCGAATCAGAAATGTGTTCCATAATAAGCTTACCCGGATCCATTTTTTCTTCAGAATGGGTGTTTTCATGACCCTTTTCAGGGGAATGTTCAGCTTCTGAGGCATGAAGACCCAGTGTAAAAAACGCGTAAAACAGGGACAAAACTAAAATTTTGGAAATTCTGTATCCGCTGAAAAGCGCTGAAAAATAGGGCGTTTGCTTATTTGGAGCGTCCATTGAAATCGGGGCGCAATTTACGACGAATTTGGGAAATTTCAAATACCATTAACAGGAAAAAACTGCCTGTGTAAGAAATAATAAAAGGAATATTGAGAGGGCGGAATGCCAACAAAGAAATGGCAAGAAAAAAAATCGCTGCCAGCATTCTCAGCATGCTGCCCGCCATCATGCGCCTGATGGTTTTTTTGGGATCGGTATTGCCCCTTCCGTAAACATAATAATGTATAAATCCGGATAATCCCACTAAAAAAAGGACGCCAA
>CAYSIK010000085.1:3442-9792 GCA_964431045.1 uncultured Flavobacteriaceae bacterium
GCCGAAAACACCAAAAGTCGCTGATAGTAGGTTTTCATCATTGAAATTAAAGTTTACGAATGGCCGAATACAGAGAACCTGCAACACCTGCAAGGGTAAGAAACAAGGTAAACCAGGGGAATCCCAGTTGCAGCCACTTATCCAAATAGTACCCCGCTGCCACAAACAGCAGGATGGTAAATATCATCTGCAGCGCAAGACTGCTGTAACGAAAAAAACTGCCTGTCTGTTTAAGACGGTTGTCCGGTTTCATCGGATCCTTGGGTTACGGGTTTGGCGGTAACCTGAGTAATGTGGGCGTTCATGCTGCAGCGACCGTTGAAAGAAGAACCGCTTTCTATAATAATTTTTCCGGTTGCAATATCTCCGTCAATTTTTGAGTTTGACTTGAGCACCAGCGTTTCGGCAACCGTAATATTGCCTTTAATGTATCCGGCAATGGTTGCGTCACGGGCATCTATGTCACCTGTGATACTTCCGCCATCCCCAAGTACAAGTCTTTGCTTTACGGTTACATGACCTTCAATTACGCCATCCACGCGAAAATCGCCTTCAGATACCAGGTCACCTTTCAGCTTGGTACCCGGGCCAATGATATTTAACAAGTTGTTTACGGAAGCAGGCTCTTTTTTACCTTGCTTGCCAGATTGATTGGATGAAAACATGGGACTGCAAATATACCTTCAAATATAACAAAGATGAATTCAATTTCTTTGGGGACGAACCGATGTGCTGTCAAACTTTTTTTCCTTATCAGAAAGCATATTGTTCAGAGCATCCATTTTTATCTGTTTATTTTCCAGTTCCCTGCTAAGGTCCTCTACCCGCTGATTCAGTTCCATCATGGCTTCTCTGTTGTTTGTATTGCCAAATCCCGGAACAAGGCGTTTGGCAGGTGTGAAGGAAATCAGTAAATAAATAATCAAAACGAAGGTTACAAAAACAGAGCTAAGCAGCATCAGCAGGTTCATAGGAGTGAGTCGAATTGAAAAAACTTCTCCGAAATGCGTATCATTCAGCAACACCAAACGATACTTATTTCTCAGTTTAGCCATAATTTTGCGACCTTTGACCATAATATTGTGCTGTTGGGTAATAAAAACACGAAAATATCGTTTTTAAGCGTGAAATCCTTCATGCGACTGCAAAGAATTTTATTATGGGCGCTACCGGCCTGTATTACCGTTCTGCATTCCTGTAAAAACAGTGATACTACTATTGGCAGGGCCTGGCACAATACTACGGCACATTATAATGTTTACTTCAACGCTGAAACAAAATGGAATGAAACAGTCCTTACGCTGAGGGAAAATCACAAAGATGACTACCGCACCTTCATAGAGTTGTATAATTATGGTCCTGTTGAGTCACTGAAAGGGAACCAGGCCGCGATGGATGAAGTCGTAAAAAAGGTAAGCACCATGATAGACAAGCATCCCCGCAGTCGCTGGGTAGATGATGCCTACCTGCTGATGGGAAAAGCCTACTTTCTTAAGGGCGATTTTATCGCCGCGGAAGATCTCTTCAATTTTGTACATACAAACTACAAAAACCCGGCAATTCAATACGGCGCAAAACTCTGGATTTACCAGACTTTATTTCAGCGTAAGAAATACGGAGAGGCGGAAAACCTTGCCAGGAGCCTCGATCAGGACAAAGATTTCCCTAAATCGCTAAGGAGTGAATTATACAAGGCGCTCGCTGCCGTCTATTTAAAGGAAAGCAAAATGCTGCAGGCATACGAATACCTGAACAAAGCACTGCCACATGCCAAGGGCAAAATGGAGCGATACAGACTTCATTTTTCGCTGGCACAGGTTTCTGCCAACCTTAAAAAAACCGATGAGGCAGCTGCCCATTATGAAAAAGTGATTAAAATGAATCCGCCGTACGACATGGCCTTCAACTCCAGAATACAGCTGGCGCAGCTGGTAGCAGATCAGGGTGGCCGGTATGCAAGGGTGAATTCCATTCTCAAAAAGATGCTGCGCGATGATAAAAACATTGAATACTACGGGCAGATTCATTATCGCATGGGTCTCAATGAACTCAGGGCAGGTAAGGAAAGCAATGCACTGAATCAGTTCAATCAGTCTTTGAGAAAATCGGGCAGCGACAATGCACAGCTCACCACCACCTATCTTGCAGTGGGCGATTATTACTACGGAAAACGAGATTATGAAAACGCAGGCCTGTATTACGATTCGGCCAACAAGAAACTGGATGAAAAACATCCTGATTACGATCGATTATCCAAGAAAAGTGCGCAGTTAACCGATCTTCTGAGACATTTACTGACCATTAAGCGCGAAGACAGCCTGCTGAGAATGGCTACCGATGCCTCATTCAGGGAAAAGTCCATTGATAATCTTATTGAATATGAAAAGAAACAGGCAGAAAAATTAAAAAATCAGCCTGTTCCTGCCCCATCCCCTCCCTCGGGCGCCGGTTCGGAACCTGTAGCCGGTACCGGCTCTTTTCCCTTCTACAATGCGGCCATACGCGCTAAATCAGGGCAGGAATTTCAGAATTACTGGGGCACCCGTGTAAACCGCGATTACTGGCGTATTAATTCCAAAAAAGTGGCGGAAACAACGTCCACTACCTCAAAGGACACCGGCATTAAAAAAGATGATGAGCCTGTGCAGGGAATTCCGGAGGGAGTTTCCGCAGACCGGCGCAAATACTATAAAGATATCCCGTTTTCGGCAGAAGCCAGAAAAAATTCCCGAAACAGGCTGGAAGAATCAATGTTGGCCGCAGCCGGAATTTATCAGAATCAGCTTTTGGAAGAAAAAGAAGCGCTCCGCCTATACGAATTATTGCTGAAAACCTTTCCAAATTCACAGTTTGAGCCTCAGGTATATTTTGAAATGGCAAAAATTCACCGGGCAGCAGGCAGGCAAGCAGATTTCAACCAATACCGGCAGCTATTGCTGGAGAAATACCCGAATTCACTGTACCTGAAACTACTGGACGGGAACAAAGACAATGACAGCAATCCGGAGCAGGTAACTGAATTGAAGGTGATCGAGGAATTGTATGAAAAAATGTATGGACTTACAGAGGAGGCAAAATACAGCGAAGCCATTTCTATTAAAATGGAAGCTGACAGAAAATATACCGGAAATGCCTATCAATCAAGGTTTGACTATCTCTACGGTGTTTGCCTCATAAAATCGGGAAATGCAGAAAAGGGGATTGAAGTGCTGAAACAAATCACGCAGGATTACCCCGGAACCGCTATGGCCGCGCAAGCACAGAGCACCATCGAAGCCTGGGACAGATTAAAAAATGCAACTGCAGAGAATTCAACTGAAAACGGCAAAGAGACTGCGCCAAAGGATGATTCTCAATTATGGAAAACATGGGACGGCAAGGAAGAATTGTTCTACCTGCTGGTTTTTCCAAAAGGCAGCAACACCAATATGATTCGTGCTGCGTTAAACGATTTTAATAAGGAAAATTTTATTTTTGAAACACTGGAGGTAAGTCCGGCCAGGGCATCCGGTTCTACGGTCTATATCAGTATCTCCAATTTCAGCAAACCGGAGAAGGCTAAAGAATACCTTTCTTTTATTGAAAAGAAACCCGAAATACTCGCCGCCAAAGGCTTGTTTGAGTTTGAAATGGCGTGGATTTCAAAAACCAATTACCTCGTTCTTGCGGGTAACAACAGAATTAATGCCTACATGGAATTCTTCCGCGGAAAATTGCGATAACTTGGTATATTCGCATACAGAATGGCAGGTAACTCAGGGTATTATTTGATTGGAAAATTCTGGAAGTTTCTTCTGGGTGTTTTCCTGATGATTATTGTTTTCTTTCTGCTTGTGAATTTCGGTCTGTTTGGCGAAATGCCTGATATCAAAGACCTGGAAAATCCAAAAAGTGCCCAGAGTTCGGTAGTTTATTCCGCCGATGGCGAAATTCTGGGAACCTATTTCCTGGAAAACCGCACCAATATTAGGCACGATCAGATAGCCCAGTGTGTGTATGATGCACTGATTTCCACTGAAGATGTTCGCTTTTACGACCATTCCGGCATCGATGCCAAAGGAACGGCAAGAGCCGTTGTGAGAATGGGTCGCGACGGTGGTGCCAGTACCATCACCCAGCAACTTGCCAAAAATCTGTTCAGTATTTATGATAAGCCCAAAATGAAGATTACCCGGCTTATGCAAAAATTTAAGGAATGGATTATTGCCATCAGGCTGGAAAGGCGATTTACCAAAGATGAAATAATCACCATGTATCTCAACACAGTTCCCTTTTCGGGAATGAGTTGGGGTATTGACGCCGCATCGCGTGAATTTTTCAATAAAAAACCCGCAGAATTGAAAGTAGAAGAGGCTGCAGTTCTTATTGGCATGCTGAAAGCAACCAGTTTGTACAATCCCCGCCTAAATCCGGAAAATTCGAAGGAACGACGCAATGTGGTGCTGAAACAAATGGTAAAATACGGCAAACTGGAGGCCGGCACCTACGAAAACATTCGGGAGCAAAAGGTAAAACTGGATTATAAGCGGGTGGATAACGAAGGCCCTGCTATCTATTTCAGGGATCACCTTGCCGAATACATGAAAGAATGGTGCAAAAAAAACGGTCATAACCTATACCGCAGTGGACTGAGAATTTATACGACCATTGACAGCAGAATGCAGGAACATGCGGAAAAAGCGGTTGGTCAGCATATGGCCGACCTGCAAAAACAGTTTCACCAGACATGGGGCAAAGATGCTCCCTGGCGAAAACTTAGCGACTGGACCGTAATTCCTGATTTTATTGAAAATGCCCTTAGAAAAACCGAACGATATCAGGCCCTGAAAGAGAAATTCAATGGTGATGATGTCGCCATTATGGCAGAACTAAAAAAACCGGTACGCATGACCATTTTCTCATGGAAAGGTGAGCGCGACACCACCATGAGTCCGTATGACAGCATGAAATATATTAAGAAATTCCTTCATGCGGGATTTGTTGCAGTAGAACCCGAAACCGGACACGTTAAAGCCTGGGTGGGTGGCATCAACCATAAATTTTTCAAATATGACCATGTCAATATCAATGCCAGAAGGCAGGTAGGTTCAACGTTTAAACCCATTGTGTATGCTACTGCAATGGATATTAACAAATACAGCCCCTGCACCGTTTTCCCCAGAGAGAGAACCACTTTTGAAGGCGGTGACGGCTCTGTTTGGAGTCCAAGAAACAGCGATGGCAAAGAGGGCGGTGAATTAACCATGGCAAAAGGTTTGGCCCTGTCAGACAACCTCATTACCGCCCAGATCATGAAATCGCTCGGGGAAGAAGCACCCCAAACGGTAATCAAATTTGCGGAAAGAGTGGGGATTGAGAAGAACCGGATTCCACCTGTTCCCAGTATTTGCCTGGGCACCATGGAATTGAGTCCTTTTGAAATGGCCAGTGCATACACGGCTTTTGTAAATAAAGGGTTGTGGATCAAACCTACTTATATCACGCGCATCGAAGACAAAAATGGCAACGTGCTGGAAGAATTTGGAACACCGGAGCACGACCAGGTACTGAGTGAAGAAAAAGCCTATCTTATGTTCAGCATGCTGAAGGGCGTTGTCGATTTTGGTACCGGCAGTTATCTGCGCGGCAAATACGGCGTCACCGGCCATATTGGCGGCAAAACCGGCACAACCCAGGGAAGCGCCGATGGCTGGTTTATGGGCGTTACCAAAGGTTTGGTTTGCAGTGTCTGGGTCGGTGCAGACGATCCTTCGGTTCGCTTCAGAAACGGGTGGATTGGACAAGGCGCCCTCATGGCATTGCCCATTTATGGTATTTTCATGAAACAGGCACAGGCCGACGATAAATTAAATATCAGTACCGACATGCCGGAAACACCGGAAAACATGAGTAATATGACCATGGACTGCGGTGAAAACGGCGAAGCAGACCGTGGCGGAGAACTGGATGTGGACGAACTCGGAAATTAACCGAATCCCCTTGTTTGTTTCAATTTTTTTTCTTATATTTGCACCCCCAAAACGAACAGAATTATCATGAAACCCGATATACATCCCAAGAATTTTCGTCCGGTTGTTTTCAAAGACATGAGCTGCGATCATGCATTTTTGGTACGCAGTTGTGTAGAAACCAAAGAAACCATCAAGTGGGAAGACGGTAACGACTACCCTCTTTTCAAGCTTGAAATTTCAGACAAGTCTCACCCCTTCTACACCGGCAAGCAGCAGCTCGTAGATACCGCAGGACGTATCGACAAGTTCATGAAGCGCTACGGCAAAAAGTAAAAAAAGATATTTTTATCGAAAGCCGCTCTGCAGAGCGGCTTTTTTTGTGCTTAAACATTTGGTTTG
>CAYSIK010000086.1:0-9732 GCA_964431045.1 uncultured Flavobacteriaceae bacterium
ATTGCACCTACCCTATCACTTTGGCGCAGCATGGGACTGGATGCGGCATTAAAAACCAAAGCCGACAGTTACCTTGAAAAATCCATGGAAGACTTGCAGATTTTGGATACGCAGGGTGTTAAAACCGTCGCCCTGCGGGAATTGTCTTTGTGGCTCAATCAAAGAGCACACTAAGCTACTTCAATAATCTTATTATCTCTTTTTTAGGGTATTGGACTGCAGCCGCCACAAGGTTATTTCTTTGATTATCTCTTCCGGAAGCGGTTCATCGTAAGAAAACTGTATAGCCGCTTTACTGGTTTTATAATCCTTCAGTTTTTCAGAAAAAGCAGCTACTGCGTCCGGACCCGGATAAAAGCCCACATGGTTTTTGTAGGCGGCAAAATATACAAGGGGCCCATTCAGGCGATACCCCGGCATATTCCAGAAAATCCCTTCTTCGGCATCAGGAACGGTTGAACGAATCACATTCCGCAACTGTTGCAGTACTTGTTGTTTTTCATGGCTATACATAGCCAAATAATCATCAACAGCAGAAGAATAAAGCTTCATTATTTTACATCAAAGAAGAAAGTTCTGCCCGGCGTGTAGGGAACCTTGGCTTCATCAAGCTTTTTATTCAAAGTCTCTATTCGGTTATGAACCTGCTTTAATTCCGCTACCCAATCAACAAATACTTTCTTGCCATCGCGGAAAGCATTTACATGCGTTATGGTGGGGCCATTGCTGCTATACACCATGCCATAGACGGCAGTTTCTATCCGGTCATAAATCCCGGGAGCGGTCTCAAATTCTTTGGATGCCAGCAAGCCATCGCCATTCAGGCGGATGTTCAGTTTTTCAATGCTCAGTTGAATATCTGAAATCTCCTTCATTAAACCGGCATCCACACCCATGCTAAATATGGCATTTTTTGCCGTTTGCAGGCTCTTTGAGGCATCATTCATGTATTCGGATGCCGCTGATATGTTTCTGCGCGTTTCGGCAATTTCATCCACGATTTTAGCCCTCTCTTCTGCAGGAAAACTGTTTAAGGTTGGTTTTACCAGGTAATCGACAGAAATGGTCTGTTTGTTGCCCATTTCCTTCATCTCAGCATCTTTTACCAAATAAAGCGACACCTGATATTTTCCGGGCGCTACAAAAGGACCGTAATCGGGCTCAGTGTAAGGGTCGCTCAAATCCCTCGGACCTTGGGTTAACGGATTGGTGCTTGCGTAGCGAAGATCCCATTCAGCTTTACCCATTCCTTTTCTGGCGGACGTTTTCAGCCTGCGCACTTCCCTGCCCTTTTCATCGGTTATTACCAATAAAACAAAGGGCTGTTCTTCCCGTACTTCCAATCTCATGGAGTCGACAGATGGATAATAACTGTTTTTCGATTTGCTTTCTTTGGCCTGACGGGTTTCCTTGATGGTTTTGTATTCGTTTTTCAGGTGATAACGAATAACCGCACCGGAAGCGGGATTGGGTGCATTGAAATACGACGCTCCTTTGGAAGATTTGTCGCGACCTCCCAGCGGAGAGCGAGGAATGAACATTTTGGCCGGCTTTACAGAAAACAGATAAGCATCTTTCGCCATATTTTCGGGTGTAGCCTCACGCAATGGTGCATAGTTGTCCAGAATTACAAATCCACGGCCAAACGTAGCGAGTGCAATGTCCTGTTCTCTTTTCTGAATGGCAATATCCTTGATGGCGATGGGTGGCAGGCCGGCGGTCCACTGGGTCCATTTCTTGCCACCATTATTCGAAACAAAAAAGCCAAACTCTGTTCCGATAAAGAGCAGATTTTCATTCATAAAATCTTCTGCGAAGGTTTTTACTGAGCCATTCTGGGGCAGATTAGACGCAATGGAAGTCCATGTTTTTCCGGCATCGGTACTTTTCAGCACATAAGGCTTGAAATCGCCTTGTCTGTGGTTGTCGAATGTTGCGTATACCACATTTCTGTTATGCTGTGAAGGTGTTATGCAACTCACCAGCGTCATATCCGGAATACCTGGAAACTTGCTCTGCTTGCTCCAGGTTTTGCCACCATCGGTGGTTGTCTGTAACAAACCGTCGTCGGTTCCGGCATACAGCAAGTTTTCATCTTTGGGACTTTCAGCCAGCCACATGATGTTTCCAAAAATGGAAGTGCTTTGATTTTTGGCCACCGCGTCCATGCTCCAAACCTTGCCCATCACAGGGAGTTTGTTGCGATCAATACCGCGGCTCAGATCAGGACTAATGGCTTCCCAGCTGTTTCCACGGTCGTTGCTTCTGTAAACCTTGTTGGCTGCAAAATATAAACGTGCGGAATTGTGCGCACTGATAATCAGCGGAGCATCCCAGTTCCAGCGAAGGCCATTTTCACCCAAACCTGAGATAGGTTTGATGTCAATTTGTTCGCCTGTTCTTCGGTCATAACGAATGAGACCTCCGTATTGCCACTGGCTGTATACGATATTGGGATCGGTTGGATCTACCTGGGTTTTGAAGCCATCCCCACCTACGGTAATGAACCAATCGCTGTTGGGAATACCATTAGCGCTTCCATTAGCCGAAGGTCCACCCAGGGTGTTGTTGTCCTGAGTTCCGCCGTAAACATAGTAGAACGGCTCTGAATTGTCTACAGTTACACGATAAAATTGGGTAATATTAAGATGGTCTTTGTGAATCCAGCTTTTACCGTCATCCCAGGTTTCATAAAGTCCGCCATCGCAGCCCACAATCCAGTGTGCGGTATTGTCGGGTTGTATCCAGATAGCATGGTTGTCAACGTGTTTCCATTTTTCACCTACACTGGTTACGGTTTTACCGCCGTCCTTGCTCCATTTCAGCCATGTATCCATGATGAAAATTCGGTTTGGATCGGCCGGATCTGCCATCATTTCCTGGTAGTAATTTCCTGCAGTGGAATAATCGTTGGTTTTGGACCAGCTCTCCCCTTTGTCATCACTCACATACACACCTGATTTGCCCGCCTGGGCTTCCACCATGGCATAAATACGGTTGCTATTTTTGGCCGCAATACAAAGGGTAATTCTTCCCACATCGCCTCCGGGCAGGCCACCCGATAATTTTCTCCAGGTTTTACCGCCATCTGTGCTCTTGTAAAGTGCGCTTTCCGGACCACCGCCCAGGTATGTCCATTCATGCCTTCTTCTTTGGTGAAAAGCTGCATACAATATATCCGGATTTGACGGATCAATATGAATTTCATTGCAGCCGGTATTATCACTCACATGATAAATGCGATTCCATGTTTTTCCTCCATCTTCGGTTTTGTAGAGGCCACGCTCCCCACCTTCTTTCCAAAGCGGCCCATATGCTGCAACAAACACCACATTGCTGTTATTGGGATGTACTTTAATCATTCCAATATGTTCACTGTTTTTGAGACCCATATTGGTGAAGGATTTACCGCCATCCAGACTTTTATATATTCCATTACCGTATCCTACACTGCGCTGATTGTTGTTTTCACCGGTTCCCACCCATAATACATTCGCGTTTTGAGGATCCAAAGCCAGACAGCCAATGCTCTGGGTTCCGTAACCATCAAAAATGGGATCAAAGGTTGTTCCGTTGTTGCGGGTTTTCCATACTCCACCATAGGCTGCTGCCAGATAATATTCGCTGAAATTATTAGGATTTACAGCAATATCCACAATACGGCCTCCCGTAGTTGCCGGTCCAATACTGCGAAACTGAAATGCATTTAACACATCGGCAGAAAGGCTGTCTTGCGCAATTAGACTGCCCAGTTGAGCAGTTATGAGCATTAATGAAAAGGAAAATTTCTTCATGGGATTGCGAAAATAACCCATGAGCAGGTGCTTACCAAGTATTCAAGACAATTATCGCAATAACTGTTTGCGAAGGCCCGGCACAAAGGTATATCCGACATTTACTGCATTTTGCCCACTGCTTATATTTTCGGCATTAAAACCATGTACCGTGTAGAGAATTTTTAATGCCTGTTCATTGGCGTCCATTCTTCCATCGGGAGTAAATACGAGGTTGCCGCCGTTTTTAAACAAATATTGGGTAAATAACAACTGCTTCGACTCCAGTGAATAGGCCCTTAGCCCTCCGTCCGTACCCATTCCAATGAGGTTTTTATCGTTGACTACCACAAAATCTGCCATTGTAGCTTCATTGATATAAACCAATGAAAAGGTTTTTGACTTTTGATGGGTCACAAGTGCCTTACCCGCACCGTAATCTATCTTCCATGAACTGTCGGCATTGTAACATACTATGTTTTTGTTGAACAGTGTCTGGTCGGGTAAAAGCCTCCAAGATTCTGACTTTTTGGATATTTGAGGCTGGCCGGTTTTTGATGAAAAACCGTAAATCGCATTTAAATTACTGAAACATCGTATTAAAGTCCCTGTAGAATTCACAGCGGCAGGCCCCAGGGTGATTTTATTATCCTGTGAAGTAACCGCTTTTTCTTTTGCAATGCCGCTGCTGTAATCTGAAATTCGGATTCCGCCTTGTTTATCAGAGGACAGTATCTTGTTTCCATCCGGAAAAATTATCAAATCCGGCAGCACCTGATTATCGTCTTCAACCGATAAAGATTGATTTAGAATAGGAGAAGAAATATATTCGGTAAGAGAATAAGAGCTACCTGAAAAATCCAGTTTTAATTCATAAAGCGAAAACTCATGCCTGTTTGAAGGCTCGTGTTCTATGGACAAAAGCCATCTTCCTGCGCTGTTTTGAAGCGGCATTGCCGATTTTAGGAATGATTTTCCTTTAAAAAAACTCATCAACACAGTATTGCCAGTACTCAATTCTACAAAAGCAAATTTTTCATTGCCTTTGGTAAAAGCCATTACACCCTGACCTAATAGTGATTCATTAATTCTGTATGCAGGTTGCCAAGCCGAAGTACTGTCGCCCTTGATACTGAGGGTATAGGTTTGCTGAGATTTCAGGTCAAACACGCGCCAGTAGGGCAATTTCATATAACGGCTTCCGGTAAGGTAATACAAAATAGAATCTGCCGTGGACAGAAACGGACTTTTTACATTAAAACTCCTTGCAGCAATGTTTCCGGCCTCCGGCTGCTGCATACACTGCATTAATATGTGAGACGGGCCTGCAAATTGTTTGTAGTATCCATAACCGCCATCAATATTTCTGACCATTGAGGATTCATTGGAAGGATTAAAAAGAAGCAGATTATGTCCGTTACTGATAACTACTGCTTTGCCGCTAAATACAGCTTCATTGCCCCACCATTTATATTGTAATGCTGTATCTGCGGTAAATACAAGACGAATGTAGGGTTCCTTTTTGCCGTTACCCGGATTTCTTTTATAATCTGTAAACAACAACCAATCGCCATTTCTGCTTAGTGTAAAAGGTCGACCTTCGGTATCAAAATGCCCCACCGGCATAGTCCACAGAACAGAATCCTTATTGAAGTCATAAAAACAGAGTTTTAAATCCTGCCTTTGTGGATTGTTTTGATTGCCTGTTGCCGACTGAGACGTATAAAAAACCATGCTTAACTTGGAACTATCGAGGCAAAATGGAGGAAAAAGCGGATTTCGGCTCCAGTTTTTTTCCGGATCTTGTAAACCGCTTACTGCATTCCAGCTCCTTTTCTGCGTCCCCGATTTTGTCTCCCAAACAATCAATTTACCATCGAATGATGATGTAACCACCCGGGTATCCATAAATGCAAAGGAGGCTCCTGTGATTGCGTCAAAATGCCCTTTAAACTGCCTTAACAAGGTTCTGTTTTCTGCCTCAAAAAGCATTGCTCTGCCATCAGCAGCGGCCGTAAGCAACCATTTGTTATTTCTGCTTTTGTCCATTGCTGTTACAGCCCCATTATGAAAATCGGGATATACCAGCTGTGTCTGGCCTTGGGCCGACAAGACAAGCACAAACGCAAGTGCGGCAGCTATAGAACACTTCTTATTCATTCAGTTTTTATTTTTTGACCGATTCGAGATACCTAAGCAGTTGATTAGCAACAGCATCCCAACCAAAGGTAGTTACTATTTTATTTATTCCTTTTCCGGCAATTTGTTTTCTGTTGTTTTCATTTTCCAGAAGATGATTTACGGTTTGAATAAACTCATCTGTACCTTCTACTTTACAGGCACCTTCTCCATTTTCAATACCCAGCCCCTTGAATCCTACGTGTGTGCAAACCACAGGTACACCGGAGGCAAGCGCTTCCAATACTTTATTCTGTGTGCCTGCTCCAAACCTTAATGGGGCTACAACCACCGATGCTTTATGATATTCCTCAGCAATGTCTTTGACAAATCCTGTAACTGTTACATTTTCTGAAGCCAGATCGAGCACGCGCTTTACGGGTCGCTGTCCGGCAATCACAAACTCTACTTCAGGGTGTTTTTCTTTAATTCCCGGCAGAATGTCTGTGCAGAAATACAACACTGCATCCACATTGGGAGCGTAGTCCATGTTGCCGGTAAATAAAAGTCTGCAAGGCTTAGAATCAATATTTTCTTTAGGATAAAACACATCGGTATCAACACCATTGGGTAAAACCTGAATATTCGCTTTTGAATGCGCCAATAAATACTGTCTATCCTCTTCACTGCAAACCAGTGTTAGCGGAAATTCGCTTAAATAATTACGCTCCAGATTGAATAACTTTTTCTGTTCAATATTTGCAAACCACCGCAACCAGGGCCACCTGGCCCGCTCAGATCTGCGTTTCCAATAAAGGCTGAATGCATCCGGCAAATCCAGTATGGCATTTCCCTTTGGCAATTTCCGAAAATATTGTCCCATTCGGATATGCTGAATATGCACCGAATCATACTGCCCTGTCTTCAATGCATTGCCAACTAATTTCGAGAACGCTGATGACTGGAAATATGCCACTTGAAAAGGAGTCTTGCTCAATACTGCAAGTGCCGTTTTTATAACACTTTTCCATTTGGGCAAGTGTACAATATGGACTTCCTTAAAAACAGTTTTTAATTTTTCCGTATGTCCAAACTCCTCTTCATCCTGGGCTATGGTGAACAAATGCAGTTCATGATTTTTTGAAAGCCTTTTAGCCAGATTCCATATTTTCAGTTTGTCACCACGGTATGGAGGATACGGCACGCGATTGGCAACAAACATAATTTTCATAGGCTATGCAAAAATAGGGTTAACCCGATAAGTCTTTATTCAAAGTCTAAACAATACGCAATAATATGCACGCGTTTCGGTAATATTGCGATATTAAAACGTATGTTTAGTGCAAGCCAAAGAATATCAGAAATAATCGAGTCGGAAACACTTGCCATGACCAAACGCGCACGGGAATTGCGGGAGCAGGGAAAAGACATCATCAGCCTAAGCATTGGTGAACCCGACTTTAATACACCTGACCATATTTGCGATGCAGCTACAGCTGCGATGAAGGCCGGATACACACATTATCCGCCTGTTACGGGTTTATTGCCTTTCCGGGAAGCCATTTGCCGCAAGTTAAAAAATGAAAATGGACTCGAATACAAACCTTCTGACATTATCGTTAGCAACGGAGCCAAACACAGTATTATAAATGCGGTACTGAGCATCGTAAATCCCGGGGATGAGGTTATCATACCTGCCCCCTTCTGGGTAAGTTACCCCAGTATGGTTTCCTATGCAGGCGGTAAGAGTGTTTATATTCAGGCAGGCGTTGATCAGCAATATAAATTTACGGCCGAACAGCTGGATAAAGTCATTACCCCACGAACAAAACTACTGATGTTTTCTTCGCCATGCAATCCCAGTGGAGCCGTATTCAGCCATAGTGAACTTAAAGCCATAGCCGAAGTGTTACAGAAACATCCCCATGTTTTTGTGATTAGTGATGAGATTTACGAAAAGATAAATTACTGTGGTTCAAATGTCAGTATCGCAACATTTCCGGGTATGAAAGACAGAACTGCTGTGGTAAACGGTCTGGCCAAGGGCTATGCTATGACCGGATGGCGAATCGGATATCTCGCCGGTCCATCCTGGTTGGTTTCAGCCTGTGAAAAAATGCAGGGGTTATTTACCAGCGGAGCCAATAGTATATCACAGATGGCGGGTATTGCCGCACTGGAAGGCGATCAGCAGCCTGTTGAAGACATGAGAAAAGCCTTTATTGGCAGAAGAGACCGTATTCTTGAATTGCTAAAATCTATCCCCGGTTTAAAATACGATAAGCCAGACGGAGCTTTTTATGTATTTCCCGAAGTATCATTTTATTTGGGAAAATCAGCAGGAAACGAAAAAATAGATACCGCCGAAAAACTTTGCTTTTATTTGCTCAATGAGGCCGGTGTAGCCTGTGTTAGCGGCACAGCTTTCGGGATGCCCGAATGTATAAGAATATCTTATGCCACGGATATTGCGACGATAGAAAAAGCTGTTGCACGTCTTAAAGTTGCCTTTTCAAAAATAATTTGATCCAAACCCGCGTAACTTTGCAAACAAGATGAGTCAGGAACTTAATCAGCTTTTTGCCGGATTCCAAGGATTGAAGGTTCTTATTGTGGGTGATGTAATGGTCGATAAATATATTTTCGGCCGCGTAAACCGTATGTCGCCCGAAGCACCTGTCCCTGTTGTAGATGCTGACAGTTTTGATGCCAGACTGGGCGGTGCCGGCAATGTAGCACTAAATATCCACGCCATGGGTGGTATTCCCATCCTATGTTCTGTAATAGGAAAAGATGCAGAGGCTGATGATTTGAAAGACCTGATTAAAAAGGCAGGTTTAACAGACAGGGCTATTGTTTACAGTCAAAAAAGAAAAACCACTACCAAAACCCGCATTATTGGAAACAATAAGCAAATTGTGCGCATAGACCATGAAATCACTGCAGATCTGGACCAACTCGATTCATACTATCTGGAGGAACACTTTGACCGCGAACTAGAACAGGCAGATGTGGTCATCATGGAAGACTATAACAAAGGTGTACTTCACGGATTGAATATTCCAAAACTCATCACCAAAGCCCGTAAAGCCGGAGTTCCTATAGTGGTTGATCCTAAAAAACAAAATTTTGAAGCCTACAAAGGCTGTACACTTTTTAAGCCCAACTTGAAAGAGATCAAGGAAGGCATGGGATTGGACATTAATCCTGCTGATGAAAATTCATTAATAAATGCAGTAACCAAACTCGAAGAGCGGTTAGAAAATGAAATTTCGTTACTGACCCTAAGTGAACACGGTGTATTCATTCACAGCAAAACCGAAAGTCACAGATTGCCTGCTCATATTCGCAATATTGCCGATGTAAGCGGAGCCGGAGATACGGTTATCAGTGTTGCCGCAATGTGTCTTGCTATGAAAACCTCACTGAAAAGACTGGCCGAATTAAGCAACCTGGCCGGTGGTCTGGTTTGCGAGCATACAGGCGTTGTCCCTATTAATCCTGATAACCTTCTTCAGGAAGCTCAATCCTTAAAGGTTTAATGACCTAAAAATAAAAAAGGCTGCCCTTGAGCAGCCTTTTTCTTTATTTAAATTTCTGGGTTATCTGAGCAAGGTTATGGTACCGTCAAATTTGTAGACCTTGTCTTCAAATGAGATTACTTCCACATGATACACATAAACCCCTGACTGGCATTCCTGTCCGTTGGCAGTTCCATCCCAGCCTTTATTTATGTCATTGGTTTCATACATCTTCTCACCCCAACGGTTATATACTGTTACATTAATTCCCTTAAAGTTGCTGGCCGTCACATTGAACGTATTGTTCTTGCCGGGGCCTG
>CAYSIK010000087.1:0-9662 GCA_964431045.1 uncultured Flavobacteriaceae bacterium
CTCCACAGTTGGCTATCTTTACACCTATAAGAATATCTACAACATTGGTGGTTCTGCTTCTCAGTTCATCATCCGCGATCAGGATCGTTTCGCGTTTATCAATTCTACTACTGAAAATAAAGACCCATTCAACTCGTTCTCTGAGTTGTTGAACAACCGCGTTTACGGTATCCTTGATTTTGATGTAAAAGACAAAATCTTCCTGCAATTGACCGGTGCTTCTGAAGCGTCTTCCACTTATGCAAACCGCTTCTTCTCACCCAGTGCAAGCTTGGCGTATGAGCTTACCAAAGACCTCAAACCAAATGATGTTCTTAGCTATGCTAAATTGCGTCTTTCTGCCGGTCGTGTAGGTGTAGCGCCTCCTGCCTACATCTGGAACACCAACTTTGTTGCTGCCGGTTCATCTTCCGGCTGGGGTGATTACCTGGATGGTTCTCTGTATGGCGGTTCTATCTACAGAAGCTCTACACAGGGCAACCCTGACATCAAACCTGAAATGAAAACTGAAACAGAATTGGGTGCCGATGTTAAGTTGTTTAAAAACAAAGTGTCTCTGGGCTTCACATATTATCAAAACAAAATTGAAGGTGCTGTTTTGGCGATTGCTGTACCCAACTCTACCGGTTATTCAAACCAGTGGAAGAATGCTGCTGACCTTTCTAATAAAGGTATTGAAATTGATTTGAATGTAAGCTTGATTAAGTCAGACAATTTCAACCTGAATCTTTACGGTAACCTGGGTCGCAACCGCAACACCGTTGACAACCTCAGTGGTGCTGCTCCTATCTTCCTGGCCGGTTTCACCGGTACTTCATCACGCGCTGTTGAAGGCCAGGCAATGGGCGCTCTGTGGGGCGGTAAATGGGCCAAAGACGAATCAGGCAAACTGGTTCTGGATGCAGACGGCTTCCCAACCGCTTCAGCTGAAGAAGGCGTAATTGGTGACCCCAATCCAGACTGGAGAGGTAGTGTAGGTTTGAATGGTAACTACAAAAACCTGAACTTCAACCTGCTGGTTGAAACTTGTCAGGGTAATGATATGTGGGCCGGTACATACGGTGTGTTGAACAACTTCGGTGTTACACCTGAGTCAGCATCTGAATTTACCGTTTCTGCTGCTGATGCTGCAAACATCATAGATTACCGTGGTGTAACACTGGCTTCTGCCGCTGCAGCCGGTGCAAACGGTCTGGCTGTAATCAATGCAGACGGAAGCATCACTGCCCGTGGCAGCCTGAAAGACTTTGGCGCAGGCAATGTATGGTTGAACCAGTACTGGTATACCAGCCTGGGTGGTGGTTTTGGATCTGTTGGCGAACAGTTTATCAAGGACGCCTCTTGGACCCGTATCCGCGAACTCAGCCTGTCTTATGCCCTGCCCAAGGCGTGGTCTGATGCGGTTCATGTTCCCGGCGGAATTTCTGTTGGTTTCACCGGCAGAAACCTGGCTCTTTGGACCAAGTTTGATGGTGTTGATCCCGAAACCAACCTTACCGGTGTTTCCAATGGCCGCGGTCTGGACTACTTCAACAACCCCGGAACCAAGTCATACCTGTTCAACATTAAGTTTAACCTCTAATACAATACAAGGAATTATAACATGAAAAAGATAGCTTTAATCTTTTCTGTTGCCCTGGCTGTAGGAATCACTTCCTGCAAAAAGGACATCAAGGAAATCAATAAAGAAAACCCCGGCCAGTTCAGCGACTCTGATCCTGTTCTGATGATGTCGGGTGCACAACTGGCTAACGTTCTCGTAAATGAGGGTGAGGCTGCACGTATGGTAGGTATCTTCGCCGGCCATCATGTGGGTTTTGATCGTCAGTTTGTGTCATACAACGACTACGTTGTAACCGCCGGTGATTTTAATACCCCATGGGGCAATTTATACACTGAAGGCATTGCCCAGTGTCGCATCATCCGCGCAAAGGCCGCAAAAGCAAACAACAAGCAGCTGAATGCAGTTGCATGTATCACCGAGGCAAACCTGCTGTTGACAGCATCTGCGCTTTGGGGTGACATCCCCAACACAGAAGCCTGTGTGGATGGTATTACCAGCCCTAAGTTCGACAAAATGTCAGCGGTGCACAATGCAGCCATAGCTTTGCTGGATTCAGCACTGGCCTATGGTGCAAACCACGCTAACTTCAGCGGAGCTTACGTGGGCAACCACAACTGGGCTCAGGTAGCAAACACTCTGAAAGCGCGTGCATACCTGCGTATGAAGGACTATGCCAAAGCGGCGGCAGCGGCAACCAATGGTATCGCCGCCGGCAAAGATCTGCTTGCTAACCACAGCCAGGCCACTCCCGGCGCATGGAATTTGTACTATGATTTCCTTGACTGGAACCGTTCCGGCTATATTTCTGCCAGCGGCTCTCACATGGAAAAACTGCTCGATTCCTCTGCTGTGTTCCGCAACAATGCCAAAACGGATGAATCAGACCGCTATGCCTACTACTTTACAGATGCAGGCTACACTCCGCTTGACCCTAACTGGGACGGCATCTTTGCTGCTACCGCTAACTTCCCCATTGTATCTTATGTAGAGAATGAACTCATTCTTGCAGAGTGTGCAATGAGAATCGGGGGCGGTGACGCAACAACGGCTATTGACCACCTCAACAATGTACGTTCTGATAACGCCGCCAATATTGGTGGTCAGTATGATGATTACGTAATTGGCGATTTCGGTCCCGGACAAATGGTACCTGGTGCCACTGTGAATGACGCTATCACCAAAGAAATTTTGGTAGAGAAGTATGTTTCTCTGTATGGTCAGATTGAACCCTGGTGTGACCTTCGCAGGACCAAAAACCTCATTGGTGTAACACCGAACAAAGGAACAGATTTGCCCCAGCGTTTCCTGGTTCCTCAGGATGAAATCAACGCCAACAAAAATGCACCTGCTGCAGGAGACTTGTTTGCTCCCTTGGAACTTTTCCAATAAGCACAATTGCATAATCTAAAAAAAGGCCGTCTATCGACGGCCTTTTTTATTGGAACAATTATAATTAATCGACTATTCTTTTGAGGGGTTAGTTTTTAATCTTTCAATACATCGCGGCTGATTACCACACGCTGTACTTCGCTGGTGCCTTCATAAATCTGAGTGATTTTGGCGTCGCGCATCAGGCGTTCCACGTGGTATTCTTTCACGTATCCATAGCCACCATGAACCTGGACGGCTTCAACCGTTGTTTTCATAGCGGTTTCACTGGCAAACAGTTTGGCCATAGAGCTGGCTCTGCCGTAATCCAGGTGCTGGTCTTTCAACCATGCCGCTTTCAGACAAAGCAGGCGAGCCGCTTCAATTTCTGTAGCCATATCCGCGAGTTTAAACGCAATTGCCTGATGATTCATGATTTCAGTACCAAAAGCTTTGCGTTCTTTTGAATATTTTAGGGCAAGTTCATAGGCTCCGCTGGCAATACCCAAAGCCTGGGCAGCAATTCCTATTCGACCACCGGTGAGTGTTTTCATCGCAAACTTAAAACCAAAGCCATCTTCTCCTATGCGGTTTTCCTTGGGGACTTTCACATCCTGAAACATGATGGAGTGCGTGTCGCTTCCGCGTATGCCCAGTTTATCTTCTTTTTTTCCTACGGTAACACCAGGGCTGTTTTTCTCTACAATAAGTGCATTGATTCCTTTATGGCCTTTTGCAACGTCTGTCTGGGCCATAACCAAATAAACGCTGGCGCTGTTGCCGTTCGTAATCCAGTTTTTGGTTCCGTTCAGCAGATAGTGATCGCCTTTGTCTTCTGCTATTGTGCGCTGACTGGTAGCGTCGCTGCCGGCTTCGGGCTCGCTTAGGAGAAACGCGCCAATGATTTCGCCTTTGGCCAGGGGTACCAGATATTTTTGCTTTTGTTCTTCCGTTCCGAAGGTTTCCAAGCCCCAGCAAACCAGACTATTGTTAACACTCATTACTACCGAGCAGGAGGCGTCCACCTTGGATATTTCTTCCATTGCCAGGACATAGCTGATGGTATCCATGCCGGATCCACCGTATTTGGGGTCCACCATCATTCCCATAAAGCCGAGTTCTCCCAGTTTTTTTACCTGTTCTGCAGGAAATTTCTGGTGTTCGTCTCTTTCAATCACTCCGGGCAGGAGTTCGGTTTGTGCGAAATCGCGTGCGGCCTGTTGCACTGCCAGATGTTCTTCGGTAAGCTCAAATTGCATAGGACTGCAAAAATAGGCAAGGTTTGGCAGATTTGGATAATCGCAGTTCTGTGGATGCTTTTTTGGTGAAACCCGGAAGGTCTTGTATTAGACCTGGAAGGTTTCGCGCGTGCGCGCGAAACGGCCTGGAGGGAATTTTATTAAAACAGTTTGTTTTAGATTCAAACCATACAGCCAATCATATGTTACCTTTGCGGTTAATATGGGAAACATCACGTTTCATTTTGAAGACAAAGCAAAGGAACCGGTTACATTTGGTATCGAGGCCGGCGAAACGGTGCTGGAGGTTGCGCTGGACAATGACATTCCGTTAAACCACAACTGCGGAGGTGTTTGTGGTTGCAGTACCTGTCATATTTACATTCAAAGCGGGGAAAGCCTATTACCCGAGATGAGCGACCGGGAAGAAGATTACGTAGACCGCGCAAGAAACCCACGGTACAACTCACGTTTGGCTTGCCAGTGTAAACTCAGTCAGGATGGCGATTTGGTTGTTACCATACCGGACCAAAGCGGCATCATCGGCCACTAATAACCTAACTTTTGACTCTTAACTCCTAACTTTTAACTACAAAACAATGTTCGAACCCCCAATACACTGGCCGGATCACGAAGATATCGCCATGAAACTTTATGAGCGCTTTGGTGCTGATTTCAGCGAGAGCAAAATTTACCGCGTACGCTTCACTGAATTGCTGGAATGGGTGCTGGAAATTCCCAATTTCAAGGGAACCCGCGAAGAATGCACAGAAGGTCACCTGGAAATGATACAGGCGCAGTGGGTGTATGAGTGGAGAGACAATAACTAAGACGATTTAGGTTTCTGCCTGCGTCTCAAGCATAATTGTTACCGGTCCGTCGTTAACCAACGAAACCTTCATATCCGCCCCAAAAACACCCGTAGGAACGGGTTTCCCAAGGAGTTTTTCCAGTTCGGCCACAAATGCTTCGTACATCGGCTTGGCTAATTCCGGCCTGGCGGCCTGAATATATGAGGGGCGGTTTCCCTTTCTGGCATCGGCATACAAAGTAAATTGGCTTACCGCCAGCGCATCTCCACCCACATCCAACAGGCTTAAGTTCATTTTGCCCTCCGAGTCATTAAAAATACGCATATTGACCACCTTGGAAGCTAACCAAGAAGCTTCTTTTTGGTTGTCGGATTCGCTCACGCCAAGCAAGATCAGTAGGCCTGTATTGATTTCCGCCACACAATTGCCCTCCACTGTAACCGAAGCGGAAGACACACGCTGTATGAGGGCTTTCATATTAGTGGCTCAGGTACACGCTTTTCATCTTGTACAGCTCGCGGAAAGTCGGATCCAGCAAGTCTTTGATAAACAGAATGCTTTCGCCGGTGCTTTTCATCTCAGGGCCCAGTTCCCGGCTAACACCGGGAAATTTGTTGAATGAAAACACAGGCTGCTTGATGGCATATCCGGGCGGACGGGGCGGAATGGTAAAATCCTTGATTTTATTCACGCCCAACATAACCTTGGTGGCCATATTTACATAAGGCACATCGTATGCCTTGCAAATAAATGGAACCGTGCGGCTGGCGCGGGGATTGGCCTCAATTACATACACTTTTTCATCTTTAATCGCGAATTGAATATTCAGAAGTCCGCGGATATTCATTTTCAGGGCCAGACGTTTGGTGTATTCTTCCATCTGCTGCTTCACGCTGTCGCTCAGGCTAAATGGCGGCAAAACCGCGCTGCTGTCGCCACTGTGAATCCCGGCAGGCTCTATGTGTTCCATCATGCCGATGATGTGCACTTCTTCGCCATCGCAAATGCTGTCGCTTTCTGCTTCTTCGGCACGGTCGAGGAAATGGTCAATTAGCACACGGTTTCCGGGAAGATCGCCCATGAGTTTCACCACTGCTTTTTCCAGGTCTTCGTCATTGATAACGATTACCATGCCTTGGCCTCCCAGCACATAACTTGGTCTCACCAATACAGGATATCCAACCTGGTTGGCAATTTTAATGGCTTCTTCCGCATTAAGCGCAACACCATATTTGGGATACGGAATATTTAACTCTGCAAGCAGGTCACTGAAACTGCCACGATCCTCTGAAATATCCATGTCCGGATAACTCGTACCTATGATTTTGATGCCTTTTTCGTGGAGTTTTTCAGCCAGCTTCAAGGCTGTTTGACCACCCAGCTGCACAATCACCCCTTCGGGTTTTTCATATTCAATAAGCTCCCAAAGATGTTCCCAGTAAACCGGCTCAAAATATAGCTTGTCGGCCATGTCGAAATCTGTGCTCACGGTTTCCGGATTGCAATTCACCATTATGGCTTCGTATCCGGCTTCGCGGGCCGCCAGAATACCATGCACACAGCTGTAGTCGAACTCGATGCCTTGTCCAATGCGGTTGGGGCCGCTACCGAGCACAATTACCTTTTTGCGGTCCGTGAAAACGCTTTCGTTTTCGCCATCGAAAGTGGAGTAGAAATAGTTGGTGGGGCTGGGAAACTCAGCGCTACAGGTATCCACCATTTTATAAACCCGGCGGATTCCCAGTGCTTTGCGTTTCTCATAAACATCCTCAGCGGTACAATTCCCCATCAGCCAGGCAATTTGCTCATCGCTGAAGCCTTTTTCCTTGCTGGTTCTGAGAAGCTCTTCGGGCAGGTTGTTTATTTGGTAGCGCTTGATTTCGTTGCTGGTTTTTACCAGTTCGGCCACCTGCTCCAGAAACCAACGGTCTATTTTGGTCATTTTCTGCACGGTGCTGATGGGTAATCCCAAACTTAGTGCGTCGTATACCTGAAACACGCGGTTCCAGCTGGCGCGCTCCAAGCCTTCAGCAAGCACTTCGAGATTGCGTTCCGCGGTGCGATCGGCGCCCAACCCATGACGGCCTATTTCCAGGCTCTGACAAGCTTTTTGCAGGGCCTCCTGAAAACTTCTTCCTATGGCCATTACCTCGCCTACGCTTTTCATCTGGAAACCCAGACGGCGGTCGGCACCGTGGAATTTGTCAAAGTTCCAACGGGGAATTTTAACAATAACGTAATCAATGGCGGGCTCAAAAAAAGCACTGGTGGTTTTGGTTACCGGATTGGTAAGTTCATCCAGGTAGTATCCGATAGCCAGTTTGGCCGCAATTTTGGCAATGGGGTATCCGGTGGCTTTGCTGGCCAGTGCAGAGCTGCGGCTCACACGCGGATTTATTTCAATCGCGATAATCTCTTCGTCTTCCGGATTCACCGAAAACTGTACGTTGCAACCGCCGGCAAACACGCCCATGCTGCGCATCATTTTGAACGCCATATCGCGCATGCGCTGAAAACACACATCGCTTAGGGTCATGGCCGGAGCTACCGTGATGCTGTCACCGGTGTGAATGCCCATGGGGTCGAAGTTTTCGATGGTGCAGATGACAGCGATATCGTCTTTACCATCACGCAGCAGTTCCAGCTCGTATTCTTTCCACCCCATCACCGCCTGTTCTACCAGCACTTCGTGCACCGGGCTGGCTTCGAGACCACGTTGCAGCGCAGCATCAAATTCTTCTTTCTTGAAAACAATACTTCCGCCGGTACCTCCCAGAGTGTAGCTGGGACGAATTACCAGGGGAAAGCCTATGCGCTGGGCAATTTCCTTGCCTTCCAGAAAACTGTTTGCAATCTGGCTTTCGGCAACACCCACACCCAATTCTATCATCAGGTCTTTGAACTTATCGCGGTCTTCCATTTTGTCAATGGCTTCGATGTTTACCCCAATAATTCTGCAGTTGTATTTCTCCCAGATGCCCAATTCGTCGCATTCCTTGGCCAGGTTGAGGGCTGTTTGTCCGCCCATGGTGGGTAGCACACAATCAATTTTTTGTTCCTGGAGGATTTTTTCGATGCTTTGCGGTGTAAGTGGCCATAGAAAGACATGATCGGCATTCATTTTGTCGGTCATGATGGTAGCCGGGTTGCTGTTGATGAGCGACACCTCGATGCCTTCTTCCCGTAAGCTTCTGGCGGCTTGTGAGCCGGAATAGTCAAATTCACAGGCTTGCCCAATGATGATGGGTCCGGAGCCGATGATGAGAACGTGTTTGATGGATGGGTCTTTGGGCATAGTCCAAAATTGCACAAAGTTAGCGCACCCGTCTGAGGTTTATGGGGTTGTTGATAATTAGGGGGTAAGTGGCCAATATTGCCTATTGGATGATCGGAGCTTGCCGGAACCCCTATTTTTGCCATTGTTTTCTGCATGAGAAACCTTGCTATATACTTTGCGGCCCTGGGAACCCTGCTTTTGTTTGTTACCTTAAACATCCACAACAACAAGGCGCCACTGAACTATCGCAGTGAGATTTATGCAGACAAAGCAGGGTATTATGTCTATTTGCCCGCGCTGTTTTTGTATGATTTCAATCCGGAAAACTTTCCGGAAAAAGTAGATAGTATTTCCGGTCAAGGATTTTTGTTTGTGCAGAGCAACCCACACAAATCCCAGAGGGTGGTGTTTACCAAATATCCTTGCGGGGTGGCTATTTTAGATGCCCCTTTTTTTGCTTTTGCGCACCAATATTGTAAACTCAGCAACATTCCGGCGGATGGTTTCTCGGTTCCATATCACCGTGCGCGAAGTGTTGCAGCCTGGTTTTATGTGATGTTTGGGTTGTTTTTGGTTTTAATTACCCTAAAAAGAACCACAAATTTTAAAACATCTGTGCTTTTAGGCGGAACAACCCTGTTTCTGTTCGGAACAAATTTATTTTACTACACGGTTAAAGATGCGGGGTTGTCGCACAATTACTCGTTTTTTCTGCTTGCCCTGCTTATCTTCTTCAGAACCCTTGTTTTTAATCCGCAAAAAACCATTCATTATGTGTGGCTTGGTTTAATTGCTGGTTTGATGGTTTTGGTTCGGCCAATAAACGCTGTCTTTCTGGGGTTGTTTTTGTTTTGGAACATTACCTCCTTCTCAGCGGCAAAATCACTTTTTTTTGACCACTTAAAACAATGGATGGCCTTGGGCTTGGTGATGATATTGCTGTTTGTGCCGCAGATGTTGTATTACCAATATGCTTTCGGACAATATGTAAACTATTCTTATGGAAATGAAACCTTTTTGTTCTGGAAGAACCCTAAAATAATGAATGTTTTTCTAGCTTTTCAAAATGGTTGGATCACCAACAACCCGGCACATTTTTTTACCCTTGCAGGAATTGTATTCATGATACGCAAAAACCTTGATAATGGTTGGCGGTTGTTGGTGTTGGTGGCTGGCGTTGGGTTGTTGTATGCGGCCTGGTGGAGCTGGGAACTGGGATGTGGCTTGGGGCACCGCGGCTTTGTTGAGTTCTATGCTGTATTGATGCTGCCGTTCATCTATTCCTTTAATAGCGTCTTGAATTTGAAGAACGTATGGAAAGCGCTGTTGCTGGGGTTGCTTGTTTTGTTTGTTTTGGTGAACCTAAAAATTATTTCTGCATACGACAATTGCTGGTACGGAAA
>CAYSIK010000088.1:0-9432 GCA_964431045.1 uncultured Flavobacteriaceae bacterium
GACAGCGACGATTTTTAAATAAAAAAACCCTGACAGCGTCAGGGTTTTCACATCAAAATACATACACTGCATTACTCTTCTGCATCGGAAGATGCGGGAATCTTCACAGCGATGATTTTCTCTTTTCCATCGGCGGTTTTACCCTCAATGGTTATGGCTCCGCGGACCGATTTTAATGTTGCCACCGCCCCCTGAACACTATAAACGGGCTCATTGTTGATATTGGTAATGAAAAATCCTTCAGGAATACCGGCATCCTTGAAAACACCTTTGTCCACGCTTTTTACCTTTACTGCATTTTTAAGGCCAAGCGCCTGTCTTTCTTCGCGGGTAGCATTTTCAAATTCCACACCCATGAGTTCAGCAGTAGTTTGAGGCGCTGCAGATTCAATGGCTGTTTTACCGCTCTCACTGAGCAATACTGCATACAAATCCAAGGTAGAAGATTTGCGTCGCAGGGTTACTTTTACCTTGTCGCCGGGCCGGCTTTTTCCAATCTCTTCCTGTAAACGGCTGCTGCTGTTTACTTCGGCATCATTAATCTTTAGGATTACATCTCCCTTTTTAATACCGGCCTTCTGAGCAGCCCCATCTTCTATCACCTCTGCCACAAACACCCCCTTAAGGTCTGCAAACCCTTTTTCATCGGCCAGTTGCTGGTTAATATCCTGAATAGAAACACCCAGCAGCCCACGCTGAACCTTGCCATATTTCATCAGGTCATTGACCACCTTTTTAACCAAATCTACCGGAATGGCAAATGCATAACCGGCGTAAGATCCTGTCTCCGAAGCAATAGCGGTATTGATTCCAATGAGCTCACCGGCGGTATTAACCAGTGCGCCACCCGAATTTCCCGGATTGATGGCTGCATCCGTCTGAATAAAGTTCTCAATGGCATATTTGTTTCCTTTGCTTCTGATAAGGTCGATGTTTCGCCCCATTGCGCTGACGATGCCGAGGGTAACAGTGCTTTCGAGGTTAAAGGGATTGCCCACTGCCACCACCCAGTTACCCACCTTCACGCCTTCACTGCTTCCCAGCTTCATAAATGGAAGACCGCTTTCGCCTATGCGCAGCAATGCCAGGTCTGTATTGTTGTCAGTTCCGATTATCTCAGCCACATAGGTGCGTTTATCGTTCAGCACCACTTCCACCTTGGTGGCCCCTTCTACTACGTGATTGTTGGTTACAATGTAGCCGTCATCACTCAGAATTACACCGCTGCCGGATCCTGCCCTGGGTCCGGGGTTCTCAAACCTAAATCCAGGATTACCAAAAAAATCAAATGGATCCATCGGTCTTGGTTCACGCCTTTCGGCAGAGGCACTGCCAATGCTGGTTTTGATATGCACAACTGCAGGGGTTGCTACAGCAGCCACGCCCGCAAAATCAAATGCAGGCACCGGGTTTAATCCGGCATACCTTGCGAGCTGTGCACTGTTTTGTTGTTTTAACTCAATGGTTTCGTCTCCGGAAATCCTGGTAATGACTGCCACTGCACCGAGAGACACCAAACCTCCCAAAGAACCTGCCAGCAGCAGGCCCATCCATTTTGATCTGTTCATGAACTTTTCCATCATATTTTTCATTATCAAATTTTGTTCCGAATTTCTAACTTCAAATCGCGTGCATTTCTTGTATTTTTGAGGCAGGTATTTACCCTTTTCGATGTAAGGGTATTAACTGTCTGTGAAATGCCTGAAAAAGTGCCTACTAAAGACCAAGAACTGCTGGATCGTATTCAGTCCGGTGACAGGGAAGCACTGGTCAGTATTTACAAAAGCAATCACAGCATGATACGCAGTTATGTCATTAAAAATCAGGGGCGCGAGGAAGATGCTGAAGATCTTCTGCAGGATGCGCTGATTGTGCTTTGGCAAAAGGTGCAGCAGGGAAATTTTGAACTAAGCAGTAAACTGAGTACATACCTCATGGCTATTTGCAAAAATCTTTGGCTTAAACGGCTGGGGAAAATGCAGAGAATGGAGGGAGAAGATAAAATACTCCCCCATTTGCATGTGTGTGCTGACAATTTTTCAGAAGTGTCAGATTTCAAACACTTGCAAAAAGCGATGGATGAGATTGGCGATACGTGTAAGCAATTACTTTTGTTATTCTATTTTGATGGAAACGATATGGAACAGATTGCAAGAAAAATGCAGTTTGCCAATGCAGATACTGCAAAAGCCAAGAAATATCAATGTTTCAAAAAACTGGAAAATCTCATAAAAAGCCGTTTTACCAAATCTGATTTTCTTTCATGAATGAATTTGATCCGCATATTGACCTGATAGACCGTTACCTGAGGGGAGAATTACAGGGTGCTGAACTGGAGGCATTCATGACAAAATTGCAGACTGACTCGGAATTCAAAACTGCATTTGAACAACAACAAAAACTGGCAGCGGCTGTTTATGCATTCGGTCATGCCGAAATGAAGCAGTATTTAAGACAGAAAACACAGCACAGGGGCGTATTCAACCTGAGTAAAAAAACATGGTATTTTGCTGCGGCTTCTGTCATGCTGATTGCCTTTTCATCTGCCATTATCATATGGAAACTGAATCAAAATGCAGAAAACACAGGTATTATTACAAAAACCCAACAGGATACCTCTGTTTCCGGTAAAAGACAAGACCCAATCGTAAAACAGGAATCTGTAAAACAAAATAACACAGCTGATACCACAGAATTGGATAATGTGGTTATTAATGAAAATGAGCTCCCGCCAACCATAGAGAATACTGATACAGAGTACGAGGCCGTGGTAGCTGAACCCGAACCCATCATCATTGCCTCGAACGTGCAGGCAGTTGCGATAACCCTTGCAAGCCAGACTGAAGCGCGGAAATCACTGAAAGCGGAAGCTTCTGAAATGAAACGTACCCGTGCTGCAGAGGACGATGTGCAACCTGAGTCTGCCACTGCCGGCCAAACTGCCAAAGCCAAACAATCCGGTCGAACTGACAATGCAGGCAGTGATTACTTGCAAACCGAGCAAACTGCATACAAAAAAACAGCCATGCGGTTTTCACTCTCATTTTTTGAAACACCGCGGAAAACACCAAAAGTTGAGATTCAGAAATACAACGATATGTACTTCGTGCGATGCTATGATATTGTTTACGGCAACCCATTGGTTTATGAATGGCAGAATCGCTATTTTCTACACAGCGGGTTAAAAATATATGAGTTGCTAAATATGCCGGTTCAAAATGGACAAAACACAGCCATTGCAGCGGCGCAGGAAGTAACTGATCCCGGCATTTTAAAATTGATTGGACGGTAAACATGCATTTTGTAAAGTACCAGGGCACAGGCAATGATTTTATCCTGATGGATGCCAGAAACGGCATACCTTCAGGTATGGATGTTGCCCGTTTATGCCACCGGCATTATGGCATAGGCGCTGATGGATTAATGTATTTAACCACCGAACCCGGATACGATTTTGGGATGGTTTATTACAACAGCGACGGAAAAACCAGTTCCATGTGTGGCAATGGCGGTCGTTGTATTGCACATTTTGCCCATAGTCTGGGATTGGGTGTAAACGGAAACCTTAAATTTCTTGCTGTAGACGGACCCCATTTTGCGAAAGTCGATGCAGATTACGTTACGCTGCAAATGATTGATGTATTGCATTGGGATGTCCGTAAAGACAATACGGTCATATTGAATACAGGTTCTCCGCACTACGTTCATTTCACTGACCAGGCACCCGAAGAAGCGGATTTAATAGCCTTTGCGCACTCAGTTCGCTATGGAGCAGAATTTGCAGCCGAAGGAATCAATGTAAATATTGTACAAAACAGAGCCGGAGCACTGCATATGCGCACCTATGAACGCGGTGTTGAAAACGAAACCCTGAGCTGTGGAACCGGTGTTACGGCTGCGGCACTTGCCCATCATATCATACACAAGACACAAAGCCCTGTTTATGTGTATACACCGGGCGGCGAATTGTCTGTTACGTTTGATTTTACCGGCACGGTATTCAGCAGCATACATTTGAAAGGCCCGGTAGCTAAGGTATTTAGTGGTGTTATATAAAAAAACTGCCGATCATCAATGACCGGCAGTTGAATATTGATTAAGCTTTTTACTTACTTTACCACGTTGAATTTAATGCTGTTGCTGCCTTCTTTTCCGCTAATGCGAACGAAGTAGTTGCCTGCAGGAAGTGCAGCTGTTTTGAGCTGAAGGCTGTTGTTACCGGCAGATGCTGAATGCAGGTTTTGCTGATAACGCTTACCATCCATTCCGTAAATTTCAACATTTACTTTATCATTTCCGCTTGAACGGAATGACACATTCAGTAAATCACCGGCAGGTACAGGCCACGCCTTCAATCCGGTGTAAGTATCATTGATACGCTTGGTTCCGGTGGTGAGGCTCATGCTCTGGTAATAGCCACGGCCGTGAGTTCCGATATATAGCTTCATACCTTCCCAGGGTTTCCACTCGTAGCCACGAATTTCAAACACAGGTGTACGTGCCATACCGTTGTTGGCTTCTGCCCAGTTGGCACCGCCATTTTCGGTCATAAACACACCCAGATCTGTACCGATAATGATACGGTTGGGATTGTCAATATCAATTACAGCGTCATAAACAGGCATTTTGGGCAAATCGCCTGTGATATTAGCCCATACTGGAGTGGCATCAAGCGCGTTTTTGGTTTCCATCACATAGGTTGCGTCACCATAACCACCGAGGGTAACTACTACATGGTTAGGGTTTGCCTGATCCACATTTACGGAGGTCACCACACGGGAACCTGCACCGGTTGGTGTAATAGTTTTGATATCTATACCCTGCGGAATATCGTTTATTCCGGGGTTTGCTGCCACGGTAAATTTGGCCGAATTCAGGCCACCCAATCTGAACAACTTGCCGGATTTGGCAATGAATAGATTATCTCCATCGGGGGTATAATCCATTTCCAGAATACGGTCGTTACCAAGGTTGGCTGCTACACGGAACCAGGTTACATCTTCAATAAAATTGGTAGGATTGATTGCTACCCAAACCTCTGAATTGCGCGCCAGGAAAAGGCGTGAGGTGGTATCATTTTGCTCCCACAAAGTAAAGTGGGTATTGAAATCTACATCCGTAGGATTGGCTGCTGCATCATCCGGTTTTATGCGGCTGTCCCAAAAAGTTGAACTTGACTGACCGCTATTGCCTGTTCTGGCAATACGTCCATAGTAGGTACTAACAAAAATAGTCTTGGGATAATATTTTGAGAATTCAACATCAAAACCATCACCGCCATAGATTTCAATAGCTGTCTTTGAAGGCACACCATTGATGCTGTTGCCGGAGAAATTGATTAACTGGGTACCGTTGTCCTGAGAACCACCAACAATATGGCCAAGGCTGTTAGCAGCTACGTTGTAACACTGGAATGTGGTAAAATTGCGGTTCATGCGAGTCCAGATAGACCTGTCTTTGCTGCCAAAAAGACCACCATCCGAGCCAATTAGCATCAATGGAGGATTCTGACGGGTATCAAACTGAATGATATGCTTATCGGCATGCACATAGCCATTATTCCAGGGTGCATCAAACATGGATGCGATTTCGGTAAAACCGTTTACGTTATCCCAAACTGCCATGGAAACACCGCCCAGATATACACGGTTTTTATTCAAAGGATCAACCGCTGCTACGTTGTCATAATAACCCTGACCGGTTCCCATAATATCGGTAACGGTACTGTAGTAAATAATTTGAGACCAGGTTGCACCGCCGTCGGTGGTGCGCCAAACTCCGTTTAAGCGGGTTTGTGCGTTTTGCAGGTATACGTAGTTGGGATCTTCGGGTGAAATGGCAATGGCCACGCGTGCTGAAGGACCTCCGTAGGAAACCTGGGTGAAGCTACCACCGTTGGCATCGCTTTTAAACACGGAACCGTTCGAGAAACTTGCCCAAACTACGCCGTTTTTATCAATTTTAACTTCGAGACAGGCACCCCCGCGTTGTTGTACAGGTGCCCCGTTGTTGGTAATCAGGAAAAGACCGCTTTCTGTTCCCACATAAAGTTTATTGCCAAACGCAGCCATGGTATTGCAGGCATAGAAGCGGCTGTCAGATGCATTGGCAATTTTGGTAAATGCAGTACCTGCAGGGCTGGTGCTTTTGTAAAGTCCACTGCCTATAAATGCAGGAGATCCGTTTCGTGTTCCTGACAGGTTGGTAAATCCGCCTTCGCCCGTTCCATAATAAATGATTCCATCATCTGTTTGGGCGATGCAGGTTATATTTAAATTTTCAGCTTTGTCATTTACCGGCGACCAGCTTGACCCTGAGGTATTGCTGCGGAAAAGGCCACCGCTCACACCGCCCATAAACCATAAGTGTGCAGAGTCTTTGTGCAGGAGCAATGCACGGCAGCGGCCTCCGATATTATCCGGACCCATATTGGTCCACAGCAGAGAGGCCCGGCGCAGGGTACTTAGGCGATCTGCCTGTGCAATTGCAGCTTCTACCCATTCGGGTTCAATGGTTCCGGTCTTTGGATTTGCGCGCAGTAATTTCAGATACTCCAGCGCAGGACCAATTTCTTCTTCTTCCGATTCCTCAGTCATCCATTTTTCAAATGAAGGCTTTACAGTAAATGAATTTTCTGAAAACCAGGCCGTACCGGCCATCAGCGTAAGCGCTGAAGAAAACAGAAGTGCGTTTCTAAACTTCATAAAAAGGTAATGTTCTTTATAGTCCGCTAATTTACAGCCACTTTATCAAAACACAACCAAACAGCCCATCAATTTTTTCAATGATGTCAAAAACATGACAGGGATTTTTGAACTTAATCGGTTAATGGTCAGCATTTACCCTTTTACAGGACGTGCTTTTCGGCGTGGTAGGAACTCCGCACCATGGGTCCGCTCTCAACATGAAGAAACCCTTTGGCCAAACCGGCAGACTCCCATGCTTTGAATTGATCGGGATGTATATATTCTGCAACAGGCAAGTGCATTTTGGTGGGTTGCAAGTATTGCCCCAGTGTAAGCACATGACATTGATTTTCATACAAATCATCCATCAGCTGTAGCACTTCCTCACGGGTTTCCCCACAACCCATCATAGCGCCGCTCTTGGTCCTGAGTCCATACTCAGCGGTTCGTTTTATCTGTTCAAGACTGCGGCTGTATTTGGCCTGAGGCCTTACTATTCTATACAGTCTTTCTACGGTTTCCATGTTGTGGCTCACCACATCAGGCCTTTCATCTAGAACCATGTAAAGCAAATCCCAATGCGCCTTAAAATCAGGGATCAGGGTTTCTATGGTAGTATCCGGATTCTGACGCTTCACTTCGCGGATGGTAGCGGCCCAAACGCTGGCCCCTTTATCTTTGAGTTCGTCGCGGTTTACCGAAGTAATCACACAATGCTTCACCCCCATCAGTCGCACTGCTTCTGCTACGCGGTAAGGTTCATCAACATCGTATTCGGTTGGACGCCCGGTGGCCACGGCACAGAACGAACAGCTTCTTGTGCAAATATTGCCCAGAATCATAAATGTGGCGGTACCGGCACCCCAGCATTCGCCCATATTCGGACATCGTCCATCTTCGCAAATGGTGTGCAGCTTGTGTTCTTTTACAATTCTTTTTACGCGGGTATAATTTTCACCGGTTGGCAAATCAATTTTCAGCCACGCGGGTTTGGAGGCTCTGCGTTCTTTTTCGGAAGATATAACAGGTAATTCCAGCAAGATTATAAGGAAAGGGTAGCGTTAATCACCCAATCCAAACGCAAAATTAATGTAAAAGGAAGAGAATAAACTTCGGTTGAGTCCATTGTTGTGTAAAATGGGCACTTTTTTGGGAAAAGCCTCCACACGGCCACCCAATGTGAGCGTATTCACATCACCGCGGTAATTGGCCCACTGAAAATCGAGACCACCCTGCCAGGTTAAACCCGGAAGCATATTTCCCTCGGAAAATCCTTCAGAAAATCCGGCTCTTCCTGCAATTTCAGTGGTATTATGAATATCGGGATTGTAGCGAACATTATCAAAATACTCATTCCCAAAAGGATCGGTCTGCAGAATTGTGACATAAACCGGCCACACATAGGCGAGTGAGACGCCCGGACCTGAGGTAAAATTCAACCCGACGGCTCTCCTGTCGGCTCTTTCACTTAAGGTAAAGGTGTGCAGCAGTCCCGGCCTGATGGTCCATACATAGTTCACCTTGTCTATCTTGTAAGTACTTGCATTCTGAAAAACAGTATTCACAACAGCAACCTCCCGAGGGTGCTGAATATTGCCTGCTTCCAAATAAAATCCGGTGGGTTTAAGAGAAGCGGTTTTAAACGTGAGGGCATTTCGGTCATTGCGATATCCGACAGCCACACCAAAGCGGGAAATTCCAAGCCCCAACGAATGCCTGGGAATGGTCTGTGCAAAAACGGGCATTGCCAATAGACCAATAATGAAAACAATCCCGACTCTCATATATACAAAGGTAGCAAAAATCAGGTGGGGGATTTTCCCATTTTTATCATAAAAATGACCAAACCGGGTTTTTTATGAAAATCAGCCCCCACTTTCACCCACTTTTACAAAAACATTGTATTTATAAGGTTTTTGAGTATTTTTGCTGAAGAATTAATCATCTCATTGTGAAAATAACCCACAATAAAACCCGATTTAATCCCGTTATGTGGATAAAAGGTGATTAAAAAGGGTAGAATGTGGGAAAAAGTGGGATTTTTGGTTTTTATTTAGCAGACGGAATTCCAAACCTATGTCCGGATTGATTGGCGAGTATGTATGTAAGCTGGATGAGAAAGGCAGATTGTCTTTACCATCAAGGCTTCGCGCGCAGTTTCCCGAAAGCGCGGGAAACACGCTTGTCGTCAACCGGGGATTTGAAAAGTGTCTCGTTCTGTACACCCGAGAAGACTGGTCCGAAGAAGCCGGTAAACTGACCGCGGTAGATGACTTTCTGAGCCCTGAAATTCGCCGTTTCAAACGAATTTTCACCAACGGTGCAAACCTGGTTCAGATTGACAATGCCCAGCGAATCCTGATTCCCAAAAAACTGTGCGAGTATGCCGAGCTTACCGATGAGGTAGTGCTCAGCGCCTACGGCAACAAAGTGGAAATCTGGAGTCGTTCGAATTATGAAACCGAGCTATCGGTAGACTCTGACGAACTCAGCAAACTGGCCCAAATCTTCCACCAGCAGCAATCGGGTAACAGAAAAGAGCCATGATGTTTGGAATGACACCGACTGCCATATGGAAGAATATCACGTACCCGTACTGCTGAATCCCAGTGTTGATGCACTGGTGCATGATCCCAACGGGATTTATGCAGACGCCACATTTGGTGGTGGGGGCCACTCGCGTGCCATTCTGAACAAACTTTCCGCAAAAGGCAAACTCATTTCCTTCGACCGCGATGACGATGCC
>CAYSIK010000089.1:0-9428 GCA_964431045.1 uncultured Flavobacteriaceae bacterium
AACATGTTAAGTTGGTGGCAGGAAACTTCACCACGATTTCACCTTTATCATACAAGAGATCAAAATCGCAGGAATCTATGGCCCAGCGCTTGTTATTGTCTGTGAATAAAGTGCCATCTCTAAACAGCCCGGTGGTCATTTTCAAAAAATCCACATAACCGGTGCTGCCTGTGCCGATAAGCTTCCGAGTTGCCTGTTGCCATTGCAGAAGCACTTTTTCAGGCATTTTTTTCTCAATGTAGGTGGCTATGGACTGCAATAAATAATCAAAATGGGGCTGAACGGGCATCCCTTCCGATACCATGTCGCCACAAATGGCCATAATGTTTTTTTGTTGTACCGGGCTGAATTTCCCCATATCCCAGCCTTGACGAAAAACAGCAAACCGCTGATTGAGTTCTTTGTTGGAAGCTGACTGAATATGGGTTTCAAGTTCTTTGATAAACACTGCCGGCTCAGGACTGAAACTTCGGATCTGCGCCACGGCAAAGTGTGCCATTAAAAAGCAAACGAAAAGAACCCATCGCATTTGAAACATATAACGAAAATACCTGCTCATTATTTATACAAAGAACAGGAAAAACCGTGCCGAAAATGTAAACTACCGCCCGTGAATTATCCCACAGCCTTGATTATGTCCGCAAAATCGCGCGCTTTTAATGCAGCACCGCCAATAAGACCACCATCAATATCTCCCTGCGCCATAAGACCTGCGGCGTTGTCGGGCTTCATGCTTCCGCCGTATAAAATGGAGGTTTCCTCAGCAATTTCTTCTGTGTAATGCATGCCAATCACTTTGCGGATGTAATTGTGCATTTCCTGTGCCTGTTCCGGGGTGGCAGTAAGCCCTGTTCCAATTGCCCATACAGGCTCATAGGCTATCACTATGCTTGAAAATTCTTTTCTGTCGAGGGCGAAGAGGCCTTCCTGCAACTGGGTCTCTACCACTTTAAAAAATATCTTTTCTTCCCTTTCTTTAAGGGTTTCACCTACGCAAAATATAACTTTCAGTCCATGCCTGATGGCGGCTTTGGTTTTCTTAAAAAGCATTTCCCCGGTTTCGCCGAAATACTGGCGCCTTTCGCTATGACCGATGATAACATATTGCGCCCCTGTGCTTTTCACCATCAAAGGACTAATTTCACCTGTAAAGGCACCACTGTCTTCATAGTGACAATTCTGAGCCCCCAGCGCAATTCCGGTACCCTCAAGCAATCTGGCTGCTGAAGCCAGGGATGTAAAAGGAGGGCAAAGAATGACCTGTGATTTTCCGGTATGTTCATCGCGGACAATTCCGCGTATTTCTGTAACCAGTGCCTGCCCTTCTTCGAGGGTCTTATTCATTTTCCAGTTTCCTGCAATTATTTTGGTTCGCATTGCACTGCAAAGTTCACCAATTAACGCGAAAAACAGAAATAAACCGCATGAAAAATTCCTGCAGAACTCCATTCGATTTATTTGTAAATCTGAGAATTATTGCTTATATTAGGAATTGGCTTTCAGGGCGGAATTAACCCAATTCATGGCTATGGCAAACTGTTCATCGCGGCTTATAACAGAATTGTCGAGTAATTTATATTCGTCAGTGAAGGTCAAAGGGCTGTCTGACCTGCTACTGTCAATGCCGTCGCGCTGGCGGATATTAGCCAAAACCTCCTCGTAGGTGGTTTTAATTCCGCTTTCGGAGAGTTCATCAAACCTTCTTTTGGCGCGAACCTCCGGGCTTGCCGTCATAAATATTTTCAGTTCGGCATCGGGAAATACAACGGTACCTATATCTCTGCCATCCATTACCACACCTTTATCAACACCCATTTTTTGCTGAAGTGCGACCAAAAAACGTCTTACGCTTGAATTTTTTGCGATCTGGCTTACACTTCCGGCTACTTTTAAGGTTCTGATTTCCTTTTCTACATTCACTCCGTTTAACCAAACATCGTTGCGTCCGGTTTCGGCATTAACGGCAAAATCAATGTGAATATGCGGCAGAACCGAAGACACCGCCGTTTCATCTTCCGGATTTATACCTGCTCTTTGCACATGCAGGGTAACGACGCGGTACATCGCACCACTGTCTATAAATTTATATCCCAGTGCGGCTGCAAGTTGCTTTGCCAAAGTTCCTTTACCGCAACTGCTGTGACCGTCTATAGCAATATTGATGCGTTTCAACGGTTTTGTTTTTTTATCTGAAAATCAGAAGGTGAGGCGCTGAATGTAAATAAATTGGCATTAAAACCTGGGAAATAAGCCATACTGGCATAGGTTATCTGAATGCGACTAATCCGAAAGTGCAGTCCCCAGCTGTAACCTGCAACCCCCGGTCTTACATCGGGGGCCATTTCCTTGCGCCGCTGGTGGTTATAACCCAGTAAAATACCAAAGTTTTTACCCAACATCAGTTCAGTTCCGAAGGTGAAATGTCTTAGTACTTTATCTCCCAGAGGAGCCGATTTTGACGCTGCCGGCTGTCCCGTCAGATCTATGGCATCGGTGCGCAAAAACTGAGAGTACGTCATATCCGGCTTTTGAAGATTGTGGGCAGTTACATTGAACCTAAAAGGCATGTAACGCGGTTTAAAATTAATGCCCATTTCTGCCGAAAATGGCAGAGGCTCGCGCATGCCAGGCGAATATGCCAACAACTGGACTCCTACATTTCTGATTACGGCAGCAGCTGAAAATAAGCTATCCCTGCTATTCCATACCACACCCGCATCCAACGCTGCACCGGTAGAAATGTAAGGACCCAGAATACTGTAAACAAACTTAACATTGGTGCCCGCGTGCAGTCCAGGTTTTATTTCTTTGGCAAAACCGGCAGTAACCGAGGTTTCATTGGCCGGAATCTTGCCTTCGGGATTACCGCCATCGTCGTAGGCGTCCATCAATCCGTAATCAATAAATGAAATCTGCAATCCACCCGAACCTTGTTTTATGTTTTTTGCAAATGTGGCATTGCCTGTCCATACACCTTTTAAATGGGTATTGAATGTAAGGGCACCGCGCATGTTCATTTGATTGTTGAGCAAGGCGGGATTATGGGCAAACAAGGTCACATCCTTGTCTCTGTATGCATTGCTATAACCACCCCATGCCGCCTGCCGCGCACCCACAGGCTGCAGTAAAATACGATACACACCGTTGCCCCCCAGTTGCGCTACTGCGGGCAAACTAAAAGTCAAACACAATATTGCGGCGACAATGTTTCGCACGGATACTGCAAAGGTATCAAAGGAGAGGTGGAAAACACCATACCCGTTGTGAACAACATAAAATTTTACCCAAGTGTGTTTTGACCGAAATTTGCACCCAGTATGCAGGTATACCACAACCTTGATGAAATCCCCAGTTTCAACGGCCTTGTTCTTACACAGGGCACGTTTGACGGGGTTCACCTTGGGCATGTGAAAGTTCTTGAAAATGTGGTAAGTGAAGCCCGCAATTCCGGTATGGAAAGTATGCTGCTTACTTTTTTCCCCCACCCCCGACTGGTCTTATATCCCAATGACAATGACCTGCGTATGCTGAGCAGTCTGGATGAAAAAATCAATCAGGTGGAAAATTGTGGCATAGACCACATGCTTGTATTACCCTTTACATCTGAAGTGGCCTCGCTGAGTCCGTTTGATTTTGTGCAGGGGCTATTGGTAAATAAACTAAATGTTTCTACCGTAATCGTAGGGTATGACCACAGATTCGGCAAAAACAGAGAAGGTTGTTTTAAGGACCTGCTGCAATATGGTGAGATGTTCAATTTTCAGGTAAAGGAAATTCCGGCCGGTGAAATCGACCACATTGCTATATCAAGCACACGGATTCGAAAAGCGCTGCTGTCGGGTGATCTTTCACAGGCAAATCAGTTGCTCGGAAGACCTTACAGCATTTCGGGTACGGTTGTGCATGGCAAAAAACTGGGCAGAACCCTGGGCTTCCCTACCGCCAATCTGGAAATAGACGACCCCTACAAACTGATACCCGCTACCGGTGTCTATGCGGTCAGGGCTCACCTGCCATCAGGCGTATACGGCGGTGCTATGAACATTGGATTTAACCCTACAATCCCGGGAAAAGGGTTCACTATTGAGGCGCATTTATTTGGTTTTTCCGAAGATATTTACGAAATTGCAATCCGCTTTGAGATAATTTCCTATCTCAGACAGGAATATACTTTTGATAGCCTTGAGGACCTCAAACTACAAATCACACAAGACTGCGAGAATGCCAAAAAGGCACTTTCTGCTGTTTAAGGCATATCTGATTTTGGGATTGCTTTTTCTCAGCAATCACCTTCACGCTCTTCCCTCGGGAATGATTCATTACCACGATTCCGACGGATACAACACAACACCACAATTGTCAGCTTCTGCAATCATTCCTGGAATATCGCCCGTTTTTGATCTTTATGCCTACTGGGATACCCTGAATCTTAATCCCTACCAGTTCAACTTTGATTCTGTTTCAGGCGCCCTTAAGCTACAGGTACTGGATGCGGACTGCGGTTTTGCATTGCCCATTCTGGGAACAACCACTTCTCACTTCGGCTGGCGTTGGGGCCATGTGCACGCCGGTATTGACATTGGTTTAAAAACCGGTGATACTGTTGTGAGTGCATTTGATGGGGTGGTTCGTATGAGCCGTTGGTACCACGGATATGGCAACTGTGTGGTTGTCAGGCACCACAATGGCCTCGAAACATTATATGGTCATTTAAGTCAGCGGCTGGTGAATCCGGGCGATCTTGTAAATGCGGGTCAAACACTAGGTCTCGGAGGAAGCACCGGACACAGCACCGGACCCCACCTTCATTTCGAAACCCGTATTTTGGGCAAACCTTTCAATCCTGAGCTACTCATTGATTTTGGAAAAGACAGTTTGTTACAGGATACCATGAGTTTTACAGCGTCCAGCTTTGCTGTACCCACTTCTCCGGTATATCGCTCTTACTACAGGCGTGGGCATCGCAGCAGCTACAGAAGATCTCATTACAGAAGAAGTTCCGGTTACCGCAGACGGTAAACCTTACAGATTTACCCGGCTAAGCCCGGTATTGACTTCTATCAATATACCCCGCATACCTGCCCCTTCGGCGGCTTCAACATCTCTTTCCCTATCGCCAATCATTACACATTTTTCCGGCCTTAGGTTAAACTTATGCAATGCCTTTTGTACCATCAGGCTTCCCGGTTTGCGGCACAGACATTTTCCGGTAAACAATGGATGATGCACACAATAATAAAACGCATCTATGGCAAAGCCCTGAAGATTGCACATTCCCTGCAGATACTGGTGCATGGCAATTACATCATCTTCTTTATACAAATCCCTGTCAAGGCCTCCCTGATTGGTAATGACAATTAATCCGTAACCTTCATCAAACCATCGTTTCAGCGTTTCAATGGTATCCGGCAATATTTCAAACTCCTCCAGTGAGGTGGTATAATCACCGGGATCGTGGTTAATAACCCCATCTCTGTCGAGAAAAACGGCCTTTTCGAATTGTCTGGCGGAAGTTTTCTGCATTTGGTTGCAAAATAACGTAATTTCGCGGCAATCGTGTCAGACCGCATTGTCATTATACCCACATACAATGAAATCGAAAATATCGAGGCCATGGTACATAAGGTTATGGGACTGGAACCCGCTTTTAACTTATTGGTAGTAGATGACAATTCGCCTGATGGCACTGCAGATAAGGTAGAATTGCTGCAAAAAGAGTACGGCGAACGCCTTCATTTGCTGAAGCGCAAAGGCAAAGCAGGATTGGGAACGGCTTACATAGCCGGTTTCAAATGGTGTCTGGAGCGAAATTATCAATACATCTGCGAAATGGATTGTGATTTCAGCCACAATCCCGATGATTTGAACCGACTTGTTAATGCATGCGTGGAAGGCGCTGACATGGCCGTTGGCAGCCGTTATGCCGGCGGGGTGGTGAATGTGGTAAACTGGCCCATGGGCAGGGTACTGATGAGTTACTATGCCAGCAAATACGTTCGAATTGTTACCGGATTGCGTATAGCGGATTCTACTGCAGGTTTTGTTTGCTATTCAAGAAAAGTTCTGGAACAGATTGGACTGGACCGCATTAAGTTTAAAGGCTATGCATTCCAGATTGAAATGAAATTCCGCACCTGGAAAAAAGGCTTTAAAATCCAGGAAGTTCCCATCATATTCACCGACCGCACACTGGGGGTGAGTAAAATGAGCACCAAGATCTTCAGAGAAGCCCTGTTTGGTGTAATGGAACTCCGTATCAAGAGTCTATTCGGACGCTTGTAGGACCAATTTCCGACCCAACCTCCATTTTTATGATGTAAATGCCTGAAAACGGCATTTAATTGCCTAACTTTGCTGCCACATTCGCTGAATGGACGGAGACAGTAGTCGATATTACCATGCTGAGGGTTTATTACAGAAGGCAGAACCGCGTGCACAAGGTGCAGGCTCTTTCCCAACTGGAAAGCCAGGAAGATATTATCTGGATTGACCTTCAGAACCCCACTCCCGCTGAAATCAGCGACGTAGAAGCCCACTTCGAATTTAAGTTCCAAAGCAGACAGCAGCAGCTTGAAATCGAGAGTTCATCTCGATATTTTGAAACCGATGATGAAATTATTGCCAACAGCAACTTCCTGAAATTTGACAACAGCGGCGAGGCATTTATATCGCATGCGGTTTCATTTATACTTCAGGATGATGTACTCTTTACCTACCGCGATGCGGATTTGGGTACCTTTTCGGATTGCGTAAAGAAAATAAAAATGTCAGGCAGATTATTCCACAGCGGAAAACAAATCATGACTTCGCTGCTGGAAACCGATGTAGACAACGATGCTGACTTGCTGGAAAACCTGGGCCGTCAGGTGGGCAAGCTCAGCCGGGAACTTACATTTGACAAGGGCCCCGATGAGGATGTACTGCTGACCATTTCTCGCTTGCAGGAATTAACCATGGTGATTCGTCAGAATGTGATAGACAAACAGCGTGTGCTCTCTGCCATTTTGAAAAGCCAGGAGTTTGTGGGCGAAGAATACGAAAGGCTGCGCGTAGTTATCAAAGACATCAATTCACTGATTGAACACACCAAGTTCAACTTTGAGCGCCTGGAATACATGCAGAATACATTTCTGGGTTTGATTAACATTGAGCAGAACAAAATCATTAAGATATTTACGGTAGCCTCAGTAATTTTTATGCCACCCACGCTTATTGCCAGCATTTACGGTATGAATTTCAAATTTACCGAAGAGTTTGACTGGCGCTACGGTTTTTGGTTTGCCATTGGCCTTATGGTATTGTCATCCATCTCTACCCTGTTCTTTTTCCGCCGCAGGGGCTGGCTATAAAAACAGTATTCCCACATTACTTGTTAAATTTCCATGTTGTGGCTTAGCCTGTGCGTTTTATTGTTTTCCGGGAATACAGAAATATCTACCATCCGTAATACCTATAAACTCGCTGTGGAGCAATCTGCAAAAGCAGATGAGTTGGTCAAAATCACCAAGAATTATGGCAGCAATGGCATTTTTATGGCATACCACGCTACGGGGAAGGCCTTGCAGGCTAAGCATGGCTGGAACCCTGCAACCCGCTATACGCTTGGAAAAGAGGCGGCTAATCTGTTTAACAAGGCGGTATCTTCTTCTCCCCAGAATCTGGAAGTACGTTTTTTACGGTTTAGTTTCGAGAGCAGGGCTCCTGCCATATTGGCTATCACCTCACACTCAAGGGAGGACAAAGCTTGGATTATGGCGCACCTTGATAAAAAGCACCCCATTTGGGATGTGATGAAGGTCTTTCTAAAGCAATGTGATCTTTTGAGCGAGGAAGAAAAGCGGGACCTCTAACGTTTCACCCCACCACCGCGGCAATGCCTGGAAGGGTTTTGCCTTCGAAATACTCCAGCAGAGCGCCGCCGCCGGTGCTCACGTAACTTACTTTGTCTTCGAAGCCAAATTTGTGCACAGCAGCCGCACTGTCGCCACCCCCAATTAGGCTGAAGGCGCCGTTCTGCGTACTTTCGGCTACGGCTTCGGCCACGGTGCGGGTTCCGGTGCTGAAGGCATCCATTTCAAATACGCCCATGGGGCCGTTCCAGAGGATGGTTTTGCTGTTCAGCAGCACATTTTTAAAATCATTGCAGGCCGCAGTTCCAATATCCAGGCCCATCCAACCATCGGGGATGGCGTTGCTGCCGCAGTTTTGGGTGTTGGCGTCGGCGGTAAAATTATCGGCAATCACCGAGTCTGAAGGCAGATGAATGCTCACGCCTTTGGCTTTGGCTTTTTCCAGAATCTCTATGCAGGTTTGGAGTCGCTCATCTTCGCACAGCGATTTGCCTATCTGGCCGCCTTGCGCTTTGAAAAACGTATAGGCCATGCCACCGCCAATGATAATATGGTCCGCCACATTCAGCAGGTTTTCTACAATCAGAATTTTATCAGAAACCTTGGCACCACCCACAATGGCCGTAAACGGACGCTGCGGTGCCTTCATCACTTTATCGGCATTTTCCACTTCGCGGGCCATTACATAGCCGAATGCCTTTTTACCCGGAAAGAAATCCGCGATGATAGCGGTGCTGGCATGCGCGCGGTGTGCGGTTCCAAAGGCATCATTTACACAAAATGTTCCCATGGAAGCCAGTTTATTGGCAAAATCGCGGTCGCCTTTTTCTTCCTCTTTGTAGAAACGCAGGTTTTCCAGGAGCAGCACCTCTCCCGCTCCCAGTCCGGCAGCCATGGCCGCAGCCTCTGCACCGATACAATCCGTGGCAAACTTCACATTTCTGCCCAGCAAGTCTGACAAATGCGCAAGAATATGACGCAGGCTGTATTTGTCTTCCGGTCCGGTTTTGGGTCGGCCCAGGTGGCTCATCAGGATAACAGAACCGCCATCACCCAATATTTTATTGATTGTAGGCAGGGTTGCTGTGATGCGCGAATCGTCGGTGATTTGAAAATCGGCGTTCAGCGGCACATTGAAATCTACGCGGATGAGAACTTTCTCACCACTGAAATTGAACTGATCGATGGTTATCATTTTTTAAATTCAGGCTAATTTTTGCAGTAGGGCAGACATGCCGGTTTCTTTGGAAAGAATATCGCGGAGTTCGGATACTTTCACGCGACGCTGTTCCATGGTATCGCGGTGTCGGATGGTGACATCCTCATTGGCAATACTGTCATGGTCAACGGTTATGCAGAAAGGCGTGCCAATGGCATCCATGCGGCGGTAGCGCTTTCCGATGCTGTCTTTGTCTTCTATGTACAGTTTAAAATCAAAACGCAGGTCGTTGTAAATCTTCTCGGCCATTTCGGGCAGGCCATCTTTCTTCACAAGCGGCAAAATAGCGGCTTTTACAGGCGCCAGGGCGGGATGCAGCTTCAATACCGTGCGTATCTCTCCACCCTCCACCGCTTCTT
>CAYSIK010000090.1:0-9234 GCA_964431045.1 uncultured Flavobacteriaceae bacterium
CGCCGGTGCCGTGTACGAGCAAATAATTCCCTTTAATGTTTTTCACAAACTGAATCGGAGAGTTGTCGTCGTATCCGGCGGGGTTTTCAGAAGGTTTGCGCAGGAAACGTTCTGTATAAATATTATCATAATAACGCCAGCTGGTGACGGGGGCCACTGCCACGGCTGTTTTGAAAACATCGGCACTTTTGGTTATGCAGAGGCTGCTCATATATCCGCCAAAACTCCAGCCCCAGATTCCAATTCTGCTGTTGTCCACGTATGTTAGTTTTCCCAGCCAGCGAGCTGCGGAGGTTTGGTCCATGTGTTCCAGCTTGCCCAAATTCAGGTAGGTGCATTTTTTAAAGGCTTCACCACGGTGGCCGGTTCCGCGTCCGTCAAAACTTACTACAATGTATCCTTTCTGTGCCAGATACTGGTGATACAAATAGTTGCGTCCACCCCAGTTGTTGCGCACGGTATTGGCGCCCGGTCCCCCATACACAAACATCAGCACGGGATATTTTTTACCCGGATCAAAGTCATGGGGTTTTATCATCCAGTAGTTCAGCATAACGCCGCTGTCAACAATGGCAGCGCCAAATTCGCTTTTGCCGAAGGCATAGTTTTCAAGGGTTTTTTTAGCGATTTGATTGTCTTCCAAAACCCTTTCAGGACTGTGAGCCCGTTTTGCATCCGGGGTAATTTCTTTCAGAACAAATCTTGCAGGCTCTCCAAAACGGCTGTGCGCATCAATATAGTATTTCCCGCCGTTGAGGAATGTAATACCGTGATGCCCAGATTCAGGCGTAAGGTTGTTTTTCTTTTTGCCATTAAAATCAATGCTGTAGCAATGGTCTTCGGTGGCTGAAACTTCGCTGCTGTTGTAATAAATAGTGCCCGTAGTTTCATTTACATAATTGATTCCGAGCACATCAAACCTACCGTTTGTAATAGCCGTTTCTTTGAATTGATTGAGAACTTTGGCCGGTGTGTAACGATATATGTGGTTAAAACCATTTTTCTCAGAAGTGGTAATGAATCCGGGTGTTTTTTTGAAAAAATAGAGATTGTCGTGAATATCAATGTAGGTTTTGCTTTTTTCATGTAAAACCGTTGTAACCGCTCCGGTTTTGGCGCTGGCAAACAATAGTTTCCATTCGTTCTGGGTGCGGTTCAGCCATTGTATGCTCAGCTGTCCCGGTACTTGTGTCCACTGAATTCGTGGCAGGTACTGGTCGCCTTGTGCAATATCTGCTTTCACTCTTTTATCGGTGCCCGGTTCGTAAATATGCACTTCTACTAATGAGTTGTCTTCACCAGCCTTGGGGTATTTCCAGCGTTCCTGATCGGGGTAAAGACCGGTAAACATGTCCATGCTGAATTCTTTCACGCCGCTTTCATCAAAACGGTAATAGGCGATGTGTTTTCCATCCGGTGACCACTCAAAACCACGGCTCATGCTGAATTCTTCCTCATAAACCCAGTCAACCGCGCCATTGATGATGCTGTTTTTCAATCCGTCTGAGGTAACGGCTGTTTCCACCTGTTTTTTCAGGTCAAAAACAAACAGGTCATTGTCGCGCACATAGGCCAGATAGCGGTTGTCGGGGCTCAGTTGCGGATACATGGCTTTCTGGTCGCTGATTTTAATGGAGTTTCCGGTGGTAAGATCCACCAGGTAAATGAGGGACTTGGTGCTGTGCCGGTAGATAGATTCCGTGGCTGCGGTAAGTACCAGGTATTTTTCGTCTTTGGAAAAGATGTAGCCGTCAGGCATCATATCCACGGCGGTTTCTGTGCTTTTAAGAATCACAGCCGCACTGTCGCCGGTCCATAGTTTACGTTTGATGATTCTCCAGCGAGGCGGTGGGGTACCGGGTTTGGGCCAACCGTTGGATTCGGAAATAAGTTCCGTGTAGTGAAGTCCGTCATTCATCACGTTAAAGCCGGAAATGCCCGCTGTCCTGAATGTTCCTTTCAGGAAAATATCTTCCAGGGTGAAGGGTTGTTTCTGCGCAATACTTGCACTGAGCCCGCCAATCACGGCAACAATGCAGAAAATAAGTTTCTTCATCGTATTCTTGTTAGTTTCACATCTTTGGAGCGTTTGATAATCACAGGAACAAGTTCTTTGGTAACCATGCTTTCATCCAGACCAAACCACTTTTCCGGCCTTCCCGCGAGAAACTTCATTTTGCCGTAGGCATTTAGAACCATATTGTCCAATATAGGGAGTTCATTTTCTTGTGTAACTTCTTCATCTATCAGGACGAAGCGAAAATCTCCCAGGTATCTTTTGTCTGAAAAAGCATGGTAATAGGGATCCAGATCAATTTCATGATTATTCAGCATTTCCTGAATAACAAGGCGCAGGTAGTAACTAATCTTCTGTTGCACCCTAAAACCCAGTTTGAAACGCACTTTGTAAATGTCGTTCTTCTCGATGGTTGTCACTTTGTATTCCATCGTATAAGGTTCATCCGTTACATCCACATTCACAAACCAGTAGAAATCTGCTCTTTTTGGCCTTTTCTGAAGAATGCTCTGCAATAAAAGGGTCTCAACCTCATCGTCATTTTTGGCTTTACTTAAATAAATGAGATGTGTTGCATATTTGGGCAGGGTGGTGTCCTGGCTCAATGACCTTAGTTTATCTCTGAAATTCGATAGTGAAACATTGTCTGTGAGACGACTTTTTATCTGTCCGCCTTTCCAAAAAATATACATAAATGCCATGATGACGATACCAATAATGACAGTAACATAACCGCCATGTGTAAATTTTGCCAGATTCGCCAAAAGGAATGCACTCTCAACGCTTAAAAACACTAACATAATCATCCAGATAATAATCAATGGCCAACGCCTCATTTTTAAATAATAGAATAATAGCAAGGATGTCATGAGCATGGTGACGGTTATTGCCAATCCGTAGGCAGCTTCCATGGCTTTACTTTCTTTGAAGTATAGGACCACAGCCACACATCCAACCAACAATGCTGTATTGATAAAGGGTATGTATATCTGACCTTTAATATCACTGGGATATTTTACAGTAAATTTTGGGAAGAAATGCAGGCGGATTGCCTCAGAAACAAGCGTAAATGAACCGCTAATCAGTGCCTGGCTTGCAATGATTGCAGCCATGGTGGCAATACCAATGCCTATGAGCAAAAACCAATCAGGCATGATGGCATAGAAAGGGCTTTTCGTTCCGATAACTTGCCCTTGTAGCCCCAGTAGGTGAGCTCCCTGACCGAAATAGTTGAGCAAAAGGCTGATTTTTACGAAAATCCATGTAATCCGTATGTTTTTCTTTCCGCAATGTCCAAGATCGCTATACAGCGCTTCTGCGCCGGTCGTGCATAAGAATACAGCTCCTAAAAGGACAAAGGCTTCTTTACTGCTGCTGATAAATTTGACAACGTAAATGGGATTAATCGCTTTTAGCACATCTGGATTTTCAATGATTTTGGAAACCCCCAGTACAGACAGCATTCCGAACCACAACATTCTTTATATATCATCAATATTTTAAAAAATTAATCATTTTTTTATTTCTTTAGATATTATAGAAATGATTGTTCTCATAATCTTGATAATAGTATTCATACTGTTATTGAGTATTAATAAAAATAATGGTGATAATTGCGATGACAATGGGCACCGTTTTTATGTCTGGATAGATAATTCTTAGACCTTCTATGGCTGAAGATACAGAAATAGGTGGGGTGATAATTCCATCAGCCAGTAACATGGCTCCACCAATCATGGTCCCGATAATTAGGTAAGGAAACCTTCTTCGCAGTAAACTGAAAAGTGAAAAAATACCTCCTTCGCCTTTGTTATCGGCTCTGAGTGTCAGAATTACATATTTTATGGTTGTTTGTAGGGTTAGCGTCCAGAAAACACAGCTGATACCACCCAGAACAGTTAGTTTATCTATGGGTTTATCACCTACTATGGCACTCATTACATACAATGGCGAAGTTCCGATATCGCCGTAAATAATCCCTAAAGTAACCAGCAGGCCGGCTGCCGATAACTTGTCAATGCGAGAATGCCCCATTTGAATAAAGTGAGGGCGAATTTACGCGGGTTGATGCCAATTTTTTTCAGCATGTTACAAGTTGTGAATAATCTGTCAACAAGGTGTGTATAGCCCATAGTGTCGCACTTACACCATGGTGTATTAATTATGGAAAATTATGAACACATACCATTTCGCACAGCAAGTCCGTGTGGCGAACTTTGCAGCAACAATTCTGTTAATCTTAATACAAAAATCAACATAACCCGTGGCTAACAAACACCTCATCTCTCATTACTTCGGCGAAAATGTTTTCGGTCCCGAAGCCCAGAAAAAGTATCTTAGCAAAACCGCTGTGAAAGCTATTGCCGATGCGCAGCGCGAAGGCCATCCGATCTCTGCAGAATTGGCCAGCGAAGTAGCGTCCGGAATGAAGGATTGGGCCTTGAACAAAGGTTGTACACACTACACACACTGGTTTCAGCCCCTGCGCGGAACCACCGCCGAAAAGCACGACAGCTTCTTCGAACCGGTGGCTACCGATAAAGGTGTGGAGAAATTCAGTGGTAAAGCCCTCGTACAGCAGGAACCCGATGCTTCCAGTTTTCCCAGCGGCGGTATCCGCAATACGTTTGAGGCCCGCGGATATACGGCCTGGGATCCCTCTTCACCCGCATTTATTATGGAGAAGGCAGGTGCCAAAACCCTCTGCATTCCCACCATATTCGTATCTTACACAGGCGAAGCCCTGGATTACAAAGCGCCGCTGCTGAAAGCCATTGCGCTCATTCGCAAGGCATCTACCGACGTTTGTAAATATTTTGATCCAAAGGTTTCAGATTGTACAATCAGCCTGGGTGTGGAACAGGAGTATTTTCTGGTAGATGAGGCTCACTTCCACCAGCGCCCTGATTTGATGCTTGCAGGCCGCACCCTTGTGGGAAGTTCCCCCGCCAAAGGGCAGCAGCTGGAAGACCACTATTTTGGAAGCATTCCCAACCGCGTTCTTGCATTTATGGCCGATTTTGAAGAAGCCAGCCACAAACTGGGCATTCCCCTGCGCACCCGCCACAATGAGGTTGCCCCCGCTCAGTTTGAGTGCGCACCTCAGTTTGAAGAGGCAAACCTGGCAGTTGACCACAACAGCCTGCTGATGGATGTGATGGAAAGCGTGGCCGATAAACACGGTCTGAAAGTGCTTTTCCACGAAAAGCCCTTCAAAGGCATCAACGGCAGCGGTAAGCACAACAACTGGAGTATCATTACCGATACCGGGGTGAATGTCCTGTCTCCAGGCGCCGATCCGCAGAACAATCTGCAGTTTTTAGCTTTCTTCATCAATACCATTAAAGCTGTATACGACCACGCCGATTTGCTCCGCGCCAGCATTGCAACCGCAGCAAACGACCACCGCCTGGGTGCCAACGAAGCACCACCCGCCATTGTGTCGGTGTTTGTGGGCGATACCCTCGAGCACGTGCTGGATACCTTTGAAGGTACCAAAACCACAGCCAAAGCAGGGAAGGGAAATGCCAGCATTAAAATTGCCAATATCCCCGAGATTCTGCTTGACAATACGGATAGAAACCGTACATCGCCTTTTGCTTTCACCGGCAATAAATTTGAGTTCAGGGCCGTGGGCAGCAGCGACAACTGTGCCAGCGCCATGACCGTGCTGAATACCATTGTGGCCGACCAGCTCATTAAATTTAAAAAGGATGTGGATGCAGCCCTCAAAGCGAAAAAGGGAACCAAAACGGAAGCCGCCATCACAACTGTGTTGCAGGGCTACATGAAAGACAGCAAGAAGGTGCTGTTCGGCGGAAACGGCTACAGCGAAGCGTGGGTTAAAGAACGGCATTTTCAGCCACAAAGAGCTGGAAGCCCGCACGGAGATTCGTTTCGAAAACTACATACTGCGCCTGCAGATAGAAGGCCGTCTCATCAATGAAATGGTGCAGAACCACATTGTGCCTGCTGCCATCAACTACCAGAAACGACTGGCTGATAACGTACAAACCCTGCTGCAGATTGGGCAGAAGAAGGAAACGCTGAAAGCGCAGAACGAGATTATCTCCGAAATCAGCAGCCTGGTAAACAAACTGCACGAAGCCAACAAAGCCATGACCGCAGAGCGTTCCAAAGCAAACAAAATTGAAGATGCCCACAAGCGCGCCATTGCCTACTGCGAAAAGGTGAAGCCTTTGTTTGACGACATCCGCGAATACAGCGATGCGCTGGAAAGCATGATTGACGACAACGAGTGGCCTTTCCCCAAATACCGCGATTTGCTGAGCGGCTGCCGCTAAAAAAATCTGACAGTAAGAAAGCCCCGGATGACGGGGCTTTTTTTATGTAATTGCCCTAAAAATTAGTACTTTATACTCATTTTATTACGATTTTTAGCTATTTTATTTGTGGGTTCTGTACGATGCAATTACGCGGATGGTATAGCGCCCTGCTATTATGTGCTTTTTATTTTAGCACATCTGTTTTTGCTGCGCTTTCTCCTGCCGATTCTCTGGAAATGCGCATACGCAGCGCGGCAGAGCGGGGAGCTGTAGCAGATGAACTCGGAGCGGCTTTTTATGCCCGCCCCGGCGGTGAAGTGTTGTTACTGCCGCAGAATAAAGACCTTCGGTTTGCCATCCTGATTTACAATATAGATATTTTACCGGACAGGGCAGAATTCAGTGCAGGTATGGCTTTCCGAGACGGAAGAAGCAATCAGCTGGTGGCTTTTAAAACCGATAACATCCATTTTTATTTTAAACAAGGTCTCACCGGACCGGTTCGCATGCAGCTCATGAGCAATATCCTATTGCGGTTGGGCTGGGCCGCCACCGTAAATTTTATGGGTGGTTATAACCAAACCTGGGCCGAGTTTGATTGCAGCGGGCTGAAGCAATTCGGTATTACCGCCGAAGCAAGAATCAACAACAACGTGCTTGTGCCAGTGGATGCAAAGCAGAAACCCATGTCCGACAGTGCGCTAACATCACGGATAAAGCTACAGGTAAAATCATGGGATGAAATGCTGGTGAGTATAAGCCTGAATCCTTTTCAGATAAAGGGTTTTGATGGTTACGTTTTTAATGTTTCAAAAGCTACCCTGGATTTGAGTGGAGATATGAATGCCGAAGGTATGCAGCTGCCTGAAAACTACCGCGATCCCGGTTTTGATGCTTCCTGGGAGGGGATTTATCTGGCTGAGGGGAAATTGTTATTTCCAAAAAAGTTTTCATCAGACAGTTTGTCTGCTGCGCTGTCATTCCGCAACCTTATTCTGGATGAAAACGGATTCTCCGGAAACATAACTGGCGAGCGCATCCTGTCGCCCGAAAAAGGCAACTTAGCCGGCTGGCGGTTCGGCATAAACAAAGCCGGCATTTCATTTTATCGAAATTGCCTTTCAAAAGCTGAACTCTCAGGGCCGCTTGGGCTTCCCGTTTTGCCCGATACCCAGTACCTTCAATACCATGCGCTGCTTGGGTTTGAAGATGAATATAGTTTCCGGGTTTTTACACGTGATACCCTTTCATTTCCGGCGCTAAAGGCAGGCAAAGTACGTCTGGATCCGGGCAGTCAGGTGTATTTAGGCAGTGTTCGTGGAGAGATTAAGGCTCAAGCATTATTGCATGGAATACTTAGTATTTCAATTGCAGGCAATAATGCCGAAAAATCGCCTGCTGCAGGTTTTAATGGGATAGCCTTTCAGGGTTTGTCCGTTTCAAATACCGCTCCCAAATTATCCATAGCGTATCTGGGGATAGCCCGTTCGGGCGAGCCAACCCAACGTGTCAGCAGTTTTCCTGTCATGATTCATTCGGTGGGTGCGCGCACCGAAAATGATCAAATACACATACAGTTTGGTTTGGGATTAAATCTGTCGGAGAAAATCGGCTGCAGCACGCGGTTTGCAGTGATTACTGCGTTTAAAAGCGAACAGAGAACAGACCGATGGTTGTTTGTAAGGGTAAGGCTTGATGACATAGCGCTGAGGGCAGAAATCGCCAACATCCGATTCAATGGTCGCATTTCCATGATGCGTAATGATCCGGTTTATGGTGATGGCTTCAGCGGGGCAATAAATTTTGGCGTAAAACTGGCTAACCAGAAGGTGGAGGGTTCCTGTTCGGCGATATTTGGCAATGTAAATCAGAACCGTTACTGGTACTTTGATGCATCCCTAAATGTTTCCGGGAAAGGTATCCCACTTGCTCCGGCTGTTTCCCTGAATGGGTTTCTGGGTGGAGCGTGGTACAGAATGCGGGTTTTGAAACCCAATGAAAAAGCACCTTCAGAAAATTATGGTCAGAGCGCCAACGGCAGAATTTATGTTCCCGATGCCACGGCGGGGATGGGATTGCGTGCAGGCGTTTTTTTAAACAGCACTGCCAAGGGGGCTTTTGAAAGTAATGCTGTACTTGAAATTCAGTTTCACAAGGACGGTGGGTTATTGGCTATCAGTATGGTGGGCGTGGCTAATTTCTTCAACAAACTGACGCCCCTAAATCAACAGAGCTTCATAGAAAAAAGCAGGGCACTTTGCGGAGTTACCAATACCAAACAGTGGGTTGCACAATATACACCCACAGGCAATGTTGCCGGGGCCCTCGAAATAATCCTTGATTTTGACAAAGAAACTTACAAAGCGGATGTTGGTGTTTATGTAAATACGAAGTCGGCAGGTATGGGGCTTTCCGGTAAGGGTAATAACGGTTTTGCAGGGCAAATGAACCTGTTTTTTGCACCGACAAACTGGTACGTATGGATTGGGAATAGTCAGCATATGCTTGCAGTTCGGGCAATAGTGCCTAAATTATTCAATGCAGACGCTTCGGCCTACTTTATGGCTGGTACTTACATACTCCCTGCTCCCCCTTTGCCGGAAATTATTCAAAAATCTGTGGGTGGGAATGTGGTTTTTGAACGAAATACAGAACTGATTTCAAAGGGTGTGGGCTTTGCTCTGGGAGCCAACCTAAAATGTGATATCGGAGGCAACTATTCCGAAAGTAAACTGACCATTTATGCTTCCGGCTCAGCATTTGCCGGTTTTGACATTCTGCTGCAACAATACCACAACAGTGTATACTGCACACAAACAGGGGAAACACCCGGGGTAAACTGCTGGATTGCGCAGGGTAAATACTACGTAGGTGCAGCATTGAATCTGGGTGTAAGTATCAAAGAACATAAGATTCAGATTGCGAACATGA
>CAYSIK010000091.1:0-9208 GCA_964431045.1 uncultured Flavobacteriaceae bacterium
CAAGCTTGCTTGAAGGTGAAGGGCGGAACAATAAAAACCGGGGCGATAGCCCAGGCTTTTGTGGTTGAGCCTCCCCCCTAAAGTTCACGAGCGAGAGCAGCGAGCGAGTAACCTTCTTTAGTTGACAGTTTATAGTTGACAGTGTATAGTTTGTCCATGCCTGAATAAAGTTGACTGTATTGACCGGTTTACATATGGTTTACATAATTGTAACTTTTTGTTGGCAACCATCATTTGTTCTATATGTTTGGCCGGAACACAGATGCGGATGCCGAATTGTGCTTGGTCTCACTTCGCGAAAACCCGCCACAGACAAACCATTAAACTAATAAACCAATAAACTAATAGACCAATCGTTACCTCAACTTATTCCTAAACAACATCGTATACCCCACCGGCAGCTTCGGCATAATCACCCAGTTGGGGCTGGTCAGTTCCGAATTGCAGCCCTTGCAGGTTTCCATTTCTATGCTGTAGGTGTAGGTTTTTGCACTGTCGTCGATAATCAGTTTGCGGTGAAAGGCCACATTGCAGGCATATACCTTTAGTTTATATCCCACCAGCATATGCTGCGAAAAATCAATGTTTTCCAGTTTCTGGGTGTCGCAGTATTTCAGGTACTTCTGCTTAAATGCCGTCCATTTGCCTGTATCGTCAATCACTACCTGGCTGTCCAAACTTGTGTAGAGAAAGCAATCCCCAAATTCGTATGCTTTCACAATACCTCCTGATTGGGTGTTGGACAGGTTGCGGCATTCGCGGTTGCAATTTGCAAGCAATCCTGCAACACACAGTAAAATAAAATATCCGGTTAAACGCATGAGATACAAAGATAAACATCCCAAATCCATCAGGCACATTTTTTGTTATTTGCTTAATAACCTGTTATTGATTTTTGTACCATGAAAAAAAGAATCCCTGCAACCCTGCTATTTTCGGTGCTGTTGCCCCTTGCCTGCGGCTTTGGCGGCGCCTGGCTGTTTGTAAAGCAAACCGTAAAAAATGAGCATGCCCAAATTCAGATGCCGGCAGGCTCCTATAGGAATGTCAATCTGGCAGAATTGCCCAATGGCTTTGTAAAGGCATCTGCCATCAGTACGCCCTCTGTGGTGTTTATCAAAACACAGAGTACAGTACAGATGCAAAGTCCATTCGGCTGGTTCTGGGATTTTGATCCGTTTGGCAGCCGCGGTGAGGCCACCTCTACCGGCAGTGGCGTGATTGTGAGCAAGGACGGCTATATCGTCACCAACCACCATGTGATAGCCAATGCCAACAAGATAACGGTGGTGCTTAACAAACAAAAACAGGAATTTACCGCCAAAGTAGTAGGCAGCGAACCCGGTGCCGATCTGGCTCTGCTGAAAATAGAGGCCGAAAATCTGCCGGCCATTGTGATGGCCAACAGCGATGATGTGCAGGTAGGCGACTGGGTGCTGGCCGTGGGCAATCCGTTTAACCTTACCAGTACGGTCACCGCAGGTATTGTCAGTGCCAAGGGCCGCAATATCAATATTGTAAAGAATCAGTTCCCGATAGAGAGCTTTATTCAAACCGATGCGGCCATCAATCCCGGCAATTCCGGTGGGGCACTGGTAAATACCAGCGGACAGCTGGTTGGTATCAATACGGCCATTCAGAGCAATACAGGCAGTTATGCCGGCTACGGATTTGCCATTCCGGTAAACATTGTAAAGAAAATCGTGAAGGATCTGGTGGAGTTTGGTGTGGTGAAACGCGCCCTGCCGGGCATGGATATCGTGGATCTGACCTCAGCCAAAACAACAGCGGCCAAACTGACGCAGGAGGCCGTAGAAGTGGGGGAAGTGCTGGAAGACGGCCCCGCCTGGAAAGCGGGAATTCGGAAGGGTGACATTATTCTTTCGGTAAACGGCTATGCCACAACCTCCAAAGCCCTGTATGATGAATACCTGTCGTATCTGCGCCCGGGAGATGAAGCCAGGCTTGTTTTGTGGAAAAACGGGGAAGAGAAAAATGTGACATTAAAGCTCATCAGCAAGGAAGACAACCGCGCACTGACCATGAAGGGTGCGGTAAACAGCAAGGTGCTGGGAGCCGATTTTCAGCCCCTTAGCGCCTCCGATTTGGGGAAATATAAGATAACATCAGGCATCAGGCTGCTGAACATTGCACAGGGCAGTTATATTGCCCGTATGGGGCTTCGGGAAGGATTTATCATCCTGCAGTTTAACGGACGCAGCTATACAGAGGCCGAAGATCTTATCAGTGCCATGGAAACTACCACCGGCCGCATCCGCATTGATGGGATGGACCGCAACGGAAACCGCAGCAGCTACAGCTTTTTCAGCAACTGACGCGGATTGGTGCTAAGGGTGTAACTTTGCATCATGCCTACTCCCAGCATCCCCGGCCTGAAGTATACCGATTCGGGCAATTTCTTTTTGATGGCAGGTCCCTGTGCCATAGAGGGCCGCGATATGGCTTTTCAGATTGCAGAAAAACTGGTTTCTCTGTCTGATACCTATCAGATTCCCCTTGTTTTCAAAGGCTCTTACCGCAAAGCCAACCGCTCCCGCATCGATTCCTTCACCGGTATAGGCGATATCCCGGCGCTGGAGATCCTCGCAGAAGTGGGGCGCACCTTCGGTATTCCTACCGTCACGGATATCCATGAATCACACGAAGCTGAAATTGCGGCCGCCTATGTGGATGTATTGCAGATTCCCGCTTTTCTTTTCAGGCAAACCGAATTGCTGGTGGCTGCGGCCAAAACCGGAAAGTGTATCAACATTAAAAAAGGGCAGTTTGCGGCCGCAGGCGCCATGAAACATGCGCTGCAGAAATGCATAGACAGTGGCAATGGCAATGTGATTTTTACAGACCGTGGCAACAGCTTCGGCTATACCGATCTGGTAGTGGATTTTCGCAATATTCCGGAAATGGCCGCCATGGGTGTTCCTGTGGTGATGGATGTGACGCACAGCCTGCAGCAACCCAATCAGGAGAGCGGAGTTACCGGCGGCAAACCTCAGCTTATTGAAACCATTGCCAAGGCGGCAATTGCTGTGGGTGCCGATGGCTTATTTGTTGAAACCCATCCCAACCCGGCAGTGGCCAAAAGCGACGGTGCCAATATGCTTCCGCTTGATCAGCTGGAGCCCTTGCTGCAGAAGCTTTTAAAAATACGCAGGGCTATTTTGTAGTCCTTGTGATAAAAAGAAAAAGGCCGCTAATGCGGCCTTTTTCTTTGGGTGTTGCTACCAATTATTTTTTCTTCTTTTCTTCGTCTTTGGCAGGCTCCTCTTTGGGTTTCTTGGGTGCCTTTTTAGGAATCAATACCAGTTCTGTTTCGGTTTTGTAGGATTCAGCCTTGAAGGGCTTGAAGAAGCTCTTTCCGAGGGTGGGCTGCTCTACTTTGTCTGTAATGGTGAACTGCACATTTTCAACTACGTAAGAGCCTATGGTGATTTTAGGAACTTCAAACTTGTTGCTGGGGAGTTTTACATCTCCGGCTTTGATTTTCTCACCTTCCAGGAACATTCCCTTGTTGATGAGTTTTGACTTCATCCATTGTGCTGCTACCTCGGCAGGAACCGCAGTGTATTTGCCAATCAGGTCAAAAGCAAACTGAACGCTTTCGGTTTCCATCACCATAGCCGATACCATGTTACTGTTGCCCTGCTTGAATATGCGCACCTTAACAGCATTGCTTTCGTCGATGGCAGGTTTTGCTGGGGTATTGGGTTTGTTGGGGTTGGCTTTGTCAGCGCCCGGTCCGTTGGTGTTGTTTCCGTCAATTTTGGTATCCACCTTCACACGGGAAGAAAGGCCTTCGCGCGAGAAGAGAACGGTGGTACGGCGGTTTTGCTGGTGCTGGAATTCATCGCAGGGTACGTAGTATTTACCTGCCTGTACCTTGATTTCCTGCGGCATGTAATCCTGGTATTCCATTTTAATTACGTTGCCCCTGTCATCCTTGGTAATAACGGCTTTGCGCGTCTTTTTGCGAACACCTGTTGAATCTACAAAGTCGTAGTAGGGGGTAAGGCCTGCAACTTCAGCACCTTCGCACTTACAGTCGTTGGTCAGTTTGGTTTCACCATAACCTTTGGCAGTAATGCGCTTGGGGTCAACTTTGTGAATGCGAACGAGGTATGAAACAGCACTGTCTGCACGGCGACCTGCCAGTCTTTCGTTGTATTCCTTGCTGGCGCGGCAGTCGGTATGTGAACCCAGTTCCACGTTCAGTTTGGGGTATTTTGCCAATACATTTCTTGCGAACGTATCGAGTACGCGTGCTGCATCCGGACGTATGCGGGCCGAATCCAGGTCATAGAAAATGGGCAGGGTGATGATTTCATCCAGCGGATTTTTGAGACAGAAATCCTGAATGAGTTCGGTGCTGAACTTGATGCCTTTGGTAGTGCGGCCTACAGGGGTTCCGTCGAAATAATACTCTTCAGGGTATTTTGCCTGCAACGTATAGTTGTAGTTGGCTTTCAGCGTTTGGAAATAACCACCCATGGCATCGGCCTTCAGTACATGCTTAACCGTGTCCTTGTCGTTGGTAATGTAGATGGTTGCGTTGGGCAGCGTCTTCTTTGTATTGCAATCTGTAACCACACCGCGAATGGTAATTACCAGGGGTTTTACGGTGAAGTGATAGATGTCGTCATTGTTTTTGCGGTCACCACGGTTACTGGTAAAATAACCTTCATCCTTGCCATCCTTGAATTCGTTTACGAAAGTGATACCGAAGTCATCACCGCCGCTGTTCAGGGGCTCACGAAGGTTTTCTACCTCATTCCACACCGTAATTTCACCCGTTGGAATGGCGGTAAAAATGTCAAGGCCACCCAGGCCGGGCAATCCGTCTGAAGACCAGTAAATTTGGTTGTTGTGTTCGTTGATGTAAGGGAAATACTCGTTTCCGGCAGTGTTGATCATAGGGCCCAGGTTAACGGGTTCTCCCCATGACTTGGAGCGTTTGCTGTAGCTTACCACCCAGATATCAAATCCGCCGAAGCCGCCATTGCGGTCGCTGGAGAAATACATTTTGGTGCCGTCGGGTGACAGGGCAGGGTGACCGTAGCTATGGGCTGTGTCGGATTTGCAGAAGTCCAGCGGATCGCCCATTTCCCAATCCTGTCCAACTTTCTTCATTTGGTAAATGGCGCATTTTTCGGCCTTGCCGTCATAACCACCGCACTGGGTCATGTACATGTTCGCGTAGCGCGAGTCAAAGGTGATGCCGCCCTCATTGTACTTGGTACTCGATTTCTCAACAAATACAGGCGTTCCCCACTTTTCTTTGTTCTTTTTACCGGTTTTTTCAATGTACCATATATCGCTCCAGAAGTTCATGGTACCGGCGTAAATACGCTTGGTTTTGCCACCTTCGCGGTCGGATGAGAAAAACAGCAGTTTATCTTTTTTGTCTGCAATCATTGGTGCCCAGTCGTTTTCCTTGGTGTTGGCGACTTTGAAGTTTTCAACCACAAAACGCGAGCTGTCCGGAGTCCATCTCAGTGCCAGTTCGGCACCTGCCTTTTTGTTAATGGCTATGCTGTCGCCGGGAACTTCCTGCAGATAGGTAGTATATGCTTCCGAAGCCTCGCGGTACTTTTCCATTTTCTTCAGCATGTTGGCACGCATCAGCAGGGCACGGGTGTTTTTGGGGTCGGTTTTCAGTACTTTTTCATACAGGCGGTTGGCTTTCTCGTAGTTGTTGTTCATACGATAGGCTTCGGCTGCATAGAAAACCGCGTCTTTTTTCTGATTTTTATCTTTGGCTTTTTTGGACACGGCCTCAAACATTTCTGCCGCCTGTCCGTAATATCCCTGCCCGTAAAGCTTCATTGCTTCCTTGTAGCTTGCGCCTCCGCAACCCGACAGTGTTATGCCTATGGCCATTCCGGTTGCAAGAATCCAACCAAATGGGGTGTAGTTTTTCAGTTTGAAAGGGTTGTTTACCTTGGTCTTTTGAAACCTCATCATGCCTTTTTGTGCTAAATAAAACGCTAAATAATGCAATATCTCCCAAACTTAAAAAGAATTGGGCAGAAAATAGCAAAAAAATATTGGCAGCTGCTGCAGTTAGGCGTTTACTGATGCTGGATTTTCAGCCTTTTCACAATAGCCTGATCTCCATTACCATATTTTACCAGATAAATCCCGTCGGGAACGCCCGAAGTGTTTAAAATAAAAGTATTGCCCTCACGGCGCCACTGCGCCGAGGCTACTTTTTCTCCCAACACAGTGTACATTTCAGGGTGCAACAGCGCCCCGGCATTGGATCCTTCTATGGTTACCGTTACCTGATTGTTTGCAGGATTGGGCGTAATGCCCATACGTATGTCGCCTGAGCGGGCAGGCAAAACCACCAGCATGAACAGAGCGAGAAAGATGTATTTGGCGGGCTTCATAATTGTAAAGTTACAAAGCGCGTGCCATATTTACAAGCCTATGGTTTGTTTTATGGTTTTTTTCTGCTCTGCTGTGTAATCGCCGGTCTCCAGGGTGCTTTTCAGTGTTTTCTGGAAAGCAGATTGCTGTTTGAAATACTGCAACACCTCTTTGGCAGGCCCTGCCAGTCTGGAGTTGAAGTTCAGTATGCAGGTATACAGATTTTTCACCACGGCATCGTTGCAGAGGTTTAGGCGCTGCAAGGCCTGCATGGCCAGCACGCGGGTTCTGAATTCGTATTTGTCGCTGCAATAGTCGGTAAGCATCATGATGGCATTGCCTTTCATTTCGGGGAAAACTTCCGTGCTGAGTTCCAGATAGCGAATTTTCAGGTTGTGGGTGTATCCGTCAAGTCCGGCAATGGCTTGCAGGTAGCGGGTTCTCTTGCTTTCGTCGGGTACGGCATCCCAAAGTTTCAACAGGGCGGTTTCAATGATGAAATAGCTGCTGTCTTTCAATGCGGCTTCGAAAATGGGCAGGGTGTTGTCATTAACGGGCATTACATCGATAACGGCCCTGCGAACCTCAACCTGTCTGGTTCCAAAAGCTTTGGTAGCGAAATCAATATCGTCGCCGGTTTGTAAAAGTTGTCTGGCTATTTCTGCCCGCATGGCTTTGTGCTTCTCAATATTGAAGGCCCTTAGCAGAAAGTCTTTTTTCTTTTCGATTGGGGTTTTGTTCAGTGCAATAAGTGCATCGTAGCGATCCAGCATATCCCTTGCCATCAAAAGCTGAGAAAGCAGTTCATCAGTGGTTTTGATGAATGATACTTTTTTCAGGATGTGGCTTCCCTCATCAAACAATGTGAATGCAACGGCTTTATTAGCAGGGATTGGAATTACTACTTTCTGGAAGGCCTTGTCAATGATTTCTGTGTGGCGCGATACACTTCCATCAGCGTAGTAAACCGCAAAATCAACGGGCATACGGAAAGTACCCACGGTAGGTTCCATTTTATGGATTTGTTCAACCGTGAATTCGATGCCGGTAGGCGTGGTTTGACTGCTCACGCGGTAGTGGGGCTCTCCTCCGCGGTAAATCCACTGATCGAAGAACCAGTCCATGTTCATACCGGTGGCATCCAGCATGGCTTTCTCGAGATCGACAGTCATTACACCATCGAAGGCGTGGCGGTCGAGGTACAGTTTGATGCCCCTGCGGAAATTGTCACGACCCATCACATGCTGCAGCATATGCAGCACCGATGCGCCTTTGGGATAATGACGCGCACTGCCGGCTTCGCTGTTGCGCACAGGCAGGCTGTTTTTCTCGCCTGCGGCGATCGCGCCATTCATGTTGCCGCGGAAATACCAGGCGGTTTCGTCGGGTCCGTAAACCGAGCCCACAAACAAACCAGGATAGTAGGTTGCAAAGCTTTCCTGCAGCCAGTGATCGGCATCGTTGCGGGCGGTAATCAGGTCGCCAAACCACTGGTGGGTGGCTTCATGGGCGTTGGTGGTAACGTAATTGCGATCGAGGAAAGTACGGCTGTCAACCCATGAAAAATCACCCAGGGTGGTGGCGCCGGTGTTTTCCATGGCACCAAACATAAAATCCTGAATAATTACCTGGCTGTAGCTTCCCCAGGGATATTTTACGCTGGTTTCATCTTCCAGAAACTCAATGATGCGCTCGCTATATAAGCTCGTTGGCTCAAGCCTTTCGGGGTGTTCTGGATAGTACCAGAACTGGATGGGTGTGCCGCGCTTGGTGGTGGTTTTTTTGATGGCATACTTGTCGATAGCCAGCATCAGCAGGTATCCTGCGTGGCGGTTGTTGATTTTATAGTGCCAGGTGCGGGTTTTTTTGTCTTTGTTTTCCTTGTTGGAAAGCAGTTGGCCGTTGGAGAGTACGTTGTATTCTTTTTCAAAAGTCACCTGCACTTCGGTAACAAATTTGTCGCCGCGGTCGTCAATCATGGGAATCCAGTGGCGGTTGTCGATTCCTTGGCCCTGGGTCCAAATCTGGCGTCGGGTCTGGTGCACGGGATCATCAATTTCAGGTACATTCCAGCCAATAAAATAGATGCCTTTTTTGGGCTTGGCGGTGTATTTTATTTTTAAGGTATGCTGGCCGTTGTAGGTCTGTTTGAGGTTGGTATTGCATATCAGTCCGGCGGCGTTGTAGCGAAAGGTGATGGGTTTTCCGTTCAGCCACACGCTGTCGACCATGATGCCGGGGGCATCGAGGAAAATGGTGTCGATGTTGTCTTGGAGGCAGCGAAACTGGTGGGTAACGGTTCCCAGTACGGTGCCTTGCGCGGGCAGGAATGCCACATTCAGTTTCATGTGAATGATATCCACATTGCGGTTGCGTTCGTGTCTTCCGGGATCGGCATGGTAGCAGAGCAGGTCATTGTGCTGGGCGGCTGCGGGCATGGATGCCAGTGCCAGTGAAGCAATAAAGAGAAGTTTCTTCATGATGGGAACTGCGAAAATACGCAAACTTTGCGCGGTGGCAAAAGTTTATCGGTTGGCGTTGCGCCTGTCCTGTATCAGAATGAACAGAACAATGAGAAAGGGAGCGAGCATAGGATAACGAATATACGGAAAATTTTTGGGAAAAACAAATTAGAAGGTGTCGAATTCATGAAATCAGATTTCCGGTTGTACGTAAATTATTTTTTTCAGTAGGTATTTGACAATTTGAAAGGATGTCTTATTTTTGCAGTCCCGTTCGAAAGAATGGTGAACAAAGAGTTCTAACGGATCGGTAGTTCAGCTGGTTAGAATGCCGCCCTGTCACGGCGGAGGTCGCGGGT
>CAYSIK010000092.1:0-9189 GCA_964431045.1 uncultured Flavobacteriaceae bacterium
TCTCATGTGTTTTCGATTTTTGTTGCAAATTAACGTTTTTTTTCGTATATTGTGTTAAGCGATAAATCAGCGCTCAATGTGAGTAATCCGTGAAAAATGTGGATTGTTTCGCAAACAAAAGCCGCAATGAATGCATTACTTTTGTGATCGCTAAACAAGGTATGAGCAGCCCATCAAGTTATCTGCCCATCGTGATTCAAACCGGAGTAGCCATTGGCTTTGTAGCACTGGCATTGGGTTTGTCTCATCTGCTGGGACCAAAGAGGAAAACAACACAAAAAGAAGAAACCTTCGAATGTGGTATTGAAACACAGGGCAATGCCCGTTTTCCGGTATCCATAAAATATTTTCTCACGGCAATTTTATTTGTGCTGTTTGATGTTGAAGTAATATTTTTCTACCCCTACGCGGTAAATTTTAAAGAAATGGGTGTAGAGGGTTTTGTAGCTGTGGTTTCATTTGTGGCGCTTTTTCTAGCGGGATTTATTTACGTATGGAAAAAAGGTGCTTTTGAGTGGGAGAAATAAAATACTATTTAAAAAAATCATAAGATTATGGTAAAAATGGTTGATGCGCCAGAAGGGATTGAAGGTCAGGGTTTCTTTGCCACCTCACTGGATAAAGTAATCGGAATGGCGCGTGCCAATTCTCTGTGGCCGCTGCCTTTTGCGACATCCTGCTGCGGGATTGAATTTATGGCAACCATGGGTTCAAACTACGATCTGGCGCGATTTGGGTCAGAGCGTCTGAGTTTTTCTCCCCGCCAGGCAGACTTGCTGATGGTAATGGGTACCATTGCCAAGAAAATGGGACCTGTTCTCAAGCAGGTGTACGATCAGATGGCTGAACCCAAATGGGTGATTGCCGTAGGCGCCTGTGCCAGCAGCGGTGGTATATTTGATACCTACAGCGTGTTGCAAGGGATTGACCGGATTATTCCTGTGGATGTTTATGTACCCGGATGTCCGCCCCGCCCCGAACAAATCATTGAGGGTGTGATGAAAATTCAGGATTTGGCACGTAACGAAAGTCTGCGCCGCCGAAACAGCGATGAGTATAAAAAGATGTTGGAAAGCTATAACATCGAAACCCAGTGAGTATGACCGAACTGAATAACGAGAATGTATTGCAGGCATTGACTTCAGCGTTTGGCGATGCGGTTTTGCAATCGGAAGTGCTGTATGGTATGCTCAATGTCGAAATTCCGGCAGACAGAAACACCGAAATTATCGGCTGGCTGAAATCCCACACTGATTTGAAAATGGAATTTCTGACTGACCTGTGTGCCGTGCACTATCCCGAACATAAAGGACGTGAAATTGCCGTGGTGTACCATCTCCACAGCTGGACCAAGAATTTTCGCATGCGAATAAAGTGTTTTCTGAATGCTGAAAAACCGGAAATCGCTTCCATGACAAGCCTGTACAACAGTGCCAACTGGATGGAGCGCGAAACCTTTGATTTTTACGGAGTGCAGTTTATCGGTCACCCCGATCTGAGACGCATTCTCAATATGGACGAAATGGATTATCATCCTTTGCTCAAGCAGTATGCTTTGGAGGATGAAACCCGCGATGATAAAGATGATAGTTTCTTTGGAAGATGAGCCAGTTAGACACACGCAACCCTGACAAATTTGTCAGCACCGAAACCATAGACGGCGAAATAGCCACACTGAACCTGGGTCCGACACACCCCGCAACCCATGGCGTATTTCAAAATGTGATGAAGGTGGATGGAGAGCGCATCATCAGCAGCGAACCGACCATCGGATATATTCACCGCGCCTTTGAAAAACTGGCCGAAAGAAGGCCCTACAATCAGATTACTCCCATTACAGACCGCCTTAACTATTGTTCATCACCCATAAACAATATAGGCTGGCACATGACCGTGGAAAAACTCGCCGGTATTGAAGTTCCCAAAAAGGTGGACTACATGCGGGTAATTATCATGGAACTTGCCCGTATTGCAGATCACCTGGTGTGCAACTCTGTAATCGGGGTGGACACGGGCGCTTTAACCGGCTTTACCTACGTGTTTCAGGAGCGCGAGAAAATCTATGAAATGTACGAAGAGGTGTGCGGCGCACGCCTCACCACCAATATTGGCCGTATAGGCGGATTTGAACGTGAATTCTCACCCGTGTTTATGGCCAAGCTAAAAAAGTTTCTCAAGGAATTTCCGGCCAAGTTTCAGGAGTTTGATAACCTGCTCACCCGCAACCGAATTTTTATGGATCGCGTAATTAAAGCGGGACCGATATCGGCTGAAAAGGCCATCAGCTATGGTTTTACCGGTCCCAATCTGAGGGCCGCCGGCGTGGACTATGATGTTCGTGTTATGAATCCTTACAGCAGCTACGGTGATTTTGACTTTATCATTCCCGTGGGTCAGGATGGCGATACCTATGACCGTTTCATTGTAAGGCAGGAAGAAATCAGGCAGAGCCTGGGCATCATACAGCAGGCGCTGGATGGCATGCCTGAAGGCAAACATTATGCAGATGTCCCCTCGTTTTACCTTCCACCCAAAGAGGAAGTGTACCGCAGTATGGAAGCCTTGATTTACCATTTTAAAATTGTGATGGGCGAAACACCAATACCTGTGGGGGAAGTGTACCATGCAGTGGAAGGCGCCAACGGAGAATTGGGTTATTATCTGATCAGCGATGGCGGAAGAACCCCATACCGTCTGCATTTTCGCAGGCCGTGCTTCATTTATTATCAGGCATATCCGGAAATGGTAAAAGGCGCCATGCTGAGCGATGCCATTTTGACAATGAGCAGTATGAATGTAATTGCCGGAGAACTGGACGCTTAATTGAATTATCGTGGAAACAGCAGAAAATCAAATCGCTTTTAAAGAAGAAACCTTGAAGGAAGTAGGGCGCATAACGGCTCAGTTTCCGGAAGGCATGCAAAAAAGTGCCCTGATCAGGGTGCTGCACCTGGCCCAGGCAGAATTTGGCTGGTTGTCGGTGCCCGTGATGGATTACGTGGCACGTTTGCTTCACCTGAATCCGGTGGAAGTTTACGAAGTTGCTACATTCTACAGCATGTACGATACCAAGCCGGTGGGAAAGGTGAAACTGGAAGTTTGTCGCACCGGACCCTGCATGATTGAAGGTGCCGAGCGCATTGTGAAATATATAGAGGATAAACTGGGTATCAAAGACGGCGAAACCACTGCTGACGGTGTATTTACCCTCAAAACAGTTGAATGTCTTGGCGCTTGTGGGTATGCACCCATGCTGCAGGCCGGTGAGAAATACCATGAGCATCTCACGGAAGCCAAAATAGACGAACTGATTGAACAATACCGGGCAAATCCCGCGGCCAATTATATGGGGAGTAATTAAACCAAGGAAAAACAGCATGGCTAGAAAATTGCTTTTGGAAAACGCACACATCGAAGGAATACACACCTACGATGTTTACCGCAAAAACGGCGGATACCGCAGTGTAGAAAAGGCACTGAAAACAATGTCTCCCGAGGATGTTGTGGAAGAAGTGAAAAAATCAGGATTGCGGGGAAGGGGCGGAGCCGGTTTTCCTACCGGAATGAAATGGAGCTTTATTGCCAAACCCGAAGGTGTTCCCCGTCACTTGCTTTGCAACGCTGATGAAAGTGAGCCCGGAACCTTTAAGGACCGCTATCTGATGGAGAAAATACCGCACCTGCTGATTGAAGGCATGATATTGTCTTCTTTTGCGCTGGGTGCCAATCAATCCTACATATACATTCGTGGCGAATACATGTATGTGTTGCGTATTCTGGAAAAAGCCATAGCCGAAGCCTATGCAAACGGCTGGCTGGGTAAAAATATTCTGGGCTCAGGATTTGATTTGGATCTGTCTGTAACCCCCGGTGCCGGTGCCTATATCTGCGGTGAAGAAACGGCGCTGATTGAAAGTTTGGAAGGTAAGCGCGGAAACCCCCGCATGAAACCACCGTTTCCGGCTGTAAAAGGTTTGTGGCAGCGCCCAACTGTGGTAAATAACGTAGAAACCATTGCCGCTGTTGTTCCCATTGTGAACGAGGGCGGTGATGCTTATGCACAGATTGGTATTGGTCGCAGCACAGGTACCAAGCTGATTTCTGCCAGTGGCAATATCAACAAACCCGGCGTATATGAAATAGAAATGAATATTTCCGTGGAGGAATTTATCTACAGCGATACCTACTGCGGTGGCATTAAAAATGGCAAGAAACTGAAAGCCTGTGTTCCCGGAGGTTCTTCTGTGCCTATTTTGCCGCATTACCTGGTTTGTAAAACTGCGGCAGGCCAGGAGAGGCTTATGACCTACGAAAGCCTTGCTGATGGTGGTTTTGCTACCGGAAGCATGCTGGGGTCGGGTGGTTTTATTGTGTATGACGAAGATCAGTGTATTGTGCGCAATACATGGAACTTTCCCCGTTTTTACCACCATGAAAGCTGTGGACAATGCAGCCCCTGCCGTGAAGGTACCGGCTGGATGGAAAAGGTTTTGCACCGCCTGGAATACGGCCATGGTAAAATGGAAGATATAGACCTACTTTGGGATATTCAACGCAAAATTGAGGGCAATACCATTTGCCCGCTGGGCGACGCTGCCGCATGGCCTGTAGCCGCTGCAATACGCCATTTCCGTGAGGAGTTTGAATGGCACGTAAATGAACCCAAGGCCTGTATGGAAAGAAATTATGGTTTGGTTGCAGAAAAAACCTTTGAACCCGCAACCGTATAAACGAATAAAAAATGGCTGAACAGACCGAAAAAATCAACGTAACCATCGACGGAAAGACCATAGCGGTAGATCCGGGAACCACCATTCTTAATGCTGCGCGCATCATTGGTGGCGATGTGGTACCACCTGCCATGTGTTATTACAGCAGTTTGAAAGGCAGTGGCGGAAAATGCCGTACCTGTCTGGTAGAAGTGAGCAAGGGTAGTGAAAAAGACCCGCGCCCCATGCCCAAACTGGTTGCAAGCTGCAGCACACCTGTGATGGATGGAATGGAAGTAAAAAACAAGACAAGCGAGCGTGTAAACGATGCAAGGCATGGTGTGGTAGAATTTCTGCTCATCAACCATCCGCTGGATTGTCCCATTTGCGATCAGGCCGGTGAGTGCCATTTACAGGACCTGGCTTTTGAACACGGGCTGGAGAAAACCCGCTATGAGTTCAAACGCCGCACCTTTGATAAGATTGACATCGGTGAATATATAAAGCTGCATATGACCCGTTGTATCCTTTGCTACCGTTGCGTTTATACTGCCGATCAGCTTACCAATCAGCGTGAGCATGGTGTAATGAAGCGCGGCGATGCGGCAGAAATCAGCACCTACATTCAAAATGCGCTGGACAATGACTTTATTGGTAACGTGATTGATGTTTGCCCCGTAGGTGCCCTTACCGATAAAACTTTCCGTTTCCGCAGCCGCGTTTGGTACACCAAGCCGATGGACGCACACCGCGATTGCAAGAAATGCAGTGGTAAGGCTGTGGCATGGATGATTGGCGATGACATTGCCCGCATTACCGCTCGTAAAGATCAATTTGGTGAGGTAAAGGAATTCATCTGCAACGAATGCCGCTTTGATAAAAAAGAAAAAGCCGATTGGGTGATTGAAGGCCCGCGCCACATCGACCGCCATTCGGTAATCAGTGCCAACAAATACGAAGAACCCATTCCCGAACATACACCCCTGTTGAACAAAGCTTGATATGGATTTTGCATTATTACTCGAAAAGAGCATACTCATACTGATTCTTACGGCCATTACCCTGGGAATTGCCACCTATCTTACTTATGGTGAGCGCAAAGTGGCAGCGTTTTTACAGGATCGTATTGGTCCAAACCGAGCAGGTGTTTTTGGTATACTTCAGCCCATCGCCGATGCAGGTAAAATGTTTTTCAAAGAAGAACTGATACCTAAAAATGCCGAAAAATGGCTGTTTATTTTAGGTCCTGGCCTTGCCATGATAACCGCCTGTATTACCAGTGCAGTTATTCCCTGGGGAAGCCACCTGGAGTTATTTGGACGAACCATTCAGCTGCAGGTTGCCGATGTTGATATCGGGATTTTGTATATCATGGGCATCGTAAGTGTGGGTGTATATGGCATCATGATTGGTGGCTGGGCCTCCAATAATAAATATTCACTGTACGGAGCCATCCGTGCCAGTAGCCAGATGATCAGCTATGAACTGGGTATGGGCCTTGCCCTGATTGCGGTAATCATGATGAGCGGAAGCCTGAGCCTTCGCGAGATTGTGCAGCAGCAGAGCGGATGGGGCGGAATGCAGTGGAATATCATTTACCAGCCGCTGGGCTTTATCATTTTCTTTACCTGCGCACTGGCCGAGTGTAACCGCGCTCCTTTTGATTTACCCGAATGCGAAACCGAACTGATTGGTGGTTATCATACCGAATATTCGTCCATGAAACTGGGCTTTTACCTGTTTGCCGAATACATCAATATGTTTATCAGTAGTGCAGTAATGACCTGTGTGTATTTTGGCGGTTACAATTTCCCCGGAATGCACTTGATTGAGGGTCAGAATCTGCTTGCGGTATTGCAGATTGTTGCCATCTTCCTAAAGATAAGTTTCTTCATCTTTACCTTCATGTGGATTCGCTGGACCCTGCCTCGTTTCAGGTATGATCAGCTGATGCACCTTGGATGGAAAGCCATGATTCCTCTGGCCATTGTGAATATGCTGCTTACCGGTGGCGGTATGTTGCTGTTCGGAAACTAATAATATCAGTCGTATTGCAGCTCCAGCAGGGCGCTTTGCAGTTCGCTTAAGCTGTGCCTTTCTCCCGATTTTTTTGCTTTTTCGATTCCTTTTTCGTATATTGATATTGCTTCTTCCTTTTCGGATTTGCGCTCCATCAGCTTCCCCAGATGGTAATAAGTTGCAATGTAATCCGGATTTGATTCCAGCAATGTTCTAAAAATGACCTCCGCTTTATCATCATCACCGAGGCCTACATATTCGGTTGCCAGGGCATAATTCAGAAAAGCGTCTTCCGGGCTCTCCTTGAGGAAGGCTAACAATTGTTCAATTCGGCTCATTTTAGGCTATAGGTAACGGTAAAAAGCCGGGCCGGACTTGGGTGGATACGCGCACTGAGGTTTTGGTCAATATTGAACCTGAAAAAGTGGGCATCCACGGTGGCATCGATGATTTGAAGCGCATAAACTGCTGTCATAGCAAGGATGCCGAAGTCGCGCATACGGCGATTATTGTCGCGTTCCGCAATCAGATTGGCATCAAGGATTGTATCTTTTTTGATGGCATAAGCGTTTTCAAATTGCAGATTAAGTTTACGCATTCTTGCACGCTGGTCGAGCATAAGGTAAGCACTGGCGCCCATGCCGGCGTACACCACCGGGAATTTCCAGTATTTGCGGTTGTAGAGTTGTCCGGCGCCCGGAATGACAGCGCTGTAAATTGCGGCTTTGGTGGGTGAGTGGTAGGTTTTTTTATCTGTTTTTATGGCGGTATCGGATTGTCCTTTTGCCGTGTTCCACAGTAATGTCAAACCAAATAAAACAACCAGACGAAAAAGCATAAATCAGGATCCTCCCATCATCGCCAAAATCCGTTCCAAATCACTTCTGTTCTTGTATGAAATGATGATTTTGCCCTTGCCACTGGGATTGTTTTTCAGGTGTACAGCGGTTTTCAGCAATTTGTGAAACTGTTCGGTAATCCTGTCCACTTCAGGATCCCAGTCTGTGCCACCGGTTCTGAAAACAGCCGAGCGGGTACCGTTTTTCTTATCTTTTACCAGGGCTTCCACAGTGCGCACACTCATATTTTCATCGATAATGGCATGGTAAAGCTCCAGCTGTTCGGCAATGTCTTCCATGTTAATCATGGCTCGCGCATGGCCCATGCTGATTTTTCCGGTTTTAATACCTGCCTGAATTTCGTCGGGTAATTTCAGCAAACGCAGGTAATTATTAACCGTGGTTCGGTCTTTACCCACGCGGTCGCCCAGTTCTTCCTGTTTTAAGCTGCATTCATCAAGAAGGCGCTTGTAGCTCATGGCCACGTCAATGGCATTCAGGTCACTGCGCTGAATATTTTCGATTAGTGCCATTTCCAGCATATCCTGGTCGTTGGCAATACGGATATAGGCAGGAATGCGCTCCAGGCCTGCAAGGATTGAGGCTCGGGTTCGTCTTTCGCCGCTGATGAGCTGGTATTTATCATACCCCATTTTCCTTACGGTTATGGGCTGTATAACACCATGTACCTTGATGGATGCTGCGAGTTCTTCCAGTTCGGTCGAATCAAATTCTGTACGCGGCTGAAAAGGATTGGCTTCCAGTTGGCTTAGCAGTATCTGCGATACCGCACCAATAGGCCTGGTTTCTCTAGATGTGATGTCGGTTTCTGCATTTTCCAGCAAGGCGCTTAAACCCCTTCCGAGTCCGCCTTTCTTTTTGATAGGATTGCTCATGAGGTGGTGAATTCGGGGTTTACGTTTTGTTGTACCGGTTTGATAAATCCGTTTTTCTCGAGAATCTCATTGGCCAGATTCAGGTAATTCATGCTGCCACGGCTGTCTGCGGCATGGAACAGCACCGGTACTCCGAAACTGGGAGCCTCGCTGAGCTTGGTGGTACGCTGAATGATGGTTTCAAAAACAATATCCTGAAAATGGGTTTTTACATCATCTACAACCTGATTGCACAGGCGCAGACGTCCGTCGTACATGGTAAGCAGAATGCCTTCAATTTCCAGGTTCCGGTTAAGGTGTCCTTGCACAATTTTGATAGTGTTGAGCAGTTTGCCCAAGCCTTCCAAAGCAAAATATTCACACTGTACGGGAATGATAATACTGTCCGAAGCTACCAGTGCATTGGTGGTAATCAGACCCAGTGAAGGTGAACAATCAATGATAATGAAATCGTATTCGTTTCTCAGCGGACGCAAAACGCCTTCCAGCAAACGTTCGCGATTGGGCATTTCCAACAGTTCAATTTCAGCACCTACCAGGTCAATATTGCTGGCCATGAGGTGCAGATAGGGAATGTCTGTGGTAAGGATTACATCTTTGGGATTAATATCCTGCACAAGGCATTCGTACAAACCCAGCTTGATGTTTTTGGGGTCAAATCCAATACCCGAACTTGAATTTGCCTGAGGATCTGCATCAATCAGCAGTGTTTTGTACTCAAGTACG
>CAYSIK010000093.1:0-3980 GCA_964431045.1 uncultured Flavobacteriaceae bacterium
AGCAGAAAGATCCTCTGCTGATTTATAAAATTGAGAGTTTTGAACTCTTCGGACAAATGCTGAATCGTTTGAACCAGCGTGTGCTGGGACTGCTTTTCCGCAGTGAAATTGAAAGTGGAGACCGCGTGGAAGAAGCCCGCGAAAGCAAAAGAAAAGAAGAGCCCAAAATGAAGACAGGCCGCGAAGAGATTGGAGGGAATATGCCTCAGGATCCTACCATGCCTACGCCCCCGCCCGAGCATCAAGGCATTCCGCAGTCACCCATCCGCAATGAGCTGAAAGTGGGCAGAAATGACCCTTGCCCTTGCGGCAGCGGAAAGAAATTCAAGAGCTGCCACGGCAAGGACTAAAAAGGCTTAGTAATGAGTAAAAACGAGCCTGAAAAGGCGCATTCAGATTATTACTTCGACAACGGGTACCTGGTTTTTACGGAATATTATCTGACCAAACGGGGAATATGCTGTGGTAACGGATGCAGGCATTGCCCGTTTGAACCCCGCCACAAGAAAGGTAACCGGCAGTTGCGAGAGGAAATCAAAGCGAAATACCCGTCTCCCTGAGGTTTTGTGTACAAAATGTAAAAACCTTTGTTGGGATCCATGCCCTTTCCACTTCATTCAAAGCTAATTTCGCAGTGTGGATGTCAAAATAAAATCTGCGCTGATTTCTGTTTTCTACAAAGACGGTCTTGAGCCCATCGTTCGTGCACTTCATCAAAACCATGTAACCCTTTACAGCACCGGAGGAACCCAAAAATTTATTGAAGATTTGGGAATCCCATGCACCGGAATTGAACAGGTTACAGGCTATCCCAGCATTCTGGGCGGCCGTGTTAAAACCCTGCATCCAAAAGTTTTCGGGGGAATCCTTGCCCGTCGGGAAAACCAGCAAGACATGCAGGAAATTGCGCAATACGAAATTCCCCTGCTTGATCTGGTCATTGTGGATTTATACCCATTCGCCGAAACCCTGAATGCCGGCGGTTCAGAACAGGAAATCATCGAGAAAATTGACATCGGCGGGGTTTCCCTCATCCGTGCTGCAGCCAAAAACTTCAACCACACCGCCATCATCAGCGATAAGTCAGACTATGGCTGGTTTCTGGATAAATACACCGGTGGCAGTGGATTCCTGAATATTACCCAAAGAAAAGAACTTGCCCGCAGGGCTTTCAATACCACCGCAAGCTATGACCGTCAAATTGGAGACTGGTTTGGCGGCGCTAAAAATTATCCTCTGCGCTATGGCGAAAACCCACACCAAAAAGCCGAATTCAGGGGCAACCTGGAAGCCATTTTCACCAAGCTGCAAGGCAAGGAACTCAGCTACAACAACCTGCTGGATACAGATAGTGCCCTGTGCCTGCTCCGCGACTTCGATAAAAACCAGGGTGTAACCTGTGTGATTGTGAAGCATAACAACGCTTGCGGTGTGGCAACCCGCGCCACGGCAGAAGCCGCATGGGATGATGCACTGGCCTGCGATCCTGTTTCTGCTTTTGGCGGAATTCTGGCGCTCAATGCTACTGTGGACGAGGCAACTGCCCGAAAAATAGATTCGCTGTTTTTTGAAGTACTGCTGGCGGAAGATTACTCCCCTGAGGCTTTACAGATTTTGCAGGCAAAAACCAACCGGATTCTGCTGAAAACACATCAGGGCGCATTCAAGCAGAAACTCATCAGAACCGTGCTGAACGGTGAACTGGTGCAGGACAGAGACAGCGGACTGGCAACAAGGGCTGAGATGAAACCCGCTACTGCCACTTCCCCTACAGATAGCCAGTATGCAGATCTTGAATTTGCCCTGAAAATTGTAAAGCACACCAAAAGCAATACCATTGTGCTGGCAAAAAACAACCAGTTGCTGGCCAGCGGCACCGGTCAAACCAGCCGTGTGGATGCGCTGAATCAGGCCATAGAAAAAGCCGGCAGATTCGGATTTGACCTGGATGGCGCTGTTATGGCTTCCGATGCCTTCTTTCCCTTTCCCGATTGCGTGGAAATAGCAGACAAGGCCGGAATCAAAGCCGTGGTGCAACCCGGAGGCAGTATCAAGGACCAGGCCAGCGTTGATTACTGCAATGCCAATAACATGGCAATGGTGATGACCGGCATGCGCCACTTTAAACATTAATTTTATGTATAGACTGCTGCGCTTTTTTCTTTTCATGTTCCCACCCGAAAAGGCGCACTACCTGGCTATGGATCTGCTTTCCATTGGGCTGAAATTGCCTATCATCAGGAATATTTTAAAGCATCAATACCGAAGCAACACCCAGCATCCTGTATCATTACTGGGAATCAATTTCCCCAACCCCGTCGGTCTGGCCGCCGGATTTGACAAGGATGCCCGTTGGCTGCATTCACTTAAAAACCTGGGATTTGGCTTTGTGGAAGTGGGAACCGTTACCCCATTGCCTCAAGATGGCAACCCCAAGCCCCGTTTGTTTCGCCTGAAAAAAGACCTGGCGCTTATTAACCGTATGGGATTTAATAACCAAGGTATCGAGGCCATGGTAGCCCGCCTAAAAAACAGACCTGAAGGACTAATCGTTGGCGGAAACATAGGTAAAAACAAGGTGACTCCAAATGAAAATGCCGCCGATGATTACATCAAGTGCTTCAACGCCATTTACCCTTATGTGGACTACATAGCGGTAAATGTGAGCAGTCCGAACACTCCCGGTCTAAGGGAATTGCAGGACAAGGCATTTCTGGGACAGCTTTTCAATACACTTCAGGACTTGCGAAATAAACAAGCTTCACATAAACCCATTCTGCTTAAAATTGCTCCGGATTTGACAGATGAAGCTTTGGATGAAATCATTTCGACCCTGAAAGAACATTATATCGACGGAATCATTGCCACCAACACCACCATTGATCGCAGTGGATTAAAAACCACAACGGAAGAACTGGAACACATAGGTGCCGGTGGATTAAGCGGAACCCCACTGAAAAAAATAAGCTCTGAAATCATTAGCAAACTGAGGATGGAAATGGGACCTGAGTTTCCTATTATCGGCGTAGGAGGTGTTTTTAACCGGCAAGATTATTTAGAGAAAATGCAGTCAGGAGCAAACCTTGTACAGGTATATACAGGGTTTATTTATGAAGGACCAGGAATTATCAAAAACATTTTAGGCCGTTTATAAATTAGAATACCGTATCAGATTTGTAAATTTTTTTTAACCTATTTGTTATTTTCTCAAATTCTGCCAAAAAATTATGAAATTAGGCAGTTGAGGTGTTATTTCACGGTATGAATCTTTCAATAATTACCACCTTAAGATGTGGAATTTTCTGCTTCATCTCATGCACAGTTTTGCTGACTGCGTGTAATTCAAAGTCTGACAAAGGAAATGATAAGCGATTTGAAGGCAATAAAAAAATGGCTGCCCTGCTCGATAGCTTGGGACAAAATATTGATCTAAGACACAACCTCTATCCCAGTAGCAGACGTCTGGCAAAGATGCAGGCAAACACTCCTACTTTCAAAAACGTGAAAGAAGAGCTGATGTGGAACCGAATGTATTTTTCCGAATTATTGTACGCAGGAAAATCGGAAGAAGCCGCCAAAGGATTTCAACTTTTACTTTCAGATAAGAAATTTACCGATTTGATGAATTCTGAACAGAAAAGTGAACTGTGGCAAATGCTGGCTGTTTGTTATTTAAGAACAGGTGAAACCCAAAATTGTGTATTGAATCACACTTCCCAAAGTTGCATAATACCAATCAAACCCGAAGGGCAGCATAAAAATGTGTATGGTTCTACCAAAGCCCTTGAGACTTATGATGCCATACTGAAGGAGTATCCAAATGATTTGAACAGCAGGTGGTTAATGAACATTGCAGCCATGACACTGGGCAAATACCCTGAGGCAGTTCCGGAGAAATTTCGCATCCCCGAAAATCTTTTCGGAAAAAATGGTGGTTTTGAACCTTTTACAGATATAGCCATTGACCTTAAACTTGATGT
>CAYSIK010000093.1:3990-5563 GCA_964431045.1 uncultured Flavobacteriaceae bacterium
GGATATTTTCTGCACATCCTATGGTTTAACAGATCAGTGCCGCTTATACATGAGCAATGGCAAAGGGGGATTCGAAGACAAAACCGAAGCGGCTCAATTAATGGGTATTGTAGGCGGACTAAATGCTAAACAGGCAGATTATGATAACGACGGATTTACAGACTTAATTATTTTACGCGGTGCATGGCTCGACAAAGGCGGAGAATGGCCAAATTCCCTGCTCCACAACAATGGGGATGGTACATTTAGCGATGTAACTTTTGAAGCAGGAATGGTCAATTTTCGCCCAACAGAAACTGCAGCATGGTCTGATGTAGATGGTGACGGTTTGCTGGATTTATTTATAGCCAATGAAAACAACCGGAACAATGATTACCCTTGTGAACTCTGGCACAACAATGGCGACGGCACATTCACCGACATTGCCAAAGAACTGGGAGTTGATGGTAACTTCGGGTACGTAAAAGGCGTAAATGTTCACGATTTTAACAATGATGGCCGACCCGATATCTTCTTGTCAATACTGGCTGACGGAGGCGATAGAAAAGATGGCAACAACAGGTTATTTATGAACCGTGAAGGTGGCGGAAAGTATAAAATCAAGTTCGAAGACATTTCGAAGAAAGCGGGTATAACAGAGCCTTACTTTAGTTTTCCATCTGCCGTTTTCGATTATAACAACGACGGTTTCGAGGATATTTATGTATGTGGTTTTGATTTTAACCGACTGGAAAAATGTGGTGAAGATGCCTACCGTGAATACACAGGAATGCCCGTAATTGCTGAAACCCCAAGGCTCTTCAAGAATAATGGCAACGAAACATTTACAGATGTAACCAAAGAAGCCAAGTTAAATAAGGTAACCTATGGCATGGGCCTGAATTTTGGGGATATCGACAACGATGGCTGGCTGGATTTATACATCGGAACCGGGGCCTTTGACTTCAGAACCCTTGTACCCAACAGACTCTTCAGAAATGTGGAAGGCAAATATTTTGAAGAACTCACCACAAAAGGGGTTGGACATTTGCAAAAAGGACATGGTATTGCCTTTGGCGATTTGGACAACAATGGAACTCAGGATATGTATTGCGTGATGGGTGGTGGTTACGAAGGCGACAATGCTAAAAATGTGTTGTTTAAAAACAATGCCAAACCCGGCAATTGGGTTTGTGTTGAAGTTCAGGCAAAATCTGTAAATAAAAGTGCACACGGTTCAAAAATCAGGGTGAATGTACTGAATAAAAAGGGCCTGAAGAGGCAGATATACGCCAGTATAAATTCCGGAGCCACTTTCGGCGCAAATAGCATAAGACAGGAAATTGGGCTGGGAGATGCTGACAAGATTGAAAGCATTGAAATTTTGTGGGAGAAGAAAGGCACTCCAAAGAGTGTGTACAACAATGTACCCCTTAATTCTTTTGTATTGTTGAAAGAAGGCGGCTCAACAGCCGAGGTTAAAAAACTGAACACAATGGTCTTTTCAGCCTCAGAAGGCGGGCACAACCATCACCACCATTAAACAAATTCATCCCTCAGCGAATTCGGGTATTATCCTGCTCAATTCTTATTG
>CAYSIK010000093.1:5573-9133 GCA_964431045.1 uncultured Flavobacteriaceae bacterium
AAGAACCATTTTCCATTAATCTGCCAGAGGTAAAAAGTAAGCTTCCACTGTGTTGCGGATTTTTTAAAATACTGCTCCACGCGCATCATTTCTTCTTTATCACCCAGCTCGGTTATCAGGATGGTATCTCTTTGCACACGGTTTAGACTCAACTTAGACTTCTTCAGAGATTTCCAGGTTTGGGTATAGCTTTTATTCACCTTATGCCAATAACCTACCCACAATCCATGCATGATTTGAAGCTGCATTTCGGGCCTGCCCTTCCTTGTTTCGGCATAAAAAAGCGTATCGGGCATGGTATAGGTGAGCAAGGTTTGCGGCTTGCGGGAAGCCAGTTTGTTCCAAACCGTATCCAGGGCTTCGCGCCAGTTCGAAAATCCTTTGCGAAAAAGGGTATCGCCGGGGTGCACATACTGAGAAAAAGACTGCGATTTACCTTCAATGCCCAAAAGACATAAAATGATTGCTGCTATACAACGAACTTTGCGCATCATTGTTCAAAATAACAGTAAGTTTTCGTGAAAGCCAATCCTAAACACACCAATAACCTAATTCATGCCGGAAGCCCCTATCTTTTACAGCATGCCCACAATCCGGTAAACTGGATTGAGTGGTATGATGGCTTATGGGAACAGGCCCGGCGGGAAAACAAACCCGTTTTAATCAGCGTGGGATACAGCGCCTGCCATTGGTGCCATGTGATGGAAAAAGAGTGTTTTGAAGACGAAAAAACCGCCGAGCTCATGAATACTTTTTTCATCAATGTGAAAGTAGACCGGGAAGAGCGCCCGGACATCGACATGGTATATATGGATGCCTGCCAGCTGATGACGGGCCGTGGCGGCTGGCCGCTGAATGTTTTTTGCCTTCCTGACGGCAGACCCATATACGCAGGCACCTACTTCCCTATAGAAAAATGGCAGCAGGTATTACTTCAGATACACAGTTTGTGGACCCATGACAAGGACAAAGCACTAGAATACGCCGCAAAAGTGATGGGAGGCCTGAAAAGCATGAATGATATTTTACCGCAGTCCTCCGCTTATTTGGGTAAAGCTGAATTGCCGGCACTGTATGAGAAAATGGCTGAGGGCTTTGACTGGGAAGAAGGCGGCGCCAACCGGGTGCCGAAGTTTCCATTGCCTAACCAATATGAATTTTTGCTGGATTATTACCTGCAAACCGGCAATGACGAGGCGTTGGATTTCACTCACCTATCATTATTAAAAATGGCCAACGGCGGTATTTACGACCACCTCCGAGGCGGATTTTGCCGATACAGCACCGACGGAAAATGGGTTGCACCCCACTTCGAAAAAATGCTGTATGACAATGCCCAGCTTATCAGTATATACAGCCGCGCTTACGCTATTTCAGACGCACCGCTTTATAAAGAAATTACCACAGAATGCATTCAGTTTTGCTTGAATGAGCTGTATGATGGCCATGCCTTTTGCAGCGCACTGGATGCAGACAGTGAGGGTGTAGAGGGCAAATTTTATGTATTCAGTCATGGCGAAATGGAACATTGCCTCAGTTCAGAAGAACTGGAATTTGCCAAAACTGTTTTTTCTTGCACAGAAAACGGCAACTGGGAGCACGGTCAAAATATCTTGCACAGACAACTCGCACCCTTGCAGGTGCTGGAGACACTCAATATCGATGTAAGCTCCTACACCGCACTGCTAAGAACTGTGAAACAAAAACTTCGTGATTTTCAGGATTTGCGGCCACGTCCGGGACTTGACAATAAAATCATTGCCGCCTGGAATGGCCTGATGATAAAGGCCCTGGCGGATGCCGGATTATATCTTAAAAATCCTGAATACACGCATCGAGCCGAGCAACTGGCCTCCTGGATACGGGAAAACCTTTGGCAAAACCATGAGCTGTTCCGAATCCATAGCCGTGGTAAGTCTACCATTTCTGCCTTTCTGGAAGATTATGCCTGTATATCTGAGGGTTTGCTTTCCCTGTATTCGGCCACAGGCAAGGCAGAATATGCCCAATTTGCCAAAACACTTACGGAGCAAGCCATACAGAAATTTCGCGATCCGGAAAACGGCGCTTTTTACTTCACCCCGATGGACGGAGAAAACCTGATTGTGAGAAAAACCGACCTTGCCGACGATGTGATAAACAGTTCCGTGTCTGTGATGGCGCATGTACTTTGCAAGCTGGGCACTATTTTTCAAAAACCGGGCTTTACCGCCATGGGCATGGACTTACTGGGATTTGTAAAAAAGCAACTGACAGAATATCCGGGCTGGTATAGCAACTGGGGCCGACTGGCATTGGCATCTTCCTCAGGCTTTATTCAGGTTTCCTGCACAGGTCCGGGTTCGCAGCAGGCTGCGCAAAAAATGTGCTCCATCTTGCCTGCCCATGCGCAAATTTCATTTGCGGAATCAGCATCTGATTTACCCCAGTTTACTGGTAAAAAAACCGATACGCTGCATATTTATGTTTGCCTGGGAGAAACCTGTCTGGAGCCTGTGCATACTGCCGAACAGGCTATTGATATGATTCAGGATCTGATATCTTTAAATCAGTGACGTACGATGAAGGCAACCTGCTTCACCCCATCGCCCCCAATACACTTCACATAGTATACCCCATCGGATAAGACGGAAGTTGAAATGAGCAGGTTTGATTCACGGGTCCGGAATTGTTCAACAACTTGTCCGGACGAAGAAAATACTAATATCTGCTTCTCCCCTGTCAGGCCGGTCTCAAGCATGGTATGTCCGCTGGCAGGATTGGGATATAGACGCATTCCAGTTGTGCTTACGTTTTTCCTGTTAAGACTCAAATCCCACAGTTTAGACTGATTGACAGACAAAACAGTTCTGTCACCATTTTGCCCGCCGAGCGCCAAAAAGCCTACAACCCTCATATCAATTGGCTTTCCTGAAACGAATACATCTGTTCCGTTTGGAAGATACTGCGCTGTTCCTGCTATAAATTCCTTTTTAAGCAACTTCGCAAAACGATAACTCATATTCCACTCAAAGCTGTCCCCCGGCTTAAGAACCTCAGCTGCAGATGAAAGCGGAGAACCCCAAATACCGGTTATTGAAGTTACCGGCACATTTTGGTGGTAGTAACCCACCAATGGACTTGATTTACCCTTAAACGAACCACCATCGAGAATTAGGTACTTGTTGGCAATCTGCTGATCATAGGCCTGTCCGTTGCCACGAATATTGTCTTCCACCACAATGCAGCCAGCCCTCACATCTTCTTTGGCCACAAAATCCAGCATTTTCACCTTCATTTTCCAGGTGAGCAGCCCCTGGGTATCAAGCGAGATATTACTCACATTGATATCGGCCCAGCGCTGTTTCTGAGCCGCAATCCGCACTGCAGAAATCCAGGTTCCCGTACCTTCAGAAGCAATCTGATGGGATGAGGGAAGAACGGAACGATTGAGAATGGATGATGGGAAAGAATCTAATTTTTCATTTACCAGAGAATCTCCGGGTAGTGCCATTCCATCCAATGTATGGTGCGCAATGGCAATAAGCGTATCACCCAGCTGTTTATTCATTTTTTCCACC
>CAYSIK010000094.1:0-3087 GCA_964431045.1 uncultured Flavobacteriaceae bacterium
AACAACCGGAGTAAATTCAACCTGGAGCTTTGGTGATGGAAAAACGCTGAATAGCAACAATAGTATTGTTAGGTACAAATATGCCAAACAAGGAGCTTATGTAGTTACCCTGACTGCTAATCTGAATGGTTGTATTGCATCAACTTCACAAAGGGCATTTCAGCTGCCTACACCCAAAGCAGCATTTGATTTGGTAGACGGTTCATGCAGCAATGACAAGTTTACCTTCAAAAATAAGAGCAGCATAGCGACCGGCAGTTTTGGTTCCCTATGGAACCTGGAACCCGGTGTGGTTTCCACCGATGATGATGCCGCATTTGCCTTCACAACGCCCGGTGTGAAAAATGTAGTTCTTTCAGTAGTAAGTGAATTTGGCTGCAAAGACACCTTGCTGAAGAAGGTTACAGTACTGGAAAGTCCCAAAACTTCATTTATCAATACGCCCACCTGCTCGCGCACTCCGGCATCCTTCACCAATACTACGCCGACAGTGGGTGGTGCAGGTGGAACGGTTAAGACCTACAGCTGGGATTTTGGTGACGGCAAAACTGCTATTACTGAAAATCCCCAGCACCAGTTCACAACCCTGGGTCCCAAGAAAATAACCTTCTCTGTTGAATTGATGAATGGATGTAAAGCAACCTATGCCAAAGAAATAAAAGTGGGAATTCAAGCAAAAGCTTCATTTACCGTGAACGATGTTTGTTTGGGATCGCCGGCTACCTTCATCAACAATACCACATGGCCACAAGGTAAAATCTCCTATCTGTGGAATTTTGGTGATGGAACCACATCCACTTCCACAAACCCTGTGCATGTTTACAATAAGTCGTTTTCACCCAATGTTACCTTGTATGCCATAATCGAAGGAGGTTGCACAGACTCACTTGTTCTCAATACGTTCGATATTTTCGAGGGTCCTAGAACTTGTGACTTCAGCGTGAAGACTGATTACGCTTACGGATTCCACGGTATTGCTGTAAACCCGCTGAATGCAAATACCGGCGTGGAAGGCGGGCAAGACAAGGTAGATTACACATGGATCTTCGAAACGGGTGGAACCGTGAAAACAAGCGGCGTGAATGCACAAACACAGCATAACTTCCAGAAGGATGGATCCTTCAACGTAACCATGCGTGCTCGTTCACAAAATGCACCCAACTGTGAGTGCAGTGTAACCAAGCAAGTGATAATGAACAGAGCTTCTGTTAAGGGTACAGACAATATCACTTTCAACATTTACCCCAACCCCAATAATGGTCACTTCAATCTTGTTATGGATAAGTCTTTCGGTAACAACGTGATTGTGGAAATAACCGGCATGTCAGGCAAACTGGTAAAACAGTTGCAAGGTCAAACCATCAGCGGAGCGCTCTCCGTGGATGGCCGAGATTTGGCCGATGGCGCCTACATGGTAAAGGTTAGCTCCGGAAACAAACACGCAGTAGCCAGAATGATGATTACACGATAAGGTTTTGTATGTGACATACAGTGTAGTTTAACCAAAGAACCCCGGGTAATACCGGGGTTTTTTGGTTTTATAAGGAGGATGGTTTTAGCCTTGTAAGGCCTGCAAGGCTTTATTGTACAACTGTTTTCAGATACTCAGTTTTCAGCGCCGGACAAATTTTGTAGCGCTCTTCTTTGGTATCTTCATACATGGCTTCCAAAGTGCGGTAAACATTGGCAATGCCGCATTTGTCTTTCCATTCAAACGGACCATGCGGATAGGCAGTCCCCAGTTTCATGGCGGTGTCAATATCGGGGGCGGCGGCAGTGCCTTCCTGCATGGTGTAGTAGGCTTCATTGATAATCATGAAAACAATGCGCGGTGTTACCATGCCAACACGGCTTTTAACCCATTCAAGGGAGGTGAACGGGAGTTTCGTCAGCACCTCGGTTACATCCTCCTTTATACCAAACGGATCCGAAATCTCAAGGGTGCTTCTTTCCAAAAAACCGGGAATGGCATTGATGCCGAAAATCTTTTCGCCTCGGTAGGGAATGCCTGCCTCAAACAAGGCGGCCTCAGGGGTGTAATTCACAGCACTCAGCAGGAAAATAGTTTGGGTGTTGCCTGCATAATCTCGAATGCGTTCGGGATGTGCGTCAAAATTCAAATCGATAAAAACATCGAAATGCGCCGCATCTTGGCTATTTTGCACCCATGAAATCTGCGAATGGGCTTCGCTGCTTGTCGGCCAGGCATTTTGCCTGTCTGCTGATGCCAGTATTCCTGTTTTCATGCAGCCACAAAAATAAGCAAACCATCATGCGAGAAACGATTTTTACAAAAAATGCCCCTGCGCCCATCGGGCCTTACAGTCAGGGCGTGCGTGCCGGCAACACCTGGTACTTTTCCGGACAAATTGCACTTCGTCCCGAAACCGGACAAATGGCGGAAGGCGGGGTAGAAGCCCAGGCCAAACAGGTAATGGAAAATATCAAAGCCCTGTTAGCGGCATCCGGACTGGAATTTAGCCATATTGTCAAAACTACCATATTTCTGAAAAGCATGGATGACTTCCCCAAAGTGAATGCCATTTATGGCAGTTATTTTACCAATGAAATTTATCCTGCCCGCGAAACCGTGGAGGTGTCGAGGCTGCCCAAGGATGCCCTGGTGGAAATTTCCGTTACCTGCGTGAAATAATTATTGTTTCAGCAGGCGGCCGCTGTAGTATGTGTTGCCTTGCAGAATGGATATCTGGTAGGCTCCCGACGTTAGTTCGGATACGTTGATTTTGCAGCGTTTCCCGCTTTGCAAAACATCACTGCCGTACTGTATTATTTTTCCTGTCATATCCGTAATGCTCCATTGGTAGGGGCCTTCGGAAAAACGGACATCAGAAACCCAGGCAAAGTCTGAACTGGGATTGGGATAAATGCGGGTGGTTTCTGTTTTTAATACCGATGTTTTGCTCACATTTTTGAGTACAGCATTATCAATGATAATATTTTCATCACCCGGTTGATAGAGGGTAAACCAAAAATACACGAGGAACATCTCGTCATTGGTGCCTTCTCCCAGCGAAACGGCCTGCGGCGGGTTGCTGGGGTTAAAAGGATTGGAAGATGTATTGTTGT
>CAYSIK010000094.1:3097-8960 GCA_964431045.1 uncultured Flavobacteriaceae bacterium
AGCTGGCCTGTCCCCGAAGCGTGGTTCCGCCGGGTAGTTTTAGGATGTTGCGGAACGTATACGATCGCTGCCAGTGAAAATCCCATTTGGGGATGTCTACAAAGCGGATGGTGTCTTTGTTGGGGGCAACACCAAATGCCTTGATGGAACTGCCTATCAGATGCATGTGGGGACCCACTGTAAATACAGAAACGTCTACCGGTAAATCGTATTTATTGTTGAAGGATTTTACCTGGTTGGCGGGTATATACAATGGCCCGTTTTGCAGATTGGGGGCATTGTGGTTCAGTGCAGGCTGAATAGCCACCTGCCTTTGGGTTGCGGTGGTGGTTTTGAGAATTACCCGTGTGCTGTCAACCACATTGTTTACGCCGCCCGGATAGTGAATCTGAAGCACGATGTTGCCTTTTTTAAGCAGTTTGATGCCAAATCCGTTGGGGAAGAAATAGGGTTCTGAACCTGGCACCCAAATGCCGATGAGGTCGGAAGTGCTGCTGCCTGTACCACCGAAACTCAGGTAGCCGGGTTTGGGGTCAGCCGCGTCCAGTTGTAAGGGTTTTGAGCCTGTATCATGAAAAATGAGTGCGTGGTGCACCACACGCAGGTTGCCGGGAATAACTTCGATAGCGGTGAGGAACTGATCCTGGGTAAACCCTGTGGGCAATACAAAACAACGGTATTCGTCTGAGGTGGTTTTTACCGTATAATCGGGCATTTTGAGGTTTCGGGTAGGGTTGGTAATGGCGCCGCCTTTTTTCAAAACAGGCTTCACAGGCGCCTTTGTTGTATCTCCTTTGGGCATGCCGCCATCTACCCAGGCCGCAATGGCGCCAATTTCTTCATTGCTCAGTACACGTTCATGCGCATAGCGCTGGTATTGCAAATCGGCAGGCCATGGTGGCATTGTACGATTTGCAGTTGCACTTTTTATATCGCCTGCATAGGCTACGGCTTTTTCATATCCCACCAGCGAAAACGGAGCAATGCCGCCGTCAATGTGGCAGTTGGTGCAGTTGTTGAATAAAATGGGTGCAATGTGTTCGCTCCAGTTGGGCGTTTGGGCAAATGCCATTGTTGAAACGATGAACGATGAAAGGAGTAACAGTTTTTTCATTGGGTTTAAGACGTGATTCGTGTCTTTTGGTTTAATACAAACTTACCATTTTTTTTTATGCTTGCCCGCACCTTCAGTATCTTTGCTGTTATAATTATTTAAAATATTCAATTATGGAAAACGCAAATCCCCCCATCGATATAGAAATATCCGACGAAATCGCAGATGGTACCTACAGCAATTTTGCCATCATCACCCATAGCAACACCGAGTTCATCGTGGATTTTGTGCGCCTGATGCCCGGCGTACCCAAAGGCAAAGTAAAATCCCGCATCATTCTGGCGCCCCAGCATGCCAAACGCCTGTTGTTTGCCCTGGGAGATAATATCGCCAAATTTGAACATACTTTTGGAGAAATTGAACTCGATGAAAATGAATCCAATCCTGCCATTCCGCTGAATTTCGGCGGGCAAACCGGTCAGGCATAATACATAATACACAAACCATGAGCACCCAAGCCCAAAACCAAATACAGCAAGCCATTGAGGCACAAAAAAACAGACAGTTTTATGCTGCTTACCCGGAAAATCCCAAAGCATATGCAGAAGATGCCAATGCCAAAGGTCTGGAAGCCTTTCAGAAGCACCTGAACACCGATTTCAGCGGTTTGGCCGAAAACCCCCATAGCAGCAGGGTAGGCGAGGAAGTTTCTCCCTACATGATGGTGGGTCTGGGTGTGCAATATCCTTATTATGAGGCCGAAGACCTGGTGGCGTATGCCCGCAACGCATGGTCTGCTTGGAAACATACATCGGTTGAAAAACGTGCCGAAATTCTGGTGCAGTCGTTGAATAACGTATCTGAGCGATTTTTTGAAATCGCCTATGCAACCATGCACACAACCGGACAGAGCTTTGTGATGAGCTTTCAGGCCAGCGGCCCCCATGCCAATGACCGCGCCATGGAAGTGCTGAGCCTGGCCTACCAGGAACTCACCCGTTTTACCCGTTCAGTTGATTGGGTAAAACCCATGGGCAAGTTCGATTTGCAGATTAAAAAAGATTTCAATCCCATTCCCCGCGGTATTTCGCTGGTGATTGGCTGCAGCACTTTTCCCACCTGGAATACCGTTCCCGGACTTTATGCCTCTTTGATCGCAGGCAATCCCGTGATTGTGAAGCCGCACCCTAAGAGCATTCTGCCCATTGCTATTGTTATTGAAGAAATCCAAAAGGCACTCACTGAGGCAGGCTTGCCGGCCAATGTGGTGCAAATGGCCCCGGATACCTTGTCAAATCCTATCACCAAAAAACTGGCCGAACATCCCGACGTGAAGTTGATTGACTACACCGGTGGTTCTGCTTTTGGCGATGTAATTGAAGCCATGCCCGGAAAGATTACCTTCACCGAAAAAGCGGGTGTGAACAGCATTATTCTCGATTCAGTGACCGATGCCCAGGCTGTGTTTGGCAATATTGCCTTCAGTGCCTGTTTGTATAGCGGACAAATGTGTACCGCCCCCCAGAATATTTTTGTTCCTGAAAGCGGAATTGCCACAGCCGAGGGTCATCTGAGCTTTGATGAAGTGGTAGCCGGAATCAGCAATGCGTTGAAAGGCCTGGTGGAAAATCCCAAAATGGGGCCGTATACGCTGGGAGCGATTCAGAATGATCTTACCGTGAGCCGGGTGGACGAAGCCAAAAAGCACACTACTGTGGCACTCGATAGCATTCCTGTGCCGCATCCAGAGTTTCCCGATGCCCGCATGAAAAGCCCTGTGGTGATGGTTACAGATGCCGCAAACGCCGGAGTTTGGAAACATGAGTGTTTTGGACCGGCCGTGTTCGTAATTAAAACCGCCAACAGTGCCGAAAGCCTCAATCTGGCTGCTGCTTCTGCCGCTGAACTGGGCGCCATTACCTGCCTGTGCTACACTATGCAGAACAACTTTAAAACGGAGGTTGCCGAAGCCATGAACGCAGCCTTCACACCCGTGAGCTTCAACTTTACCGGAGCCGCATTTGTGAACCAGCACGCTGCTTTTAGCGATTTTCACGTATCGGGCGGAAACCCCAGCGGGAATGCCGGTTTCACCACCCCCGAATATGTGAGCCGCCGCTTTGTTTGGGTAGGCAACCGGTACGCGTAAATTTTAGGGTTTTACCCAAACAAAAACGCCTGTTTACGGTTTATCTATGCGTAGTTAACGTATGGATAAATCATCATTGCTGGAAAAATACCTTCAGTATCAGCTGGAGCATGGCAAAAAGCCGGAATCGGTTTACCTTTTCATGAAAAAACTGAAAAAGTCGGACGCGGATTTTTTTGCGCATTTCAGCAATTTTGAATCCCTGGATCGCTATTTCTGGGTGCATGTTTTCGACGCTACCCGCCACAAGCTGGAAGCGGATGCTCAGTATGGTGAATTCAGCGCGGCAGAAAAACTCAGTGCTTTTTATTTCTTGTGGACACAGGAACTGATGCAGCACCGCAGCTATGTGCTGTTTCTTGCAGAAAAGTCCATGAAGGGTATAAATCCCATGGATTCAGGCTTACAGGATTTTCATTATGCCTTTTTGGATTATGCCTCAGGTATTGTTTCTGCGGGCATCAGCGCTGGACAAATCGCCGATAGAAAATTTGTTTCGGACCAGTTCAAGCACGGGCTTTGGGTTCAAACCCTGTTTTTGCTGAATTTTTGGCTAAAAGACACTTCCAACGATTTTGAAGATACCGATGCGGCCATTGAAAAGACCGTGAACATTGGCTTTAAACTGATGGGTGAAAACCTGTTTGATGAGGTGCTGGATTTTGGGAAGTTTATGTTCCAACGGGCTAAAAAATCTTTTACATAATCGTTGAAAACGCAGGAGAGAATACCCCAGACACGCATTGCGCGTGCTGCACACATCGCGGGAGCAGGGGTGAAGGTGGGAGGCAATTACCTGAAACATTATGCCAAAAAGCTGGTAAATGCGGATGTGAGCAGGGAAGAACTACACAAAGACAACGCAGGTGATATTTATGAAACCCTGAGCACGCTGAAAGGCAGTGCACTTAAGGTGGCGCAGATGATGAGTATGGACAGGGGAATTCTGCCCAGAGAATACCAGGAGAAATTTCAGCTATCCCAGTATTCGGCTCCACCTTTGTCGGCACCACTTGTAAACCAGATTTTTCGTAAGGCATTCGGGCAGCCACCATCCGCTTTTTTTGACGAATTCACCCCAAAGGCTGTGGCCGCCGCAAGTATAGGTCAGGTGCACAAAGCCAAGGAGAAGGAACAGTGGCTGGCGGTGAAAATTCAGTATCCCGGAGTGGCCAATTCCATTGGTTCAGATTTGCGCATGGTAAAACCCTTTGCGGTTCGACTGCTTAATATGAGCAAAAACGACATCGACAATTATTTTGATGAAATAGAAGGCAAACTGCTGGAGGAGACCAATTATACCCTGGAACTGAAGCGCAGTATGGAACTAAGCGCTGCCTGTGAACACATAGAGAACCTAAGATTCCCTCGGTATTATCCCAAGTGGTCCTCAGAAAAAATCATAACCATGGACTGGCTGGATGGCTTGCACCTGAAAGAATTTTTGGCAACACATCCATCACAGGAAGTTAGAAACAGAATAGGACAGGCCCTTTGGGATTTTTACGATTTTCAGATTCACGAGCTCAAAACCGTGCACGCCGATCCGCATCCCGGCAATTTTCTGTTTCTGGAGGACGGCACCGTCAATATTTTTGATTTCGGCTGTGTAAAGGAAATTCCTGATCGTTTCTATACGCCCTATTTTAAACTGGTTGATAGAAACATATACAAAGACCATGTAAAAACACAGGCTATTTTTGAGGAACTTGAACTGCTGCACGCCGATGATACCGCTGCGGATATTGCCTTCTTTACGCCGCTGTTTAAAGAGATGATCAACATGCTTACGCTGCCTTTCACCTGCGAAACCTTCGATTTTGGCAATGAGACCTATTTCTCAGGAATATATCAGTTTGCGGATAAACTTATAGATATGCCGGAAGTGCGCAACAGCAAGAAGGCCAGGGGTTCCAGACATTCATTGTATATCAACCGAACCTATTACGGATTGTATCACATCCTCTTCGATTTGAAGGCGGTGGTGAATACGGGAAAAAGAAAATTCAATCAGTAATCCCCACCAATTGTCCTTGAATTCAAAGTGCTGTCTGTGAACTTGGGTAAAGTCTTTGGTTTATCAAGAAATCCTCGGTAATCGGTTAGACTTTTCATAAATGCTATAATCTGGCTAATCTCTTGTTTACTGAGATTGAGTTTGTCTGATGCCAGTGTTTGATGTTCAAAATTTAAACCAATGCCATTGCCTCCGCCTTTGTTATAAAAATCCATTACAGCTTCCAGTGTTTTCATTCCTCCATTATGCATATAAGGTGATGTTATTTCAATGTTTCTTATGCTTGGAGTTTTGAATGAATAGCGGTAAATTTCTACCTCTTCCTTTAGCCGGGCACCTGCCCTTCCGGGGTCTAAGTCAGCTTCTGGCTTTTTTACCGGCCATTGAAGCGGTGTGCCAAGAACTTCGCTTTCAGATTCTGTGTAATCAGGTGGGAAAGTTCCTGAAAATAGTGGAGCAAAATGGCATGTTCCGCATGCTGCCTTTCCCATGAACAGATTAAACCCTTTTTTAACATTTTCATTAATGAGGTCTGTTTCTCCCCTTGCATATCGGTCGAAATCAGAGTTAAAGCTATTTAGTGAACCTACATAAGATGATATGGCAAATGCAATGGTCTGTGGGTTGATGGTGTTTTTCCCAT